>JBBQFG010000052.1:0-23119 GCA_038321765.1 Elainellales cyanobacterium
AAATTATGTTTATCCGGTGGGGGTCGCGGGGGGGGGGGGGGGCTCTTTTGTTTTTTTTTTTTTTAAATTCACCCCCACTTTTTTTTTATTCATAATAAAATAAAACTTTTTTTTTTTTGGGCCCGGCGGCCCCCCGGGCGCCACTTCCAAAAAAAGATTACAGGTTAATTAATTTGCAATCCTTAGTGAATTTGAGCATTGCATGATTGAGGCATAAATTTTGGTTTGGAGAATGCCTAGAACATGCGACTTCTAGCCCTAAGATTTATGCTGCTATCCGTTCAATTATCCTACCTTGATCCTCTTGTCTCTTCCCGATTAGCCAGCCCGCGTCTTAACGAAGCCCGGTATAATTAAGCGTATTCCGCTATCCCACTTAATCGCGTGACTTTAACCCCACTTTCCCTCAATCAACCGTCTGTGGACACCCAGCGTCCTGATGCGCTCGGTCGGTTCGGCAAGTTTGGCGGCAAATATGTCCCCGAAACTCTCATGCCTGCCCTGACCGAACTAGAACAGGCATTTTATCAATACCGCGACCAACCCGAATTTCAACAAGAATTTCAGGGTCTACTGCGCGATTACGTGGGACGGCCCAGCCCGCTTTACTTTGCCGAGCGGCTGACCGAGCGCTACGCCCAACCCGACAGCAGCGGCGCACAAATTTATCTAAAACGGGAAGATTTAAACCATACTGGGGCGCACAAAATCAACAACGCCCTAGGGCAAGTACTGCTGGCAAAACGGATGGGCAAACAGCGAATTATTGCCGAAACCGGAGCCGGACAGCATGGCGTAGCAACAGCCACCGTCTGCGCCCGATTTGGCTTGCAGTGCATCATTTACATGGGCGTGCACGACATGGAGCGGCAGTCGCTCAATGTGTTTCGGATGCGGCTGATGGGGGCAGAAGTGCGACCTGTAGAAGCGGGCACAGGTACGCTGAAAGATGCCACATCTGAAGCCATTCGAGATTGGGTAACCAATGTAGAAGGCACCCACTACATTTTGGGTTCTGTCGCTGGCCCTCACCCCTATCCCATGATTGTGCGGGATTTTCAGGCAATTATTGGGCAAGAAACACGGCGGCAGTGCCAGGAAAAGTGGGGTGGTTTGCCAGACATTCTACTGGCCTGCATTGGCGGTGGTTCTAACGCGATGGGGTTGTTCCACGAATTTGTGGAAGAGCCATCGGTGCGGATGATTGGGGTCGAAGCGGGTGGCGAAGGCGCAGACTCGGAGAAACACGCCGCTACTCTTACCCGTGGTCGTGTTGGCGTGCTGCACGGAGCCATGAGCTACTTGCTACAAGACGAAGACGGGCAAGTGATTGAACCCCACTCGATTAGTGCTGGATTGGACTACCCCGGTGTGGGCCCCGAACATAGCTATTTAAAGGAATTGGGACGGGTGGAGTATTACAGCATCACCGACCAAAAGGCACTAGAAGGGTTCCAGATGCTCTCTCGGCTAGAGGGAATTATTCCGGCGCTAGAAACAGCCCACGCGATCGCTTTTCTCGACATCCTCTGCCCTCAGCTCTCTGGCAGCCCTCGCATTGTAATCAACTGCTCTGGCCGAGGTGACAAAGACGTGCAAACAGTAATCAAACATCTCGACCTGCAATAGGTTAACGGGCGATCGCCAAAATTAGATAATTTCGTATAAGTAGATAGGCTTAATTAAATAGAAGATCCTAAAACCCTGTGCCGCCCGCACAGCGGGCGGCGCAAGGCTTTAGGATTTAGTTTTTATGTAGGTTGAACTACTTAAAAGAGCAGGAAACCGCTCTTTTATACGAAGCTTGTCATCTTTCATCCTGCCCCATTCATCCTTTCCCATGCCCCTCGATTCCTTCCAGGTATTTGACCGCGACCTTTCTGATGCGGCACTAGCAGTGTACTCAACGGCAGAAGCGATCGCCGTAGATACCGAAACTATGGGCTTATTGCCCCAGCGCGATCGCCTCTGCCTGGTGCAGCTTTGCGACCCAGACGGGCACGTTTGCGTCGTCCGCATTCTGCGGGGACAAACCGATGCCCCCAATCTAAAACAGCTCTTTGAAACGCCCAGCATTACCAAAGTCTTTCACTTTGCCCGGTTCGACGTGGCGACGCTGCGCCATCACCTAGACATCGACGTGCAGCCCGTCTTTTGTACCAAAATTGCCAGCAAACTAGCCCGCACTTATTCCCCCAAACATGGCTTAAAAGACCTAGTGATGGAATTAGAACGGGTAGAACTCGACAAAACAGCCCAAAGCTCTGATTGGGGTAACGCCCTCTACCTGACAGACGAACAGCTTAACTACGCTGCCAACGATGTTCGCTATTTGCTCAACGTGCGCCTCAAATTAATTGACATGCTCAAGCGCGAGGAGCGCTGGGATATCGCCCAACAGTGTTTTACCTGCCTCCCTACCATCGTCACCCTCGACCTGATGCAATACAGCAGCATTTTTGACCACTAGGCATGGGGGTAGTCCTAAATTGGTAAGGATTTTTTGATGGGCGGGCTTTGCCCATCAAAAAATCCTTACATCAATACCGTCGTGGGTTGGTGACTGTAGCTTTACTTGCCTTTGGTCGTTGGCGATCGCCCCCAGTACCAAGCTCAGCAACACTCTCGGCTTGGCAGTTGTAAGCGATCGCCTCCTACCCAATATCACACTCGTGCAGACGCGCAACTAGAGACGCGATCGCCGTCGAGTCAAAATGCTCACCACCTCACCAGGATTCGCACCGGGCTGCAAGCTGCTCCAATCGTTGGCATTGGCAAAACTGCGTCGATGCAGATCGTGAATCGTCTCACGCACCCAAGCAGGGCTGCTAATTAGCAAGATCCTGAGCTGTTCTTGTTCCGGTGCCAACGGCATAGCGTAAAGCGGCAAAATTAACGGCTGAGGCCGAATCTCATCCTCACTACCCGTCAAAAAACTGCGCGCACTTGAAACAACCATCTCAACCATCGGGGTTCTCCTGCATAAGCGGTAAGAGGGAAACCCCAAAAACCTAGCCACCCCGCGCATTTACAAAGCAGGGTGGCTAGAGAGAATGCTAAAATTCCCAGTTAGCCGCCAGACTGCCTACATCAGTTTGGGGGTCAGCCGCTCAGTGTTGTCTCACCAACATTGGGCGGTGCTAGATTTTTGGAGCGAAATCAGGTTGCTCGACTACAGAATCGTTCAACAACCTTAATTTGCAAGAATACGGGTATAACCGCCACCCTGTCAATTGTGCTTGAGCCGAATCGCATCTCGCACTTGAGCTAACAGCTTTTTGGGACGCGGTTCCATGAGAATAGTCACGCCATGACGATAGAGTATGTTACTAATGATACACATGCGCCTGCCCGTATACATTTGAAAATATGCGGAAATTTCCCTCCGATCCACCGGATTGGCCTAATATAGAAGAAATTTTCCTCTGATCCACTTAAATTAGGGTGATATGTGGAAACTTTCCGTCTAATAACAAGTTAGGTGTCACCGAGTGAGGTTATTTTTATGGTTTGGACAGACCTACTTTCCGCACTAGGTGGAGCAACAGTTGTTTTGGCAGCTATCGCATTTTTAGGGAAATTGATTGCAGAAAAAAGTGCGGAAGCTGCCATGAAACGATTTGAAAGCACCTTAAAGCGAGCAGAAGCTGAATACAGTTCGATACTTGAACGCACCGAAGCAGGATATGGCTCGTCTTTGAAGCGTTTAGAGGCAGAACATGGTGCCCTTCTTAAAACCATTGAGGAGTTGAATAAATCTACGCTTGCTTTTACAAGTGCCGTTGATACTGACTTGCGTACACGCAGAATTGAGGTTTATTCAGAGCTGTGGGAAAAATCGGGCACTCTACCGCTATGGCCTCGTAATCGAGATCTCAGCTACACAGATCTGCAAAACCTTGCTCTTGCTTTTCGTGATTGGTATTTCAAGAAAGGGGGAATTTATCTATCGCGAAATGCTCGAGAAGCTTACGGAGAGCTTCAAAAACATTTGACTTCTGTTCTATCGGCAAGTTCTGAAGGTCTAGTTACAGATTCTGATTATGAATCTATTCAAAAGAAGTGTAGTGCTCTACGAACAGAACTCACTACAGATCTCCTTTCTCGACGTGAAGCTCCTGATGTCCTCTAATAGATTTCATAGATGAAAATATAAGTGATTTTGTAGAAATCATCTCTGTAGAACACTCACAAATGTAGTAATTAAACAATTTTTGATGCCAATAATTGTCTAAAATTGTCACCTAACAATTCGCTTGGAGCGGACTACGAAAGATCTTGGTGTTGAGTTCAAGGTTACTTACAGCCGCTCAAGCGAACAGTTATGCAGCTTCGTCCTCTTAAAAGGGCAGTTTTCAAAGATCTCTACAGTTAAATTTAGGAAGTATGTACAGTGCCAAATAAGCCGGAACCTTGGGAGTTAGCGAAATTAGAGTACGAAGCAGCTTTAGAACAGTATCGTCAACTAACATCGCTACGCAGACAAGATATGGCTTTTGTGACTACTGTTCAGGCAGCAATTCTAAACGATTGTCGGCAATAAACTGCTACGCTTTGATGCTTCAGGCTTCTTACTATCTCTTATCGCCGTATTTGTTCTCTTTGTGGGTATTAATAGTGAACGTCGATTATCTGGGTATATGGCTGAATATATGCAACGTGCGAAAGATATCGAGTCAGAATATGGAATGACATTGTTAACTTTTGGTCGAGCGTTTAAGGACAAGAAGCTGATAATATCTAACTCTATTATTTTTCCACTTTACTATTTCTTCTTCTTTGTTGCATGGGTCATTGTCTGGATCATGAATATATTTCGATAGTGCGAACAGCCCGTCGCCGTAGGTAGGTTAATTTCATGTTTATCAGTCCCAACCAGCAGAATCGCTATTATAAGCTGTTCTGAGATAATGTGCCGTCGCCCAACCCATGAGCGGAATTGACCGAGATATCACTCCTGATCCCCGACCTAGCCTGATTGAGCGACATTTACCTGACACACTCCAAGTCCAAGGACTACTCCGAAGAGAAGGCAGAGCGCATGTATTCAGCGATCGCGAAACCCTGGAACGAGTCACACAGGCTATCATTGCAGGGGGAGAGCGAACCGGAACAGATGATGAAGAGGACGATTACGAACGATATGGACTCTACTTTTCAGAGCCGATCGGTTACATAATTAAAGTAGATGGGAGCCAAATCTCACTTTATTACGGTGAGATCAAAATTGTGAAGACAACAGGTGAGTACCATGCAATCCCACGCACCAGCCCTCGCAGAACAAGCTAAAACCTGGAAGTTCCTAGAACTTTGGGTTGATCCAGTTCTTTTTCCACCTAAGATTCTCATGCTAGTTGGCAATCAAGATGGCACTTGTCGTATTTTCAACCCTGCATCTAACTATAGACTCGTAGTCACTCATTCCAACTATCAGATAGCCCAAGAATGGCTTCTTGAAGATGAATATGAACGGGTCAAGGGGCAACTTTTGGCTGAAGACGTTCTTTAATCATGAACTTAAACTTTTGTAAAAACGCTGCATAACAAGTCGTTGGAGCGGCGAGCGAAGATTTATTGCTTCGTTTATTCAAATGTTGTCTAGCGCCGCTCAACTTGGTCGTTAGCCCTCTCAGATATTGGTTAGAGCAGATATCTGAAGGTATCGGTAAACGTTCAGAACCCAGCGAATGTCAGACAACAATAACGGCAAAAACCAAGATTCCCGCACTCAAATCGTCCTAGCTTTAGTCGGGCTATTTGGCACAATAGGTGTAGCTTTTATTACAAATTGGGATAAGTTCTTTCCCTCTAAGCCTTCAACTGTGTCATCCTCATCATCGCTCAAAGAGTCATAAGCCTCATCCTCGCCATCAGATCCTATTCCTTCACCATCATCGGTTTCTGTTCTACCCTCACCATCAGTTGACGGAACAGCACAATCAGCGTGGCAATTTATCGGTACTGCTTCATCAACAGGAGAAAGCGTGTTCGTTGATAGCAGCAGTATCAAAAAATCAGCCGATGCAATTGATTTTACTTACAGGATTGGAGGTGAGGTTTTGGTTGCACAAGCTGATTGCGGCGGCGATCGATGGTATGTAAATGACGAACCGTATTCTCCATCAAGTCAGGCAACTCAAGATATGCTGAGCTATGTTTGCAGGTGAACTTTATGAGTCAAATACAACAATTTACAGCTATTATCGAGCGCGAAGGGGACGGATATATCTCTTTATGCCCACAGTTAGATATTGCGAGTCAAGGCAATACCGTTGAGGAAGCTAGAAATAACCTGATTGAAGCACTAGAGCTATTCTTTGAAGTTGCCGATCCATCTGAAATTAAGAGTCGATTGCACAATGAGATATTTGTGACTAGTTTGGAGGTTGTTGTTGGGTAGGTTACGAGTTCTATCAGCCCAAGAGGTGTGTAAAATCCTTGAACAACAGGGATTCATTAAGGTTCGACAGCGTGGGAGCCACATCATCATGCAAAAGCAGACTGAGGGTTCGACAATTACTGTTCCTGTCCCAAATTATGCAGAGATCCGTATTGGCACTTTGCAATCAATCATTCGACAGTCAGGCTTGCCTCGGTCTTTGTTTGAGATTCCCTAGCAACGTAGCAAGCTAACAATTCAAATGCAGTGGACGGACAAAAATCACTAGTATTGAGTCTGAGGCTGTCTGCCTCCGCCGATTTGAGCCGTTAGCCTGCTACGTTGCGAAGAGGAGTAGCCGTTGCGTTATTGATGGGAGCGCGATCGCCTTTGCCATCTCGTAGAGAAGGTACTTAAAGTTGCAACCGTCGAATGGCTGCAAGTGTGGGTCAGAGTCTAATCAAATGTCGGGGGCGATCGCTTGAATGACTCGGTAGCACTGGGCGATCGCCAGATATATTCATCTAAATCAACAGATTAGCTCAACGCATGGGTAGAAACTCGGCAAGTGATAAGTAGATAGGCTTAATTAAATATAAGATCCTAAAACCCTGCGCCGTCCGCACAGTAGGCGGCGTAGGGTTTTAGGATTTGGTTGTTATGTAGGTTGAACTACTTAACAGCAACGTGCCAGTCTTGTTCTAATTTCATGCAGCAAGCCTAATTAAACAGAGGGGCGGTACCGTGTCGTAAAATTGGGTTTCTGCTGACCAGCAGCCTTCATCACTCTCTGCACCTACCCCTCACACCATGCTTTGCGACTATCTACAGCTAATTTTGACTGCTCGCGTTTATGATGTCGCTCAAGAAACACCGTTGGAGGTTGCGCCTAACCTGTCGGCGAGGCTCAACAATCAGGTCTTGCTGAAGCGAGAAGATATGCAGTCAATCTTCTCCTTTAAGCTGCGGGGCGCGTACAACAAAATGGTGAACCTGCCTGCTGACCTGCTGGCGCAGGGGGTAATTGCGGCCTCGGCGGGCAACCATGCTCAAGGGGTAGCGCTAAGTGCCCATCGGCTGGGGATTCGTGCCTTAATTGTGATGCCTGTGACAACGCCCCAGGTAAAAGTCGATGCCGTAAAAGCGCGCGGGAGTGAGGTGGTGCTGCATGGTGACACCTACGACGATGCCTATGCCCATGCGCGTCAACTCGAAGCCGAAAAGGGGCTGACGTTTATTCATCCGTTTGATGATCCCTATGTGATTGCCGGACAGGGCACGATTGGCATGGAGATTTTGCGGCAATATCAGCAGCCAATTCACGCCATTTTTGTGGCGATTGGGGGCGGTGGTTTGATTTCGGGCATTGGGGCGTACATTAAGCGCTTGCGGCCTGAGATCAAAATTATTGGGGTGGAGCCAGTGGACTCGGATGCGATGTCGCGATCGCTCCTGGCAGGAGAGCGGGTGCGGTTAGCGCAGGTGGGCTTGTTTGCCGACGGTGTGGCGGTGCGCCAAGTGGGAGAAGAAACCTTCCGGCTGTGTCAGCAGTATGTAGATGAGATTATTTTGGTTGATACAGACGCGGTTTGTGCGGCCATTAAAGACGTGTTTGAAGATACCCGGTCGATTATGGAACCCGCTGGGGCGTTGGCGATCGCCGCTGCCAAAGCCTATGTCGAACGAGAACAAATTCAAAATCAAACACTGGTTGCCGTTGCCTGCGGAGCCAATATGAACTTTGATCGCCTGCGGTTTGTGGCAGAGCGAGCTGAACTTGGTGAACGACGAGAGGCGATTTTTGCCGTCACTATTCCCGAAAAGCCCGGTAGTCTTCGCACCTTTTGCGACTGTTTGGGTCGTCGTAATCTAACCGAGTTTAGCTATCGAATTGCCAATGAAACCACTGCCCATATTTTCGTAGGCGTGCAAATTCAAAATCGGGCAGATGCCGCCAATATGGTAGAAGCGTTTGAACGCTGCGGCTTTCCCACCCTTGACCTAACCGATGATGAACTGACCAAGCTGCACCTGCGGCATATGGTTGGAGGGCGATCGCCTCTAGCCCAAAATGAGTTACTCTACCGTTTTGAGTTTCCCGAACGCCCCGGCGCGCTGATGAAGTTTGTCGATTCCATGAGTCCTAACTGGAATATCAGCTTGTTTCACTATCGCAACAACGGCGCAGATTACGGGCGCATTGTTGTGGGGGTGCAGGTGCCACCTCACGACACGAGTGAATGGCAAGCGTTCCTCGATGCCCTTGGGTACCGCTACTGGGATGAAAATCAAAACCCGGCTTATCAGCAATTCTTAGGCTAAGTAGTTCAACCTATAGCCATAGTCATAAAGCTTAGGACATGCCAGCGTCATTCCCGCGCAGGCGGGAATCCACCCCCGCACCTATCGAGCCGATGGATTCCCGCCTGCGCGGGAATGACAGGGAGGCGTCCTATTGATCATGGCTACCGCTATACATAAAAACCAAATCCTAAAATCCTGCGCCGCCCGCTGTGCGGGCGGCGCAGGGTTTTAGGATCTTATAGTTTAATTAAGCCTATCTACTTAAGGGGGTGTGGTCGTTTGGGGAACACCGGGAGCGGTAACGCTGCTGGGTGACGTTACCGAAGGATTAGCCGTACGGGGTCGAGCAAAATGCTCGTATACGGTTTGCGAAATTTGCTGAATCAAGAACGGCCCTTCGTCTGATTCGTTGGCTCGTTTTACGATCGCCGTAATCACATAGCGCCTGCCGTTGGGCATATCCACAATGCCAGTGTCACCCGTGAGGGTAGCGAGGTTGCCCGTTTTATGAGCAATGACCGCGCCTGCCCCCAAGCCCGCCGGGAGCAGGTTGTCGTTCACGGTGCCCCGCATAATTTCTAAAAAGCGATCGCGCGATCGCAGCGAAAGAAAATCTCCCTGCGTAACGGCCATCATCAACATTGACAAATCTTTGGCGCTGGTCGTATTCGTGCCCGCAATATCGGCCAGCAGGTTATTTAGCACCGTGTGACTTAACCCCCAAGCTCGAAACCGCTGGTTCAGTAACGGCAAACCACCAACCTTGGCAATCACCATATTTGTGGCGGTGTTGTCGCTGATGGTGATCATCTGGTTCGCAGTCTCTAAGGCATTGATTTGAACACCTGGCTCTTGATATTGCAGCTCACCTGATCCGTCGGTGATATCGCCCGGTCGCAGTGTTAGTTGATCATCTAAGCGAATTTTTCCGGCATCTACATCCTGCAAAAACGCCACCAGGACGGGCGCTTTGATGGTGCTAGCCGCCGGAAATACGGTGGCACCGTTGATATCGACATAGTTACCCGTATCTAAGTCCACAACAAACACGCCCACACCCAACTCAGGATACTGAGCAATCAGGCTTTGAATCGACGCTGCCAGCGGAGCAATGGGTTGGCCTAGGCGGGTAGCGATGGGCATGAGGGAGATGGTACCTGGAACCCCGTCGAGGCGAAAGCCTTTAGCCGCTAAATCTTTGGGGTTTTCCACTGTGGCACTAGCTGTAGCGACCTGGGTGCGCGCAGTCGGGTTCCATACCGACAAAAAAGTCCCAGCGATCGCCCCAATACCCACCCCTAAAATCAGCAGACGCGTTAGATAGAGCATCGGCGAAGGAGGCTTGGCCGCACGCCGCGTTCGCCGCAATCGTTTTGGTGCAGGAGACGCGGTTGCTTGTCGTTGACCAAGACGCGGCTCGGCAGTGGGCGGCAGAAACTCGTTTGTGCGGCTTAGCCCACGGGAGACGGGCGATCGCCCCCGATCGGCTGGATTTTCTACCGAATACAGTGTGGGTCTTGGCGATCGCCCACCTCCGTCGCGCTGAGTGTCTCGCGACCGATTAGCTGCGCCTGGGTCAGTCAGCAAATTACGCAAATTTAGCCGACTGCTGTCTGAGTAAGACGCTCGCGGCGACTGGCGATGGGCAGCTTTTTCATTGGACGATGTGCCCTTAGACGCTGGTGGCAGTTCAGGTTGTCTACGGTGTTGGCCTTGTAAACCTGGATCATAGAGCGAATCTGAGTTATGCACTGGCCGCAGCGAAGACTCAGGATCAACAGCCTGACCAGGTCGCTGGAGTGGAATAGGCTGAGTCTGCCCGTTTGAAGGGCGGCGATTGGGACGACGGCGCGATGACCGAGAAGATTTACCAAAGCCCTGCATCGGGGCATACCTCCACCACAGTTAAAGCAACCAAAAGCAAGAAACAGCCCTGTTGATTTCAGAAATGACTTGAGCGAGCAGCGCGCCGCTCTTTCAAATCATTCTTAGACTCAGCACTACCAAATTTAGCGTCACCCCAAGGAAACCTGTCAGAGTCGCTACACATTGCCTCATTCGCTCAAGAATATAGCAGTCCTAAGAATTCTGCGAAAAATTTTACGTGAAAAGTTTTAGAACAATTCACAAGCAGAACCTACCTCTATAGGAACCTATGGCGATCGCCATTTAATACGCGATGTGCAGCTTTAAAGCAGCCCACTGCTCCGCAGAAGCAAGCTACATCTCCTAACCCATTCTCCCACAAAGGGAAAAGGGGAACCGAGCCTGCCTTTAGCCCCTCTCCCTTCTGGGAGAGGGGTTGGGGTGAGGGCGGTTCGGGAAAGTTGCACATCGCCATTTATTAAACCTGGTGGCACGCCTGTTTCTACTATAATCGCTGACTGGTAATGTTCTAAGTAGGTGGGCGTAATTAAACATAAAACCCTAAAAGTCTGCGCCGCCCGCTGCGCGGGCGGCGCAGACTTTTAGAATCTTGTTTTTATTTAGGTTGAACTACTTAAACGTCAGAATGTTCTAAAGGTCAGATTGGGAAAAAGCACTGGCAACTACTGGCGCATACTGACGCATCACTCTGCTGCATTATGGACGGCGGCTGTCGGCGTTGCCAAGGCTGGCCTGTTGCAGCGCCCACTGAACCTGCCTCAAAATTCCTCGCAGCATGGCTACTTCCGAATCAGTCAGATACGTTCGGTTAAATAACCGCCGAAATTTTTCCATCCGACTGCTAGCCGTATGGGGATACAAATAGCCAATCTGCAACAGCAGCGCTTCAAGCTGTTGATAATATCCCTCCACACGATCTAGCGTTGCCGGGGGTTCAAAGGCCGAAAGCATCGACGTAGATAAAGCCGATGGCAGTGAGGATGGCTTTCTGAGTTCTTGTCCCTTCCCTAGTTCCTCGGTATCTCCGCCGATTCCTTCAATTGCCTCTGCCGCCTCTGCTTGCTGTGCAGCTCCATACAGCTCGTAACAGCAAATGGCAACGGCCTGAGCCAGATTGAGCGAGGGATAGGCAGGATGGGATGGGATACGAATAAAGCGCTGGGCGTAGTTGAGTTCTTCATTACTGAGACCTCGATCTTCGCGGCCAAAGATGAGAGCGGCAGGTGGGGCAGCACCCTTAGTCATATTAGTTATAGGGATATTAGTTATAGGGTCTAATAACCAAGGGAGACAGGTTCTTGGTGATTCGAGAGCGGTATTGGGCAGACCGCGATCGCGTCCTGTCGTCGCAATAGCCCGCAGACAGCCCTGAAGTGCATCGGCCAGGGTGTCTACCCGTTGTGCCCCCTCCAGTACATCGGCTGCGTGCACGGCCATTTGTCGCGCCTCTTCCCCTAGGGGATCGCACTGCGGGTTAACCAGCACTAGCCGAGATAACCCCATGTTTTTCATCACACGGGCAACCGAGCCAATGTTTAGCGGCCCTGCGGGTTCCAACAGCACAATTTGCACGTGGCTCAATGCCTGACTCAGCCCCTGACTCAAATCGTGTGCCATGCGATCGCCCTGCTCATGTCCTCTAAAATTTAAGCTCTAAAATTTAGGTAGTGGTATTGATGTAAGGATTTTTAGATGGGCGGGCTTAGCCCGCCCATCTAAAAATCCTTACCATTTCCTTACAATTTTAGGACTACCAAATTTAAGCAATATGTCACTGCATTAGCTCCATCGGGGTGCGGCTTCAGTCACCTGCACAAGGCTCCTGCTGTAGGGATTAGGCATTGATCAGCCCCTCTAAATCAAACCCACGTTTTGAGTAGGGCTTAGCAGCGCCCAATCCCTACTCAAGAATTGCATCGTATTAAATTCATAGTCACATCGCACCATCTATTACTATGGGACGTTCCCGCTCTAAATTTGATCTGCCCACTAAAGTGTGTCCGGTATGCCAGCGACCATTTAGCTGGCGCAAAAAATGGGAAGATTGCTGGGATGACGTGAAGTATTGCTCAGAGCGATGCCGTCGCCGCCGCGCCCAGAGCACAGATGCCGCTTCAGGGTAGCGCATTGCCCCTGGGTGTAAAGGCATATCTCTAATCACATTGCTTATTGAGTTTCTAGAAAAGGTATTGCATCATGCTGATGGGTCAAGTCCAGCCCAAATTAATTGTTCATGGAGGAGCTGGGAGTTCCCTCAGGGGGAAGGGAGGCGTGGAAGCAGTCAGGCTATCGCTGTTTCGTGTGGTGGAAGAAGTGTACGGCCTTTTGTTAGCTGGTGCCAGTGCTCAGTCAGCGGTAGTGCGCGGGTGTCAACTGATGGAAGATGATCCCCGATTCAATGCGGGGACTGGCTCTGTGTTGCAATCAGACGGGCAAATTCGCATGAGTGCGTCGCTGATGAATGGGTCGTCGCAGCGGTTTAGCGGTGTGATTAATGTGTCGCGGGTAAAGAACCCCATTGACCTGGCGCTGTTTCTGCAAGATGGTAGCGATCGCATTTTGTCTGATCACGGTGCGGCGGAGCTGTTACGAGAACTCAAGCTGCCCGTTCACGATCCGCTTACCGAGATTCGCCTTCAGGAATGGATTCAAGAACGCGCAGGCAACTTCTCTCATGAAATGGCGGGCGTGGTGGCCGAAAAAGAGCTAGTCTCCGAAGCGGGACGAGGCACCATTGGCGTGGTAGCGCTCGACAGCGAAGGGCGGCTGGCGGTGGGTACTTCTACGGGCGGCAAAGGGTTTGAGCGTATTGGGCGCGTCAGCGATTCTGCTACGCCTGCCGGAAACTATGCCACTCACCATGCGGCGGTGAGCTGCACGGGCATTGGGGAAGACATTCTAGAAGAATGCTTGGCGGCGCGCATTGTAGTGCGGGTGACCGATGGGCTATCGCTACTAGAGTCATTTCAACGGTCGTTTCGCGAAGCTGAGCAGAACCGTCGCGATTTTGGGGCGATCGCCCTTGATCGCACGGGCACCATTGCCTGGGGTAAAACCAGCGAAGTTCTGCTTGCCGCTTACCACGACGGCAAGAGAATGGCAGACACCCTAGAGCTAGATGAGGGGCTATTGACGGGCTGCTGCACCCCCGACTAGACCTGAGTACCCGTTAAAGATTGCGTACAAAATAGGTAGTGGTATTGATGTGAGGATTTTTTGATGGGCGGGCTGCGCCCGCCCATCAAAAAATCCTTACCAATTGAGGACTACCCAATATTTAACTAGGCGTGAGTGTCTGACTAGGTGTGAGTGTCTGACTAGGTGTGAGTAGAATTTTAGTGGCGATTAGCGAGGAACAGCGTGTATTTGTTAATTCCAGCGGCAGGCTCAGGCAAACGAATGGGGGGCGATCGCAACAAATTATTGATGCCTCTCCTTGGTAAACCGCTGATTGCCTGGACGTTGCAAGCGGTCAGAGCCACCGAAGCCATTCACTGGATTGGCATCATCGCGCAGCCCCAAGAGTGGCAAGACTTCCGAGATGTCATCAATAGCCTCGCACTGGGTCGCCAGGTACGGTTGATCGAAGGCGGTAGTACCCGGCAAGAGTCTGTCTACCGAGGCTTGCAGGCTTTACCTGCCGTGGCTGAGCAGATTCTAATTCACGATGGCGCACGCTGTTTGGCAACACCAGATTTATTCAACCGCTGCGCCCAGAGTGTGCTGACTCATCCGGGGCTGATTGCTGCCGTTCCTGTCAAAGACACGATCAAAGTCGTTTCGCCTGGTAACCACCTCGTCCAATCCACGCCCGATCGCAGCAAACTGTGGGCGGCGCAAACCCCCCAAGGGTTTGAGGTAGAAACTCTCAAGAAATGCCACGACGAAGGTATCCGTAAGGGTTGGGAAGTCACCGATGACGCAGCTCTCTTTGAACACTGTAAGCTTCCGGTTCATATCGTAGAGGGTGAAGAAACAAACCTAAAAGTCACCACGCCCATTGATCTGGCGATCGCCGAGTTCATTCTTACCAAAAGGATGAAGGGTGAAGGATGGTCTGATCAGCCAACCAAGAGGGGCGAAGCATTTGGCCAATCTCTCCAACCATGACCAAAACAAACCAGCCAAATGCGGTGCTGCCAATCGTAGCTATAAATTTTAATTACTAAGTGGCCGAAATGGATGCTAAGCGCAAAGCAAAAGACCAAATTCTACACTTGCTCAAAATGGGAGGGGCACAGACAGCAACGGCATTGGCAGAGCAGTTGCAGGTGTCACCAATGGCGGTGCGGCAGCATCTTCAAACGTTAAAGGCAGAACAGTGGGTCACCTATCGAGAAGAGCGACGACCGTCTGGGCGACCTGTTAAGCGATGGCAATTAACCGAGATTTCGGTGAGTCGCTTTCCAGATAGCCACGCCGATTTGGTGCTTGATTTGCTGCGCGGTGTGGAGACAATTTTTGGCAGTGACGGATTGGCGCAACTGATTGCAGACCGGCAGTATCGCCAAGTGCAAAGCTATCGAGAGCAGCTCGCTGGCATTACTCGTTGGCAAGATCGAGTGGAAGCGATCGCCCAATTGCGTAGTCAAGAAGGTTATATGGCAGAGGTGCTAGAGCAGTCTAGTAACGTGCTCCTGCTGGTAGAAAATCATTGCCCAATCTGCGCTGCGGCTCAGACCTGTCAGGGCTTGTGCCATGCTGAGCTGGATGTTTTTCGGGATGTGTTGGGCGAAACCGTTACGGTTGAACGCATAGAGCATTTGATGGCGGGCGATCGCCGCTGTACCTATCAGGTTTGCAGTCCATAACCCACTGGTGGCAACGCTCTGGGCTTGTTGTTGGGGTAGTTCAACCTGAACAAAAACAGAACTCTAAAAGGCAGTACAGCCTTTTAGAATTTTATATTTAATTACGCCCACCTACTTGCTAGCGTTGTTTGTTTTTCTGAGAGGCTCTGTTCATTCTGGTTAGATTAGGTGCCGTGTAGACACGTCTTTGGAACAAGTCTTAACCCTTCTCCCGACAGAGCCAGCTTCAGCATGGTCAACCCTACAGTTAATGGGTAGCTTCAAGAGAGCACATGCAGATTGATGCAGAGTCAATGTGAGGTGTAGCTATCTTGACTGAGCGATCGCTTTTGTAGGCGACCAGTGTCAGCAAGACCTTGAACGCTAGCTATAGCAATCCGATTTGAATGGTGAAATGTTTTACAGTGCAAGTTTCTACTTGCCTGATGGGCAGCCGAAACGACTATCCTACATTTCTACGAGCCATTTGGACTGTTTATAGACCTTAGCTCACCGTAGGAGACCATGATGAATTACACACGAACTCAAAGTTCCAACACATTTGCAAAAGCAATTGCAGTCTTGGGTGCAAGCACACTGCTGAGCTGCTCTGCTGTCGTCTTGCTCTTTTCTCAATCTGCTTTGTCAGGTCAGCCCACCTCTGAGGCAGAGCAGCTTTTAGCACAAAATAGTGGTCGTGGTAGCAACGATGGTGGCAGCGACGGATTGGATGGAGTCAATCCTTCCGACCCAAACACCGTCTCAGCTCCTGGCTTTGGCACAATGAATGCTCCTGATAACACCGGTGATGTAGAAGCTCGTCAAGAGCTTTCTCCTCGCTTGAGTGACGATCCTACCGATCCTGTTAACCGTCAGGAAGGTATGTCGGTCAACGACGATGGCGTAGGTGAGCGTCAAGAGGGTTCTCCTCGCTTAGAAGACAACCTAGGAGACCGCGATGCTCGTCGAGATGGTTCTATGATGAACAACGACGGTTCTATGATGAACAACGGTGGTTCCATGATGAACAATGGCAGTGCTCAACAGCGCCAGGATCTCTCTCCCAATCTGGAAGACAACCCCAACGCCAACGATGATCCTACGCGTCCAACGCCTAGCGTGACCACACCTCGAGGTGGTGCGTCTAGTCAGCAGCCTTCCTACAACCAAAACGCTCAGCCTACCTACAACCAGAACACTGGTGGTAGCAGCTCTGCTCCAGTTCGGGGTCTCTGGTAAATACTAGAATTTTCCAAGGTCGCTCTAAGGTCTAGTTTCTGCAAAGAAACAGAAGCTAGCCACTCTTGATATTTGAAGGGCGTCGTCCAGTCAATTAGGCGATCGCTTGCGCCTTAAGTTTCGATCTTGGGTCTAGTTAATCGTTGGGGCGTGAAACTTGGTTTCACGCCCCAATTTATGTGTGCTCTATGTGCGCTGGTGTTTATAGCCGCCACCGAGTTAGCGAACTCAGGCCGAGGCTTTAGACCTTGTGCGGAACGTAGGTTCCAAAACCTTATTTGTGTTGACCTTTGGGTATGTTGACCTTTGGGTATGTTGACCGTTAGGGCGACAGCTATAAAAATGCTTTACCGCTTATCCGTCTTGGCTTCTAGAATAGTTTGAATGGGAAGCGGAACGTTGGAAAGAAAATCATACCCGGTAATTTGTTCGAGGGTATCTACCGATTGGCGGTAAGAGCGCCAGTCATCGTTTTTAATGCCCTGCACATTGGGCATGATGACCGTAATCACGCGAGTATCGTTGCGAATAGCTTGAATACCCAAATTAGGCTGGTTGAGGACGACAACAACTTTCCAGGTAGCGGCTGGAACCGCCACTTTACCTTGGGCGATCGCCGTCTTTTTGCCTCGTTCGCCCTGCCCACCCGAACCCGCCCAACCCGAAATGATATATAGTTCTTTGCCCTGCTTTACTAGCTCACGGCAATAGTTCTCTAAATCTCCCCAGGGACCCCGGTTGTTGTCTGCCGCCTGGGGAATAATGTTTGTCATCCAAAACACGGACTCGCTGTCTGCTTGACGGTTATTGCGATCGGCAGCAGGTACAACATGACCCCGATCAAAGCCGCTGCCTGTGTAATCATTGGGGCTGACGTGATACCAAGTTCCCGGTAGTGAGGAGTCAGTCGCAAACGGGGGACGGGGCAAACTGCCTAGCCAGCTTTGGTTGAGTTGCCAACTAGCCCAGTTAGGAATGCCTTTGTCACGATTGTAAGAAAGGGCGTACTGTGGCCGAGTAATCAGATAGTTGTTGACATTTTTAGGGTCGCTGGTAGCACCGCTAGGGTTGCCCAACAGCAGGTGAGCATATTGCGCTGAAGGAGCATCTGGTGAAGGAGAGAGAACGGCGCAGCCCGATATTAGCCCGCACCAGAGTAGCAGTCCCGTTAGTTTTTGCAGGCGATCGCCCCAGTGCCACTGTCTGCCCCTAATCATACGATCTGCCCCTAATCATGCGGTTGTCCAAGTAGATGGTGCTTCAAAGAGGTGGTGTTTTTTGGAAGTGTACACGTCACCTACGCCTTACAGCGCTTTGCGCTTGGTTAGGTGCGGGTTGTTTTTTAGAAGCCGCGCCCCGCGCGGCTTCTAAAAAATAACTGTGGTTTACGCAATTGAAAATTGCTGTAAAAAAACTCAGTATTACATCTCATCTACACTAGTACTGTTCTAATGTTCCCTATCTAATGTTCCCCAAACTCTAGCGCTTTCAGCCTATCAACTCCTAAAGGGCTGACGTTGGATACCAATGGAAGGAGCAGGAGCAAGATGAGATGGGCGAAAGATGCAGAAACTACAGCCTTTCTCCCATCCATCTGCAATGCTCTAATCGACCTGCCACCATGACGAACCGATTTCCGCAAACCCTATACACCAGAAAAGCCTACCCAATCGTTCTAGGAAACCGCCCTACTGATAGACTTTTTCTAACGGGTAGAGACAGTACTATTAAGGAATAAACAGCGTAGATAGAACAATCGAAATGAATCCAGGAGGGTTCAAAATGCAAAGTATGGATAACGATAAGCGTAAGTTGTTGTCGTCTCTGGCACACGGATCTATTTTCTTCAGTGCATTGGTCGTGTCAGTCGGCTTGCCTATTGCCCTTTTACTGGTTTCTGACGACCTTGTTGTCAAAGCAAACGCTAGAGAAGCCATTAATTTTCACTTTAATGTGTGGCTGTATGGCATTATTTTTGGTGTGTTGTGCTTGGTGCTAATTGGATACCCACTACTCGCAATTTTGGGTGTTATCAGCTTAGTGATGCCAATTCTGGCAATTTTGAAGAGTTTGAGTACGCCTGACCAGGCTTACCACTATCCCTTCATTTTTCGCTTGCTCTAGACAGTTTTGAAGTTGCAGGATGCAATGGACGTAGGGTATGAGTAGCGATCGCCACTCATACCCTACAAGAAAATCAAGCATGGTTAAACAAAGGGGTGGAGTGCTTAGCACTCCACCCCTTTTAGTTAGAGACTTTAGTTAAAAACTGAGCGTTTGCCCAGGAAGTGTTAGGACTCCTCTACTTCGTCTTCAGACTCTTCGTCAGAGAACTCTTCTTCGTCTACAGACTCTTCTTCAGAGAACTCTTCTTCGTCTACAGACTCTTCGTCAGAGAACTCTTCTTCGTCTACAGACTCTTCTTCAGAGTACTCTTCTTCATCTACAGACTCTTCTTCGGAATACTCAACGCTTTCTTCAGAGGTCTCTACAGAATACTCCTCGTAATAGTACGTTTCAATGACGGTGAACTGTTGAACGTATTCAGCGTAGTCGGCTTCGCTGACATCGCCATCTGCAATAGCTTCACAGGCTCCTATCAAAGCGTCAAATTCAACATCATCTAGTGTATCTAGATCGTCGTCGGTAATTTCTCCAGAATCAATTGCATCACAGGCTTCTACGATGACCGCAATGTCTTCATCAGTCAATGACTCTTGAGCAAACGCCGCTTGAGGTAGACCTAAGCCCAAAACCGAACACCCGATAAATGCGATCGCCCACTTTTGTAACGTTGTCATTGTAAAGATTTCCTTGCCAGATAGGGGGCAGAATGTAGTATTTCGATCTACGGTAGCGGATCAAATTAAACCCTACGGCCTAGTATTTGAACTGCACTATCGTTTCATCATTGCAAATAGCATAGGAGCCTGTATGACAAAGAAAAATCAGCATTTTTACTACTATTTTTAGCCAAATCAAGTGTTAACTAAATGCCTCCGGGTAACTACTTAAATCTCAACAGCAAATTTAGGTTTTAACTCAGCGCTGCTGAGCAGTCCTCTTCGGCAGCTCTGGAATGACTGCAACCGATTGTTGTTGACGGTTTGAGCCAAATAGGTGCAGATAGGGGAGCTATCAGTGCTGGTTTGGAATTTTGGGGAGCGATCGCCTGTTTTTGTGAGGCGATCGCCGCTGGAAAGGGCAGAGCATTTGGCCTGTACCGTTTAGAAATGGCCGCGCAGTGCTGGCCACAGCTTGCTTCTCGCAGGGTATGCTGCTGCCCCTACCCGGTTCTACCGCTTCTACCGTCGCGATCGCCGCCGGGTCAAAATGCTCACCACCTCACCGGGATTAGCACCGGGCTGCAAACTGCTCCAGTCTTTGACGTTGGCAAAACCGCGTCCATGCAAATCGTGAATCGTTTCGCGCACCCAACCAGGGCTGCTAATTAGCAAGATCCTGAGCTGCTCTTGTTCGGGTGCCAGCGGCATCACGTAAAGCGGCAAAATCAACGGCTGAGGACGAATCTCATCCTCACTACCCGTCAAAAAACTGCGTACAGACGGTGCATCAAACATCTCAACCATCGGGGTTCTCCTGCATAAGCGGTAAGAGGGAAACCCCAAAAACCTAGCCACCCCGCTCGCTACAAAGCAGGGTGGCTAGAGAGAATGCTAAAATTCCCAGTTAGCCGCCAGACTGCTAGAACCAGTTTGGGGGTTAGCCACTCAACGTTGGAGCTAACAGCGTTGAGTGGTGCTAGATTTTTGGAGCGAATTTAGGTTGCTCGTTTCGTGCAACAACCTTAATGACAAAGGATACGGGTATATCCGGTACATCGTCAATACCTAATCAGCAGATTGTGTAATAAATAGCCAAATAAACATGGGGTTAATTCAATCGCGATCGCTAATAAGTTATGGTTCATAAGTCTAGATTTATAGTTGATAGAGTAGGATTTTTACAAATTGAATCAACTTTTTTCCTATGAAGCGATCCACCTCTTCATTTCCCACCTTTGACTCCATGCTCCTGCCCACAATTCAAGCTCTACACTTCTTGGGGGGATCTGGCACAACTGAAGAGATTTATGAAAAGGTCGTGCAAATTCTCAACGTGCCTGATAAGGTTTTGGAAATTTTACATGGCAGCACTTCGCAGACTGAGGTTGAGTATCGCTTGGCATGGAGCCGTACCTATCTGAAGAAATACGGACTATTACAAAACTCATCACGTGGGGTGTGGTCTCTAGTTTCAACCTCGATTAATCTAGACAATCTTCAAGCCAAAGAGATTGTTAAAGCAGTACGGGATGCTGATAGAAATAAAGCTGCACAATCCAATACTTTGGATGCAACTATTGAATCTATTGAATCTATTGAAACCTTAGAAGAACTGGCATGGCATCAGCAACTGCATAAAGTTCTACTATCACTTGAGCCTGCTGGGTTTGAACGGTTAGCACAACGCTTATTGCGCGAGTCTGGTTTTATCCAGGTGCAGGTCACAGGTAAAGCAGGCGATGGAGGAATTGACGGTGTAGGAATTGCCCGTATCAATGGCTTTTTGAGTTTCCACGTTTTATTTCAGTGCAAGCGCTATCAAGGGTCGGTAACGGCAGGACAAATTAGAGATTTTCGCGGAGCAATGCAAGGACGGACTGACAAGGGGCTGTTTATCACAACTGGCACGTTTACCAGAGACGCGATTAAAGAAGCGACGCGAGATGGAGCACCGCCAATTGATTTGATAGATGGTGAACAGTTAGTCCAACGATTGAAAGAGCTAAGTCTCGGTGTCAAAATAACAATGATCGAGTCTGTTGAGGTGGATGCGGATTGGTTTGCAAAGATCTGACGTGTCAGTGGTATGCGGGCAATACTTAGTACATTAGGGATTCAGTTGTAATGGAAACAATTCGCCAGATCGTAACAGTGACGGCTGAACGTACCATTGAAGTCACCTTACCTGACTCTGTAAAACCAGGGCTAGTAGAAATGGTCAGTGTTTTGCAGTCACTGCCAAATACGTCTCCAGATCTTCAGGCAATCGCCCGCCCAAGTCTGTTTGGTTTTCTCCCTAAGCGCATTGATCCACTAGAGTTTGAGCGGCAAACCCGGAATGAGTGGAACCGATAGCCGTTAGATTGTGCTTAATCCTTTTTCTGGAACCCAATAAAGTAAAGGCGAACATCTATATCGTCTCTACAACAGGGGCGTTATTGGCGATCGCCCCCGTTCCGCCTATGTAATGAACTATTCTGTTGTTCAAGCCGTACGTCTTTGCCCAGCTTGTTAGCAGTAATCTATTAGGTGAGGGTTCTAGTTCACGGTATAACTACAGCGATCGCCATGGTTCGTGCAGTGTTGTGTGGGTATTACGGGAAGGGCAATGGCGGCGACGAGGCGCTATTGGCAACGCTGCTGCAAATGTTGCCTGCCCATGTGACACCGCTGGTGTTATCGGGAGATCCGCTGCAAACCGCTGAACAATATGGGGTAGAGGCGTGCGATCGCATGTCTTTACCTGCTATTTTGGCCGCGTTTCGGCGTTCCGATGCATTTATCTGGGGCGGCGGTAGTTTAATGCAAGATGTAACGAGTGCGCTAAACCCGCTGTATTATGCTGGGTTGATGCTGTTGGCGCAGCGGATGGGATTAAAAACAGTGGCGTGGGCGCAGGGAATTGGGCCACTCCACCATCCCACAACTCGCTGGCTGGCGCGGCAAGCGTTTTGGGGCTGCAAGCAGGTGAGTGTGCGCGATCGCGCCTCGGAAGAGCTATTGGCGGGTTGGAATATCCCGGCAACGTTGGCTCCCGACCCGGTCTGGGCGCTGCACGGTCAACCTGTGCCGGGTCTATGGGATTTACCAGCGCCTAGGGTGGCGGTGGTGCTGCGATCGCATCCGCTGCTGACACCAGAGCGGTTACAGACCTTAGCGCAAGCGCTGGTTACCTTTCAAATTGCCACCCAAACCTGCATTCTGCTGATTCCCTTTCAGCCTGCCCAAGATTTGGCGATCGCCCGAACATTCCATGCAGCGATGCCGGAGGTGAGTCACATTTTGACGCTGACTGATCCACTCCAGCTCAAGGGTGTGTTTCATGGGGTGGAGATGGCGATCGCCATGCGCCTACACGGGCTAATTATGGCGGCGGCGGCTGAATGCCTCTGCTTTGCGCTCAGCTATGACCCTAAGGTCAGCCGCCTGATGGATGAACTCAGCCTCCCAGGTTGGACACTCGACCAGATCCCCACCGATCCAAATCAGATCAGCCGAACCTGGATTGAGCTGTATGCCAATGGCGCATCGCTATCGACGAATCAAGTTCATGCCCTAACTGATCGCGCTGCCATGCACCAAGAACTCCTGAAAGAGGTATTTTGGGAGGGATAAATTTGACCAGATAGAATTTCAGCCTGTTGAAGCTTCTGCCTCCTCAGGAGATTTCTAGGAATGAATCTACCCTTTAATCTGGGCTTTCCCCTAATGGGTCTGGACTTTCCCTTAGTGGG
>JBBQFG010000053.1:0-23062 GCA_038321765.1 Elainellales cyanobacterium
ACAAAAAAACGAAAAAATTTCTCTAGATCCTTGTAATAGTAAAGATTATGGTTTCTCCATTTTTCTAAATCACTTTGTGTTTTAGTTATCTGAGCTGCCTGACGTATTAAAAGAGACTTCATTAAGTACCACACCACTCGATTTAATGGACGCTGCTGGGACGAGGCTCGACTAGATTGTGTCTAGTTATGGATTACTCTTTAATGAGGATACCAGTACTCTTGACAACCGTGAAAATAAATCTGAAGTTGCTCTTCATCTAGGTGCTGTTGCCTAACATCCTAGATAGATTGATTGCGGCACAAATGACGCAAAATCAAGCAACGTATTCCAAAGTAATTCTGCATCACTTGATTAGATTTATCCTTCATTGCATATCTCGCTTCCATTTATAGCGATTCCTCTTAACATGAGGTACACGTTGGACAGACAGGGTAAGGGTTTCAGCTTGTTATTCGTACCGCACCAGATCGGTAACCGCTATAAGACAAACCTAAGTCACTTTCGTTTGGCACCCATTTAGACTACCGCTTTTTAATACAGATCCTAATTCAACTGCTATGAACTGGCTTTGTTACCGGGCACCCACAAATTTGCAATCCTTGAATCATCTAGGTTTAGCGTTCCCAATCTTGAAGCGTATGCAACATTAAGTCCGGCAATAGGGTTATTCCTATAAACAGAACAAAAAGTCTTAAACCCAGATTTTTAGTCGGCGGAGCATTTTCACGCTGGCTAAAAATCTGGGTTTAAGGAGGGCTTTGATTTTTGTGCTGTGTCAGGAAGCCATTCACGTTAACTCTGATTTCAGAATTGACTGGAGAGCTGCTCCCCAACTGTTATTGGGTTCATAGAATTGCTGGCTCAACTGGCTACAGCTTTGACGTTTTTCCTCATAAAACGAACGATCTTGACACAGTTTAAGGATTGCATCTGTATAACCGTCGATATCCTCAGGCAATACTTCAACTACGCCTGCTGCAACATAGGCGATCGCTGGACAAACCGTTGAAGTAATCACAGGTCGCCCCGCTAAAATTGCCTCTGCAACCACCTGATTGAATCCCTCAACAAAGTCTTTGCGGGTTGGCACAATAACGGCGTGAGACTGCTCAAAAATCCGTTGCATTTGGGATTTGTTGCAATGACCGTGACAAACAAAGTGATCGCCGAGTCCCGTCTGTTGAGTCGTAGAACGCAGCAATTCCAGCGCTGAACCTGAACCACAGATGTCAAAAACGATATCTTGATTTTTGACTAGGATTAAACGCTTAGCAATTTCCAATAAATCAAAAACGCCTTTGTCTGTTTCAATTCGCCCTGCAAAAACTATCCGAAACGGCAATGTATCTGGGTTCGCGGGCTGTATCGCTTCAAATTGATTTCGACGATAGAGCGGTAGAAAGGGGACAATCGGTTGGGTCTTGCCCCCGGTTAATTCTGCCACCTGTTTTCCAATGTCTTCAGAAACCGTTATCATCGCGTAGCAGTCTCTCTGAAATAGGCGACAGCTGAGTTTTAAGAACAGTGTTTCCGTCCGTTTTTGAGGCAAATACTTGCGCCATAGAACACAGTGCAGCGAAGGAATGACTTTGATTCCGAAGTAAGACATCAGAGACAGCACAAACCAGTGGGTTGTGCCACTGTCTACCACCACAAAATCTGCCCTAAATCGAAGGGCAGAGAGGATTAGACGGAGACCATACCAAATTTCATACACATGATACAAAAGACCCAGTCGAAAGCCGGTGGCCTTGGGCCGATGCTCCAACCGAAACTGACCGTCTTTGAGTTGCTCTCGCTCTCGATAGGACGAAATTACATACGCCTGCCATCCCAAAGCTGCACACAGGTCATAAAACTGCCCAGAATAAGTGACAGAAACTTGAGCGGGGTCATCCTGCTTGTTTAACCAATGGCGGTAGGTTCCAATGATGTTTCCAGGGCCAGCGGCATAGAGAATCTTTGCAGGGTGCAAGCTTGGGCGAGTGTGGTTAGGCATCGTGCAATTCGCATTCATGTTAGAGGAGTGAAAACTGCTGAAGCCTGCACAGCATGTACAATCGCTGGGTAAGCGCTATGCAGGCTTTAGCGGTTTATGTTGAGCGACTAAGTCTCATGCTTAAACCATCGTGCATTGTTTGCAATACGCTTTTTCCTGGCGCGATCGCCACAGCTTCAGCCCCTTACCCATTGCTCGCCAAAGCGGATGGCTGTCATTCTTGAGGGTGCCCTGAGGTGCCAACCAGGCCACAACCTCGGGATGCGTGCCCTTTAAAGATTCTAGGAATGCATCCCAGGTAGGCTCCCACATGGCATCGTGATAGTGCAGAATTTTGGTCTGCTGTAACCGCTCTGGAGTGCACCAAAGGGGGTCTGTCTTGCTGCCCACTTGAAAGTTGTAGGGGTAGGGAAGCGATCGCCACTTCAAGCCCTGCTGCACCACCGTCATTCCTAAGGTATGCTGCGTAAAATAAGCGTTTTTAGTTACTTTTGAAGTTAGACGAGCATTAAAAAACTTCAGCGTCGTTTCTAAATGATGCTTAGAAAATCCGGTAGAGCGTCGGTAGGCAAAAACACCGCTATTCCAGTAAAGGCGAATGCGCGCCCCCTCCTGTTCCGTAACAATCCACGGTAATGCATCAATATCCAGCCCAATAGCGTTGCAAACTGCTCGCCAGTAAGAGTCAAACGGATCGTCTGAGCCAGTTGTGCCCAAGTTCTTGTCGGGCGCACAGGCAACAAACTCCTCATCAGGTTGCAGCAAAAGTTGCTCAGGCTCATCCAGAATTAGCAAATCGCTATCTAGCCAGCCTATACAGTCTGATGTACAAATCCTTTCTACCGCTGCCATTGCATGGTGCTTATTCAAAAAGCCCTTCCAGGCATAGGGATTATCTGCCCGAAACCGCAGATACTCTACTCCAAGCCGTTCAAAAGCAGCGTGGGTGCTAAGCGCCAGGGGAGGGCTAAGGCGGGGTGTCACTGCAAATACAGGGGCATCTGCAAACCGTCCACCCCACCGCCGCAGGCTCTCAATCATGCGAATAGTTTGGGTCTCTAGTCCACCCGATTCAACGCAGCACACAAATGTAATTGAAGGGGAAATGCTCATTCTGAGAAGCTCTTAAATAGAGAGGTTGAGAAATCCTGAAGCGATAAACACTGAGAAATTTTCTTGTGCTTTATAGCCCTTCAAGGGCTAGTTAGGAAGGGTGCAGAGGTCTTACCCCTAGCTTGGAGACGAAAGCCCCATACCTCTTTGTCCTAACCGTCTTGATGGTTGCTATAGCAAATTTGTTAGCCTTGCTTTGGCGTATTTTGATGGGTAATTTGCTGCACTTACCGCAACACACGGCACATCAAAAACGGGCCCGGCAAGCGACTGATCGCCTGAACAATTTACAAAATAACTTTATTGCCCATGACAGCATAGGTAGACTGTGGTCACTGCAATTTGCGATTATCCAAGCAATATTCTTGCTGTGTGAGCTAGCATTAGCAATTTGACACTTTTAATGTGCCCATAGCGCACACAAAGATAACATTGCATTGTGCTCCAAAGGAATTGGCAGCTTTAAAGAGAAACGGTATTACCAGAATGGAAACGGTATTACTCACCGTTGAGGTGTTAACCGTTTGGATGGTGCAATACCTTTCGCAATCACTTGCTTTTGGGTAAGCTTCACGGGTTGCGGATTCATCACCAACCCAGCAATTCCGCCACAGGCCAGCGTAAACACCGGATTAATCATCGCATTCAACACACAATCCAACGCAAACAAGGTGCTAACCACTGTTAGACAAGCTACGGGCGCTATTGCCGGATGCTTCCAGGTGCGAGGTGGATAACGCGAAAAACAAAAGCAAAGGGATGGCAGTAAGATTGAACTAAACAAGCTGATTACACCGATGATGCCCTGATTACCAAAGGCAATGATCCACAAACTGTCCGTTACGGAGATATCTTTGCCATAGTCGTCATACACGCGGGCACGACCCCACCCTCCCCAGCCAAACACCATTTTCTCTCGCGCCTTTTCCCCTAAAATTTCTTCGTTAGCCAGCCGAAAATCTAAGGACTGAGCACGTTCTGCATTCAGCGTTTTGGTAAGCGTGGTATTGACCTGTGCGCGTTTTTCGGGGGTAATAGCACCCGACACACCCAGATACAAATATCCACCAATAAACGCAATTAACACCAGCAGCGGCAGGGTACTGCGGATTTTCTTACCTGCAAATAAAATACCAAGCCCCATCACCAATAGCAGATAGGCTCCGGTTGAACGGCAATTGATAAACGTAAACAGCACGGTCGGTACGAGCCATTTCATTGGCTTACCCCAAAACTGTTTCAGCACACCTGCGTGCCAAAGCCAAATGCCGATTAGGGATGCGGCCATCATCCAGGCACCTACGGCCAGTCCGTGCACCATAAAAACGGTGGGGCGATAGCCTCCCATCCGCATCGTTTGAGAGAAGTCTGCATTGACGTGAAAGCCATAAACCAAACGGTGCAGTTGTGGACTAATGCGCGACTCTAACAGGCAGAAGGGAACATAGGCCAAACCCCCGGCAAAAATGGCGATCGCCAACTGCTTTAGTCCAACTAAATTACCCAAATACAGCCGTCCCAAAAAATACGGCAAGCCCCAGGTCACCACCTGTTCCATCGATGCAGAAAACCCATCGTACGCGCCTAGGTCATTGGTTATCGAAGATGCCATTGGGCTGAGGCACCAGATCAACATGGGGCTGTCTAACCATCCTGGTCTAAACGCACGGAACCGCCCAGAATCATAAATAAACGTAGCTAGCAAAATGCCATAGCAGGTGGCAGACATTTTGGTGTAATCTGGCAGGCCGGGTAGGGGATAGCCCGCTTGGGGTAAAAACAACCACGCCACCACAAAACTGGTAATGACCGCACGTCGGGGTGGATACCGCACAAAGAAGTACAGCACAGTGGGAATCCAACCAAATAAGACAAGAGGAACCAGAGGACTCATAGGTAGGATGGTGACGGATCAGAACGGGTTGAACTTAAGGGGTTGGATGTTTCGGTCGCAGTCTCAACCTCATAGTCTGGAGCAATTAAAGAATAGAATTTACGCGGTTGAATGAATTTGCGGGCGCGGAGCGCCCGCAAATTCATTCAACTTTCTTGGTTTTTCATGTGAGGTGCGTAAGTCCTAAAGAAATGGAGTAACTAAAGCGATGGCGTAATTAAAGGGATGGGGCAATTAAGGGTAACCCTAACCCCAGCGCATATCGGGCTGACAGCATAACCGCTAGTAACCCCAGATAAAAGGCTGTGGTCTGCAAATCTTGTATCCAGCAGGTCAGCTTTTCGCGATGCAAGCCCTGTAGCACTACTCCATACATGGGTAAGTCGCTAAACGTAATCACCAAAACTGCTCCCCACAAACCAGCCCCAGCAAAGCCCAGAGGCAACCCGATGGCGATCGCCACGAACCGCAGCAGATTTCCCCACGCACCATAGGACGATTTGCCCAAACTGAGCAAGCAGGGATTCATGGTGCTGTAGAGCAGCGTGTGCCAGAGGCCAAACGCCATAATGGGCACCATCCAGGCGGCGGCGTCATAGCGATCGTCGTACAGGTTCAGGATAAACTGATCGCCAAACACCACCAAACTAGACAGCAGTATCGCTGCCCCCATCAACAGCAGCCTACGCTGTTTCAAAATGAGGGCACGCAGTTCAGGTCGGGGCAAATCGGCACTGCGTGCGATCACCGGAAAAATAACTTTAGTGCCCAGAGCACCAATAATCTGCCGAGGAATATCTGACAGGGTGAAGGCGATCGCATAAATTCCCAGGAGTTCAACCGAGATCAGCTTGCCCAGAATCAGCCGATCCGTCTGAGTGGCCAAAAACGTTAGCGCGGTAGAAACAAAAATCCATTTACCAAACGAAAACAGCTCCTTGAGAGCGTCTCGATCCCAGGCAAGCTGGTTCTTGTAACCTGGAATTAGCCAGAAACTCTGTACCGTTCGCAATAGTGCAGCAATTAAATTACCTCCCACCAGCGCCCAAATAGTTGGACTAAACCAGGCCCAGAGGATCATAAAGGCTATGGAGGCCATCTGCATCAGAGCGTCGAACTTAATCGTTTTAGCCAAATCAATGTGACGGCGCAGTGTTGCTACAGCGGTCGATTCAAACCCATTCAAGACAGTGGTTAATCCCACCACCGGAATCAGCAGCAGCAGCCGTGGTTCTGCATAGAACTGAGCTACAGGAGCGGCGATCGCCACACAGAATAGCCACAGCCCAAACCCTCGCACAATTTGCAGCGTCCAAGCTGTGTTGTAGAAGGCTGGCTCATCGCCACGCTTGTTTTGCACAATGCTAGGCACAATGCCTACATCCGAAAACAATTGCAGCCCAATGATTGGGACGCTGACCAGAGCCATTAAGCCAAAATACTCTGGCAGCAACAATCGGGTCAGAACGAGGTTGCTACCAAACCGGAGAACTTGACTGGCTCCATAGCCCAAAACAGTCCAAACTGCAGCGCTGATCGCCAACCGATGCAGAGTTGATGTGGATGCCATAGTTACCTCTCTAAGAGACAGCCATTAACGAACAGTTAGACACGGTGCTGTTTCAAAGCCGAACGGACTGTGGCTTCAAAACAATAGCCGGGTTGGATTGAAGATGTAGCAGGGGAAAGTCTTGTACCTCGCCTGGTACCTTGCCTGCATAGTGGTAGATCAGCGCTGCCAGTTTGCGGGATTCAGTTGCTGCACTGTGCCGCTGTATGACCCGCTCTCGACCTTGCCGCCCCATCTGCTCTAGGTCAGCGAGAGACGTTTGTAGGCCAGTGCGAATCGCCTGAGTCAGCGCTTCTACAGACCCAGGAGGCACCAGCCAACCACACACACCTGGCTCGACCAATTCCGGAATACCCGCCACGTAGGTACTGAGGACAGGCCGCGCCAGCGCCAAGGCTTCCATCAGCACAACCGGTAACCCTTCAGCAAAACTGGGTAAAACCAGGATGCGGGAATCGAGAATATGCTGTCGCACAGCAGCACCATTAGCCCACCCCGTAATTTCAACCCGATCGCGCAGGTGGTGTTGTGCAATTAGCGCCTCAATTTGAGGACGTAGCTCTCCATCGCCTACCAAAACTAGCTTGAAGGCTAACCCGGCAGCGGCGAGAGGGGCGATCGCGTCTAGCAGCAGCAAATGTCCCTTTTGTGGACTCAATCGCGCCACACAAACCAGTTGGGGTGTTTCTGGAATAGGGGGTGGAGTTTGGCCTAAAAACCCATCGTCTACCCCACAGTGAACTTCGTGGATTTTGCTCCAGTGGGAATGGTCGCACCAGCGATAGAGCTGGCTTTTGCCGAAGGAACTAATGGCAATGACAAACGCAGCCTGTTCAATTTTTTGACCTAAGGCGATCGCCTCTGCCTGATCAAATTCCTCTGGCCCATGCACCGTAAAGCTGTAGGTGGGACCACCTAGCGCTTGACACAGCATCGCCACCGTGGTGGAATTCGTGCCGAAGTGAGCGTGGAGATGATCTACCGGCGTGGCATGAAACCGCCTCAGCAGAACACAAGCCTCCGCCAGATAAACCAACTGGTATAAAATACCCCGCTTTGCACCTTGGCTGAGCCGTAGCGCCATCCACACTGCGCGCCCCCAACCTCTTGGTCGAGTCACGGCGACATGCATCAGCCCCACCAGTAAGCCAAGAATGCCCACATCTAAGATGATCTGCGTTTTGGTCAATTCTTGCCGATCGGCCTCATCCACCAGCTCAGACCCACAGGTGCGAACGGCGAACCGGATAATCTCCATGCCGCAGGCCTCAAGACCCAAAATCTCACGCCGAATGAAACTGTGACTGACCTTGGGATATTGGTTGACCAGGTATGCAATTCTCACAAGTTGGCTCTCAAGTTGGCTCTAAAAGGGGGGTAAGCACGAAGTCGTCTTCAGTTGCCCCTTCAGTGTGCCCAAGGCCAAGCGGTTCATAACGACCGAGGTGGTGCGCGCCGTGATATTTATACCCCCGCTAGGAAATACGGTGTTGCTTAATCCGGGTATGAAATTTTTTTGAGAGGGGCGCTCAGCGCCCCTCTCAAAAAAATTTCATACTTCAAATCAGCAATGCCGGAAATACCTGCGTGCTAAAACGACAAGCGGAGCTGTGAGCCTTGGTCGGTTTTGAACACTTCGACATGAGTTTGAAAGGCTTCTTTGAACCGGGGCATATGGGTGACGGTAAGAATACAGGCAAAGTCAGAGGCGATCGCCTGAATGGCAGAAATGAGGCGATCGCAGCCCACATCATCTTGGGTGCCAAAGCCTTCATCGACAATCAGCAATTGCAGGGCGGTGCCAGATCGCTGCGCTAATAGCCGTGCCAACGCTAACCGAATGGCAAAGTTAATTCGAAAGGCTTCCCCACCAGAATAGGTTTCATAGGGGCGAGTGCCTTGGGCATCGGCAATCAAAATATCCAGCGTGTCAATCATTTTAGTATTAGCAGCGTTGCCCCGGCGGCGGCTACGCTGTGTCACAAATTGAACATGGAGTTGGTGGTTCGTAATTTGCCCCAAAATCTGGTTGGTTTCAGCTTCTAACTGAGGCAGTACGTTTTCAATCATCAACGCTTGGATACCGTTTTTGCCAAACGCCTGACCTAGTTCCTGATGGACACGCAATTGACGACGGCTAAGCTGGAGCTGGGTGCTTAGGGTCGCATACTCGGTACTAAGCTCTGCCAGATGCTGCTGCTGTTGTTGCAAGCGACCCAGGTGCGCCAGTTGTTCATCCATCTGAGTACGGCGTTGCTGCATCTGGGTTTCTAGCTGGTGCAGCGCGTTAGTGGTGTCGGGGTTCTGTTGCACGTTACTAACTAGCTCTGCAATTTGCCCGCTCAGCGTTTGAAGTGCCTGAGTGCGCTCTGATAGCAAATCTCCTAGTTGTTTAACCCGCTGTTGAAGCTGGGGATATTGCTGCTGAGCCTGGAGCAGTTCTTGATGGCGCAGTTGCCAAGACTGGGCTTGCCGCAGGGCATTTCGCAGGGCAGTATGCTGCTTCAAGTCGTAGGCGATCGCCCCCAGGTGTTGGTCTAGCTCATCAATTTGGCGTTGCAGGGGTGAAGCGCCGAGGTCGGCAATACGCTGATCTAGGTCGGCAATCTGCGCTTCCAGTTCGGGCTGCTGCTTGAGAATCTGGGCGCTGCGCTTTTGGGCTTGCTTTAGCTCTGCGTGTTTAATTTCGGCCCAGCGCCACCGATCGACCTCGCCCCGCGCCAGGGCATGGTTGCGGTCGTCGTAGTTGAGGTGTGCCAGCGTTTCATCCAATAAGCGCAGCTCGTCGTGCAGATCGGGAGCAAATTCGTTGGTGTGCAGCGATCGCTCCAACTCCGCCTGCTCTTGCTGCAACAGTTGCAGCCGTCCCTGCTCACTCGTCACCCCCTGCAACTGTTCCAACAGCTTGCCGCGCTGCTCCAGCGCTTCACCGGACTGCGCCAGCTCTTTTTCTAGGGTGCGATATTCTTGCCGCAATACCTGAATCTCGCGGTCAGAGACTGCTAGCTGCTCGCGGATCACCCAAAGCTGATTGAGGATCTCTTGTCGCTCAGTTTGGTGATGCTCTAAAACACGATGCCAGTGATGCTCGTCTAAGGGGCGATCGCACAACGGGCAAGGAGGGAAGAGTTGGGAGGCAGAGGTCTCGAAACCCGTTACCTGCTGAGATTTTGATTTGGTTTTGGTCTTGCGCTTGGTGGTTCCGGTGTCATCCTCGCTAGAACTGTCGTTAGGAATCAGCCCAGGGAGCAGGCCAGGAATCAGGCCATTCGTTAGGTCATTTGTTACATTAGTCGCTGAATTGGTGGCGATCGCCGAGCTGCCAACCGCTTCTTGCTGCTGCAACAGCTCCAACAGCGCATCTCCTGTCCCCATGCCTGCCGTTACCTCACCCACGCCAGACTCCCGGCGCAGCATCAAAATTTTGTGGTCTAACTCTGCTAGCTGCGTTTCAAACTCGCGCTGCCGCTCCTGGAGTCGTTCCATAAACGTGCGGCGTTCCATCCCCTTTTCGCGCAATTGATTTTGATAGAGACGGCGCTGCTCTAGGTGGTCAATCCGGCTAGCTATTTCAAGCAAGGCACGCTGAAGATGGGGTTGGCGATCGAGCTGGGTTTGGATTTGACGTTGGGTGGTGCGAAGTTCGTCTAGTCGAGCCGTGAGACGGGCTTGGACGCGATCGACTTGGGTTTGCAACTGCTGGCGACGTTGCAGCAGCGGCGCAGCTTGCCCCTGAAGTTGCTCAAACTGAATCAGGGTGGTTCGAGCCTGCCGAAGCGTCTCTACTGCCGTTTCAATATCATCTGCTTTTTTCAAACCGTGTTGCAGGTCGCGGCCTTGCTGCTGCAATGACTCCAAGTGTGCCTGTAGCTTGGCCTGCTGGTCTTTGAGGGCGCTGACTTGTTCCAAAAACTGCTGCTGCAACTGCTGCCGCTTGGCTTGAGCCGATTGATGGGCGTGGAATTTAGCCGATTGAATGTCGTCTTCGGTTTGTAGGCTGTGGAACTGAGCATAGCCAGCGGCGATCGCCCCGGCCTTTTTTAAGACTTCTTCTAGCGCCCACTGCTGCTGCTGAGTCGTGTGCAATTCTTGCTGCAACCGCTGACAGTCTTGCCGCAGGTTGGCATCTTGCTGCTGGTGCAGGCTGAGCTGTTGCGTCCAGGCTTGGCGCTGTTGACGGCTGTTTTGCAGATGTCGCAAGGCATCACTATCGGCCTCGTGCTGCTGCTGCATGGCGGCGAGTGCCAGCCCCAACGCATCTTGCTCTGCGGCTAACCCTTCGCCCTGCTGAAGCTGAAGATTGGTGCGCTCCAAACTGCGATCTAGCACGTCAAGTTCGGCTTTGAGCTGACGCGATCGCTCTTTAGCTTGCTCCGCCAGGGTGTCGTACTGATCTAGCTTGAGCAGATCTGCCAGAATTTGCTTGCGCTCAGCCGGACGCTTCAGCATAAACTCGTCTGCCCGCCCCTGCCGCAAATAGGCAGAATTGACAAACGTTTCGTAGTCCAGTCGCAAGTGCTGCAAAATGAGCTGCTGCGTGGCTCGCATTCCCCGTTCTGTTAAGGGGCGGAACCCCTGTGGCGTTTCAACTTGGAATTCAAGCGAGCTGCTTTGCCCCCGCATCCGGGTACGAATTACCCGGTAGGTTTGCTGCCGATAGGCAAACGTAAAGTCCACCCGCGTTTCCATTTCGCCCTGGTGGATCACATCATCTTCGGCAACAGCTCTACTTTCGCCCCAAACCGACCAGGCGATCGCCTCCAATAGCGAAGATTTGCCTGCACCGTTTGCGCCACACACGCAAGCCACATGCAGCCCTCGGAAGTCTAACGACGCCTCCCGATAGCTCAAAAAATTTTTTAGCGTTAGTAGCAGCGGAATCATAGATGGCGCGATCCGTTTCCTCTCTCTAATTTAACAGTACATCTGCACTTCAATACAAATGAACTTTAGTATTTCTGTACCGCTTTTGAAATGTAACCGTTATATGTTCGCCGCTGGCTGAGCGAAGCCGAAGCCAGCGGCGAGCGTCGAGTCACCTGAGCGCAGTCGAGCCAGCGGCGAGCAGTCGAGTCACCTGAGAGCAGTCGAGTCACCTGAGCGCAGTCGAAGGGGACGTTTGGTTTGACTGGAACTGGAATTTGATGAATTTTCAGAGAAAATTTGCCAGAATCAAACTGCTCGCCATCCTTGAACTCGGAACATCAGCCTTAGAGGTCGGACGTTGCACCTCAAAGCTCGGAGTTTAGAGATCGAATCTGCAATGGGGGCGATCGCCGCTCATTTCACTAAAATTTGGGAAGAGCTGTCTTCTGTGCAGTTGAGAAATTGATAAAACAGTGATTATGGTTCATCCTCATCTCAACGAAATTTTGGCAAAACTACGGGCTTATTTAGAACAGGAGTATGGCGATCGCTTGGTTCAGTTGCTACTGTTTGGTTCTCAAGCGCGAGGCGATGCCCAACCTGATTCCGATATTGATGTCATGGTCACCTTGAGAGATGCCGTTGATAGCTGCGCTGAGATTAATCGCATCAGCAATTTTTTAACAGTGCTTTGCCTTGACTATGCCGTATTAGTGTCTTGCGTCTTTGCCTCGGAAGAACAGTTCCAGGACAAGAAGGGTGCATATTTCTTTCGCAATGTGCATCAGCATGGAGTCCCAGTATGACGCCTGAACAGCAAGACCTGTTGCAGAAAGCCATCAGTAGCCTAGAGGCTGCCAGGATTTTGCTAGTCAACGGATTTCCTGAATTTGCGGATTCCCCTGCCTACTATGCCATGTTCTATGTTGCAGAAGCATTCCTGGAGGGTGAGGAGCTTTCTTTCTCAAAGCACTCTGCTGTCATATCAGCATTTGGACAACAATTTGCCAGAACTGGACGTGTCCCTGTTGAGTTTCACCGTAACTTGATTACAGCCGAACAGATTCGCCTTCAAGGAGACTACCAAAGTCAGGGTAGTGTTTCTCCAACTCAAGCTCAAATTTTGATTGACCAAGCAGTCGAATTTGTTACAGTGGCACAGCAGCAGATTCTTTGATATTTTCCTTTGCGTGAATGGCTAAACGTTAACCAGACCCACACGGAGAATGTTCCAAGCCAGCGATAAAACTCGACGACCCTGGCATTTTTCCTTACCTTGAACCAAAAATGAAAGGGTTAGACCGACCAAATGCGTATTTCACCCGGTTTACGAAAGATTCTGCTTGGGGTCTTATTGGTAGTAGCAATCTACCTCGCTATGGCACTGATCTTGAAGTCAATTGGGCTAGAAAATGCTCAAAATTTAGTGCAAAAAGCGGGAATTTTAGCGCCTGTTTTGTTTGTAGGCTTATGCGCTCTGAGTTTAATTATTGCGCCCCTCAGCGGCAGTTCTCTCTATGTGCTAGGTGGAATTTTGTTTGGCAGAGAGGCTGGCTTTTTGCTGAGCTATGTCGCTTCGGTATTGGGATGTAGCACTAATTTTTGGATCTCGCGGCGATTCGGGCGACAGGTCGTGGCGAGGTTTGTGGGCAAGGGGCATCTCGATGAACTAGACAAGTTCATTGGCAATCTCAAGAGCCACCACAGTATTTTGTATATTGGGTTGGTTATGCCGTTGTCGCAAGATATCGTGAGCTATGCCGTGGGATTGACAACAGTTAAGTACAAACATTTTTTAGTGGCGTTAATTCCTACTGCGGCGCTGATTGTAGCCACCTATATTTATCTGGGTACAAGCTTAATGGAAACGCTGATTCGGTAAAGGGATCATATAGCGGTAGCCATGATCAATAGAACGCCTCCCTGTCATTCCCGCGCAGGCGGGAATCTATCTGCTCGATAGGTGCGGGGGTGGATTCCCGCCTGCGCGGGAATGACGCTGGCATGTCCTAAGCTTTATGACTATGGCTATGGCTATAAAAGACAAAACGGGCAACGCTGATTGACTGACAAAAGCCCTGAAAGTCTCATTGCTCCGTTGTCAACCCGCCCTAAAATAAATTTTAGGCTAATCGTGAAAGTCCATTTCAATGGACTCAGACCCTGATCTAGTCCTCTTTAGAGGACTTTAGTGATGAGCCAGGAAATTGATTTTAGGGCGGTGCAGCAGGTGTCCAAGAGATTTGTCAGTCAACCAGCGGGCAACGTGTGGCTCACTAATGTTTAACCGAGAGGGGTTGGATGCAAATCTAAATGGATGTGTGCAACGATGTCTTCGCGATCGCCTTCGGGTATTTCTCGAATCTCAAAGCCGTGTTTTTGATACCACTGAAGCAGCTTAGAATTATTTTGAACATCTTGCTCAAACACGTTGCCGTAAAGGTGCTGAGCATTTCTGTTGCGAACATGGTTAATTAAATAGGTCAGCAGTGCAGATCCCAGTCCGCGACGGCGATAGTTGATCGGCTTGGGTTGCCCCCCCGGTAGGGTAGAAATCAGCGCACTAAAATCGTCAGGGGGCGGTGGAATCACGGCATTGGCGATCGCAATATCTCCCAGCAGCAGTGTTTGAGGAGATTCCCACACGCATTTAGCTTCACCAACCAATAGATGGTGATGGTGCAGTTTCAGAAAAATATGAGAGTCTGTTTCTAAGATAGAGAGCTGGTAAGCGCGACCATCCTTATCTAAGAGTTGCTGAAGCATCCTAGGGGCGTGTGAGCGTTAGAAACCTAGTTTACTCCTGACAGGTGCAGCAGAACCACTAACGCAGATGTCACTAACGCAAATGTAGGGATGCGACCTGTGTTCGTCCCACCCCTAGCCCTGGTAAGTCTGTTGGCACCAGGCAACCGTCTTGCATGGTGGCTCCGGTGAAGGGATCGTCTAGCAGGTTGAGGTGGCTGTCTAAATCTAAGTGGTCGGCAAAGGGGGCAAGATGGGCGGCGGCGGTGTTGGCCAGGGTACTGTCAGAATAGCAGCCAAACATCAGTTGTAGCCCGTGAGCCTGAGCTGTGTGAATCATCCGCAGCGCTTCACTGAGTCCGCCCGATTTCATCAGCTTAATGTTAATGCCATGCACCCGGTCTGCCAAGGCAGGAATGTCACGGCTGGTAAAGCAACTTTCGTCTACGAAAATGGGTAGTGGCGAGGCTTTGTACAGCGGCAGCAGGTCTGACTTGTTTCCGGGAGCCAGGGGTTGTTCGAGGTAGGTAACGCCCCGATCTGCCAGCCAGTGGCTCATGGCGATCGCCCCCTTCAAATCCCAACCACCATTGGCATCTACGCTTACTTTCGCCCCATCGGGCACATCCCTAAAAACGGCAGTACACATGGCTTGGTCTGCCTCTAAACCTGCCGGACTGCCCAGCTTAATTTTGACCGCGTGCACCGTTGTAAACTCAATCCAACTGCGGAGCCGCTGCTGTGCGGCTTCTGGAGTATTGATGCCAATGGTGACAGATGTGGGCACGATGCGACGACGATCTAGCCCCCAGAGCTGCCAAAGGGGAAGCTCTACCCGCTTGCCTAGCCAATCGTGCACGGCTAAGTCTAGAGCGGTTTGGGCAGCAGAGGGCAGCTTCAACTCGTTGACTAAAGCGTCAATAGTCTGACGATCGTAGGGCGTTAGCGCTGCCAGTTTAGGAGCCAACTGCTGAAGGGATTGGGCGATCGCCTCTGTTGTTTGTGGTGTGCCGACTGTAAACGGCGACGCTTCTCCCCAGCCTTCAATCCCATCGTGTTCCAAAATCAACCATACATTAGTGGTTTTAGTGGTGGTGCCTCGGCTAATCGTGAGAGGAACACGTTTGTGAACGGTGAATGGCTGAACCCGAATCTGCATAGCTGGTTGAGTGTCTGAAGAAGTTAACTATGGCGTGTTTTGTTGAGAGTAATGTTTCGTTGAGAGGGGTATGGGGTAAGGACGTTTTACGCCAAGTCTGCGGCATTTTAGAAACGCACAGCACCTTGTGGAGAAAACGCCCCTACGCTGTAGTGGTGATAGCTTGGTCGAGCCAGCTTTGCCGAACTAGCTTAGCCGAACCGTTTAGCGATGCAAGCGATCGCGCACGCCAGCATTCAGCGCTTCCACAATGCTGCGAACTGCCGCCACCATTGCCACTTCACTGTTGAGTTGGTTAATCGCAGAACCAACGCCGACCCCAGCCGCACCTGCCGCGATCGCCAATGGAGCGGTCACGTTTGACAAACCAGATGCACACAGCACGGGTACCCGAACCGCACGCGAGATTTCATAGGCAGCGGCCAGGGTAGGCGCTGCTTTTTCCATTAAACCCAATACCCCCGCATGAGTAGGCGCACTGCTGGTGCCCCCTTCAGTTTGGATAATATCGGCTCCGGCGCTGACCAACAGATCAGCCAACTGCACCTGTTGATCCAACGGCAAAATGTGGGGTACGGTGACGGATAGGGTAACGTGGGGCAAAAGCACACGGGTTTGGCGCGTCAATTCCAGTACTTCGGCGGCTTCAAACCGTCGCCCTTGGGCATAAAAAGCATCGAAGTTGCCGATCTCAATCAGGTCTGCGCCTGCCTCTACGCAGGGCACAAAGGCCTCCGCATCTACCGCTGATACGCAAATTGGCAGTTGAGTGAGCGATCGCACCTGTTGCACCAGATCTGCCCGTGCAGCGATATCTACAAACGTTGCGCCGCCCCGATCGGCAGCCCGAACGATGGCACAGACGCGATCGCCGTCAAAATTGGTCAAGCCGCTGATAACCTTCAACGCATTCTGCTGATCAAAGGCAGTTTGCAGGGTGGAATGAATCGTCATAAAATTTCTTAATCTCAGCAGACAGTACGGATTATTGTGCCATAGGCAGAGGTAAGCAAGCGAGCAGACTTACCGCCCTTGACCTAACATTTTCAGTCGGGCAATGCTGTGCCTGTCTTGGGATCGCTGATATAGAGTCCTAAAACAAGCGATCGCATCACCTCATCCCAAACAGGAGTCAGGCGATCGGCATCGTCTACCCAATAGTCAAACGTGATTAGACACTGCACGCCAGATCCCAAGCCAATACAAATGCGGGAAAACGCCTCTCGATTGTCTTGTGAATCTAGAAACTTAAATTCTGTCCACACAATACGTGCGGTTTGCCGTTTTACAGTGATGATCTCACCCGTTGACAAAATATTGCGCTTATCTTTCTGAACGACCTGCTTCAACATTCTTTTTAGCGGAAACAAGCTCCAGTCGGCATCGGGCGGCAGTTGATTGTAAGAAATCTCCAATCGGCAGTTATCGTTGGGTGGTTTGCCGTCAGAGAACTTAAAGGAGGCATCAGCAGGTTCAAATACCCAATCTTGCGGCACATCAAACCGCACCGCACCGCGACCCGCCACAAAAATTTTATAGCCGGGATTAGACTGCCACCGATGGTCGTCTGGTAAGTCGAGAGTTTCTTTAATCCAATTTAGATTGTGTTTTTTCTGCTTTGCCATAGGTTTTTAGCCAGCCCCGAAATTAAAATTTGTAAGATTGAGAAGCGCTGCTCTTCTCTGGAAAGTTGCGCTCAAAATGGGAAGAATAACTATAAAACACCCTCACCCGATTTCTGAGACACCATGCGAATTCTGATCAAACTTTTGGGGCTGGCTCTTGTAATCGCAGGAGTTTATTTTCTAGGAAAAAACATTTTCTTCACAACTCAAACGTCTTATTTGTGGTGGCGCAATTTGCCAGCAACTGGGTCGATAGTGGCATTAATGGCGGGAGCGCTTACCATACTGTTTGGCAGCAGCAGTTCAAGAGATACAGGGTGGATCTTGGTGGGATTGGGCATTGTGCTGGTATTTCTAAGCGGGGGTGTGATGTTACGTCCCACCAGCTTGTGGAGTTTTTTCCTGGCGTTTATGTCGCTGGCGGGTGGCTATAAGTTAATGACGACAGGACGAATTAACTTTTGATCCAACCAGGCTTCTTGCATACGTTCCTTTTTGGAAGACGTGAATGGTTTTCTGGCTGTGCCAGGAAACCATTCACATTAGAGGTCTATCGTCTCTGAATCTTAGGGTGTTTTTTTCTCTAATCTCTATTTATCCAGCCTGATAGGGGGGCGATCGCCTACCATCAGAAAAGGGTATGTGCAAAATCGATTTTTGGTAAGATTGGACGTCCTCTGTACAGGATAGTTCATCCTATTAAAAACACTTTTGAACATTACCTAGAATAAGACATTTGCGGATAGGGTCATGCAGTTTATCGACCAGGCGGAAGTTGAAGTATTGGCAGGCAACGGCGGCGATGGCAAGGTAGCCTTCCGCCGCGAGAAATATGTGCCTGCTGGAGGGCCATCTGGTGGCAATGGTGGACGCGGTGGCTCTATTCTGCTCGTGGCTGATGAGAACTTGCAAACCCTGCTGGACTTCAAGTATTCCCGCATTTTTAAGGCAGAATCTGGGGAGCGCGGCGGTACCAAGAACATGACCGGAGCGTCTGGCGAAGACCGGATCATTCACATTCCCTGCGGCACAACGATTTATGATGCCGAAACGGATGAACTGCTAGGCGACATGATTGAGCCGGGTCAAACCCTGCTGATAGCCAAAGGTGGTAAAGGCGGACTGGGCAATGCCTGTTTTCTCAGCAACCACAACCGTGCTCCTGAAAACGCTTTCCCTGGCTCACCTGGCGAACAGCGTAAGATTCGGCTAGAGCTAAAGCTGCTGGCCGAGGTTGGTATTATTGGCCTACCCAATGCGGGTAAGTCTACCTTAATTTCCTCTTTGTCTTCCGCCCGTCCTAAGGTGGCTGATTATCCCTTCACGACGCTGGTTCCTAATCTGGGCGTGGTACGCAAACCATCGGGCGACGGTACTGTGTTTGCCGATATTCCTGGCCTGATTGAGGGAGCACACATGGGGATTGGACTGGGGCACGACTTTTTGCGCCACATTGAGCGCACCCGCGTATTGCTACACCTAATTGATGCTACCCAGGAAGACCCGATCGCCACGTACCACACAATTCAGGCTGAGCTAGATGCCTACGGTCGCGGCTTGCCCGATCGCCCTCAAATCATTGCTCTGAATAAGGTAGACGCACTGGCAAGTGATCTGGAACAGGTGGAAGCGATCGCCACCCAACTGCGGGACTTGAGTCCTGCCCCGGTGTTTATTATTTCGGCAGTCGCTCGAATTGGTCTGGAGCCAATGCTGCAAGAAATCTGGAGTCAGTTAGACCAAATTACGCCAGAACCGATGACGCTAGAGGAGATTGAGGTAGAGGCGATCGCCCTGCAACAGCCAGAAGCCGTGGGGGTACTGCCTCCCCTGTAGGTAATGCCTCCGCTGTGGGGTTATTAGCGCCAGCGTAACGCACCACAACTGATTCCATTGGGCTTCTAAATCCCTGTAGTGGCTGTAAACTCTACAGAGTTCGTTACGCTTCGCTAACACACCCTACCCAAAAAGGTAGTCCTAAATTGGTAAGGATTTTTTGATGGGCGGGCTTCGCTCGCCCATCAAAAAATCCTTATAGCTGTCGCCACAAAGGTTAGGACACTGGGATCAAAGGGGGTGTGGGGGCTTTGCCCCCAGCCAGGGGTTCCACCCCTGCACCCCCTCCTAACCAATCCGTCTATGGCTATACATCAATACCACTACCCCCAAAAAAACGACTTGGAACCCCGTGCGCCGCAGAGGTTCCAAGTCGTTTTTTTATCCTAAGCTCCAGGGTGACAGCTATAGAAGCTTAAAGACCTACCAGTTTGGCGCTGGTATCCCACATCCGCTCTGCCTTTTCATCATCACGGGCTTGGGGCGACACCTTTTGCACAAACGACTTGCCGTCTTTTTTCTGACGGTTGCCCCAGCTCCAGTAGGCTCCCGACTGTTTGTATTCTGGATCGGCCACCACCATTGCGACTCGTTCGCCCGACAGCTCTTGAGATACATAACCACCAGTAATGTTCTTCTGAAACCAGGGGAAAATCTTTTGGAAGAGAGGATAGTGGTTACGGAATAGTGGAGTATCGGCCACGCAGCCCGGATAGAGTGAGCTAAAGGTAATGCCAGTTGCGTCGTGATAGCGTCGATGCAGCTCTCGCATGGTCAGCACATTGCAGACCTTGCTATCTTTGTAGGCTTTGACGGGTTCAAAGGTCTTACCGTTGATCATGGAGATGGGTGCCTTAAAGCCCGCCTCAAATCCTTCAAAGTTGCCTAGATCAGGGCGAGGCGGAATTTTTCCACCCAGTTCGTCTGGGTTGTGGGTTACAGTGCCCAAAATCACCAGTCTGGGATCTCTCTCCCCAGAGTGCTTCAAATCGTCCAACATCAGGTTGCACAACAGAAAATGGCCGAGGTGGTTAGTGGCTACACTTAGCTCATAGCCATCGGGGCTATACAGCGGTGCTTTGAGCAATGGCATGTAGATTGCAGCATTGCATACCAAGGCATCCAGAGATTTGCCACTATCGCGAAACATCTTGACAAACTGATGAACGCTGGCTAAATCACCTAGATCGAGGTGCATAATGGTGTAGCTGTCGGGCGACATGCCAACTTCTTGGGCGACTCGCTCCGCTTTGGGCAAATCTCGACAGGCCATCACCACATGCCATCCCCGCTTGGACAAAGCCTTGGCAGCGTATAGACCCACTCCGGATGAAGCACCTGTGATTACGACCGTTGACGGTTGATGTTGTTCCATGTTGCTCAAGCTTTTGCTAAGACTCTATTGATTGTAATTACAGCGCTTTGCGCTTGGACAGAATCAGATTTTTGTTAGAGAACCGCGCACTGCGCGGTTCTCTAACAAAAATCTGTACCTCATGCACTGAAAAGTAGTGTATTTGAGCTGGTTGACTGACAAAAGTCTATAGCCCTCACCCCCAACCCCTCTCCCAGAGGGCGAGGGGAGTTGATCTACCCTTCCGGTTCCCTCCTCGGGAGAGGGCTAGGGTGAGGGCTTTCGGGGATCTGACTAACAAGTTTTGTCAGTCAATCAGGTATTTGAGTGTATACAAATTACTATTTAGGATCTCATACGGATGAACCACCCAGACTGATTCTTCGTCACAATAATATTAAGAATTGATCGATGGCAGAATCGTACTAGACGCTAGCTGCAAATCATCCTTATAGTACAAATACAGTACAAAAGCTTGGCTCGGAGCTTGGTAGGATTGAAGCAGTCTGATCAACGATTGGGCAATCGACTTTGGATTTTTTGTGACTTACGAACCACTCCATCATAAATATCGTCCGCAGACATTTGCCGAACTGGTGGGGCAAGAAGCGATCGCCTCTACCTTGACCAATGCCCTGCGGCAACAACGGATTGCGCCCGCCTATCTATTCACGGGGGCACGGGGTACTGGCAAGACCTCCAGCGCTCGCATTTTTGCCAAATCGCTGAACTGTCTCACGAGCGAGGTGCCCACCGAAAAACCCTGCGGTAGATGCGATGCGTGTCGCATGATTACCCTTGGTAATGCGTTAGATGTGATTGAAATCGATGCTGCTAGCAACACGGGTGTAGACAACATCCGTGAGCTGATTGAGCGTGCCCAGTTTGCCCCAGTGCAGTGCCGCTACAAGGTGTATGTCATCGACGAATGCCATATGCTCAGCTCGGCGGCCTTTAATGCCTTGCTCAAGACCTTAGAAGAGCCACCGCTGCATGTGGTGTTTGTATTGGCGACGACCGATCCGCAGCGGGTGCTGCCCACTATTATTTCGCGCTGTCAGCGGTTCGATTTTCGCCGCATTCCGCTGGAGGCGATCGCCCAGCACTTAGGCACTATTTCCCAAAAAGAAACGATTAGTATTGCCGCTGATGCACTCCAGCTCATCGCTCAGATTTCCCAAGGGGGACTGCGCGATGCCGAAAGTTTGTTAGATCAACTGAGCCTGATAGAGGGCGAAATCTCGACCGAGAAGGTGTGGGATTTAGTCGGGGCCGTGCCCGAACGAGATTTGTTGGATCTGGTGAAGGCGATCGCCAGCGATCAACCTGCTGCTGTACTTGACCGAACTCGACACCTGATGGATCGGGGGCGAGAGCCATTGGTAGTATTGCAAAACCTGACCAGTTTTTACCGCGATTTGCTGATTGCCAAAACGGCACCCGCCCGGGGCGACCTGGCGGCAATCACACCACCTACGTGGGCAGAGATGTGTCAGTTTGCCGAAACACTAGCTATTAGCGTAATTCAGCAGGGGCAAAAGTGCCTGCAAGAAAACGAAGTGCGCGTTCGCAATACTACCCAGCCTCGGCTGTGGCTAGAGGTAACGTTGATGGGATTGATGCCCTCCGCCATTAGCGCGCAATCCATCTCCTCTGGGATCTCCGCACCACCCTTGCCCGTCTTGACTCAAACAGCATCTAACTCTGTGAGAGTTCAACCCGCAGCAACAGCGACACCTGTAGCCGTGATACCGATGGTAGTCCCGCCCGTAAAAGAGGAGGCGCGGTCGGCAATGCCCCCCTCTCCTACGTTATCCTCCGAGCCTGACCGTTCGGTAGCCGCAGCAGAGACAGACCCTATTAACGAGGATGATGCAGTAGCTGCTAGCCCCACCGCCGAGGCTGCTACTGACTTAGGTCGCGTTTGGCAGGAGATACTGACTCTGGTGCAGCCATTTTCTACCCAGACGATGTTGCGGCAGCAGTGTCGGCTAATTGCGTTCAACGGAACGGAGGCGCGAATTGGCACTACGTCGCAGCCCTTGTTCAAAATGGCGAAAGATCGGCTGCCCAACATTGAGGTGGCGTTTACAAAGCTCTGCAATCAGCCCGTTAGAGTCAGCCTGGAAGTCGTCGCGGTAGATGCTTCCACACCTGTCGTGACCATCTCTCCAGAGACACCCGTGCGATCGCCCGCCCCGCCTCGCCCACCACATGCGACTCCGGCGCCGCCAGCCGCACCACCCTCCAACAACGAAGCACCTCCAGAACCGCCTAGTCACCCAATCCCTAGTCAAAAACCATCTGGTTTCTCAACACCGAGTCAAGCGATTGGATCTCAGCCCATACACCCGCCCCAATCTTCTCCCATGGAGGCACCCCAGTCTTCTCCCATGGAGGCAAATAATGCCTCCCCCTCACAACCCCTCTGGAGCCGAGAAGACGATGTGCTGCGCGCAGCCAAAAGCTTTGCCCAAATGTTTAACGGGCAACTGGTAACGCTAGATGATGACTTTTCAGAGAGCGAGGGTGAAGAGCCAGACAATCCGCTGGAAACACCGCTCTCATCCGAACTCAGTGCGTTAACTGCAACGTCCACTGTTGCAGTTAACGCAGTTTCAGAACCAGAGGACGATAGTGACGATGACGACGACGATATACCCTTTTAATCTTTGTGGTAGGTAGGTAAGCGTAATTAAACATAAAACCCTGCGCCGCCCGCTGCGCGGGCGGCGCAGGGTTTTAAGATTTGGTTTTTATATAGAACCCATTTGACATCTAATTAGAATTGAGATTTAGGGCGATTTTTGGGCAGTAGGGGCGAAGCATTTGCACTCGAATTGACGCTGCGTTGCCAGAATATTGATGCAAATGCTTCGCCCCTACAGAATATTCGCG
>JBBQFG010000054.1:0-22919 GCA_038321765.1 Elainellales cyanobacterium
GGTATAAATTGACAGGTCTGATCCCTGCTGCTCAAAGGAATATTGGGTCGAACTAGAGGAGGTGAGTACGACTCGCCCTTCTGCACCGAGTTGACTCTGCAAATCAACCGAACCATCATCTTTTGCCTGCAATGCCGGATCAAACGCTCCGCTAAAACAACAATCCAGAATGATCGCCTGACGCTTGGCACGGCTATTGTTCATGATGTCGTGGACAAAGCTTGTAGGAACAGCCGTTGACCGAATCAAATCGCCCTTGATGTTTTTCCGAGTGATCCGACTGGCGAAATATAGCCTGCCAGCGTCATCTTTAATCCCATGTCCAGAGAAGAACAGTAGAACTAGATCGTCTTTTGTACGACCATCAAACACGGTCTCAATTTCAAGCTGCATGGTGTGGGATTCAGGATTGGCAAGTGTCTTCACCTCATCAAACCCGCCCATCTCTGGGTCTTGCAACACTCGCCGCAAGGCTTCAATGTCTTTCACCGCCGCAGGTAGCGGATTTAGCCCCGGCTCATACTCACTGACCCCAATCAACAACGCAACTTTTGTCATGTCCGCTTACCTATGCCGTCACAAAATCTTGGGCTGCTTTGATGGCAGCTTCTAACTCTTCCCGACTGTGAGCTTTCACCGTCAGCTTTTTGCCGTTGGCCTCTATCGATAGCTCAATCGGCTTTCCACCGAGGCGATCGCCCAGAAACCCCATCAACTTTTGGGCATTCTCTTTATTCACCTGAGTCGTCAGCAGTCCCACCAAAATTGCGCCCACTGCCTTGTTCCCTTCCGGTGGACTCGGATCGAGGACGCGATCGACCTCTACTTCGTCCATTTGCTTCAATTCATTCATGAATCGCTGCGCCTGCTCGTCGCGTTCTTCTGAGTCTAGGTCAGGGTCATTGAAGGCGATCGTAAATTTAATATTGGAGTTCTCAGACATACTGCTGCGGTTAGGTTTTTATTTTATTTACTCAATTATCTCAGTTATATCCGACAAAAACCTCGCGTCCTAAGTAAATGGACGGGGCTAGTGTGCAAAGCTTTACTGAAAGCTCACACAGGCTTTGTTGCCATATCCTCGATACGCAGTTATAGAGAGCATTGAGAATCTAAGCAATTTGAAAAAGCCTCATGCAACGGAGAGGCGTATAACAATCAATTACACTGCAACGAATTAAACAACTGTTCGGCTGTGCCTTGAGCATTACGCCCAATCGCCATCAAAATGATCGAATAGTATCTGTCGTCCAAGATGCTGCTAGATTCATACCGGACTGCGGGGTAGGATGTCCCATCTAACAGCGTTGCTATGCCATCGCGAATAGTAACAGTGGTAACTACTCCACAGAGCGCACTGCGTCGATTGAGCGATCGCGTCTCTTGAAAATCTCCTTGGATATCGTAGGAAATTGAAAGGCCGGGAAGAGACAGCAAATCAAAGTCTGAACCACTGTTGGGGGTGCTGGCGCTGGTGCGAGTGCCCAAGGGCGTGCGGGCAACTAGCAGTTCCACACGAGTTTTCAGATAAGGATCGGTGTTGCTGTCTGGGTTTCCTGGGGCAGGTGCATTACTAACCACGGCTAGCTTAACGCTGCCAATATTCAGACCAAAGGTGCCCATTACTTTGCCAGGAATCCGATAGTCCATGATGCTTTGGGCGATCGCAACTGCTCGGTCTGAATCGGTGGCGTTGCGTGCGGCTTTGTTGCTCAATCCACCTAACCCGGCTACGACCAACAACAAGGCTCCGGTGGCGATCGCCATCCCTTCCCATACGCTGACCCGGTGCTGAGAAATAGAAGGGTTAGAGTCCATAAAAATGACTTAAAAATGAATGGAGTACAACATGAATGGAGCGGAGATAGCTTGAGGATGCTGAGCAAAGCCCAGCATTATTAGAGGATGTTTTAAAAGTCCCGTCGCTGGTATAAAAACGGTATCGATCCCCCTATATCCCCGCGCTGGCGCGCCGCTGCGCTAGAAAAAAGGGGGACTTTGAATCCAGTTCCCCCTTTTTTGTAGACGCGAAGCGGCTTCCCGAAGGGTAGGAGGGCTAGGGGGGATCACCATGTACCTAAAATCACAACCGATCACTTTTAAAACATCCTCTTAATTCTTTTCATTCTTTTCTAAATTTGATTTCTTGCTTTCAATTGCAGATATCGATCGACAAGCTGATCAGAAATTTGGTTGGCAGGAGCGTCTAAAATCAGCACACCTTTTTCTTTTAGTTTGGCGAGGGCAAGCTGGCGCTGAGCCAGTAGGTCAATGGCGACGGCGCGGCTGTAGGCGTTGGGAATGTCTGGAATAGGGGTGTGGGCGCGGGTGTCTACCTGGGGGTCGCGCAGGGCGACGCAAAAGGGTAGGTAGCGGGGGGCAAGTCGGCTCAGGGCGGCTAATAGTTCAGCGGAAGCGGTTTCATCGATCAGATCAGTTAACAGAATCACGAGCGCACGACGGCTTTGTTGCTGGGTCAGCAGGGTCACTGCACCAGGATAATCGGGTTCGAGCATCATGGGTTCGAGAGGGGTGAGCCGTTCAATCAGTTTGGGCAGTTGGTGTGCTCCTCGCTCCGGTGGAATCCAGGTGTGCATCTGTCGATCAAATACGCCCATGCCGACGCGATCGCCCCGATTAAGTGCCGTTAGCGCCAGTGCCAGCGCGGCGTTTAGCCCCCAGTCAAAGCGGCTCAGCCCGCGTACCTGCGCCGTCATCAGTCGTCCGCCATCTAGCAAAATAATTAAGGGTTGCTCTTGCTCTGGCTCTAGCACCCGTACCAGTAAGCGGCTTTTGCGAGCGGTGGCTTTCCAGTCAACAAAGCGGAGATCATCTCCTGTACTGTAGTCGCGCAGTTCAGTAAATTCGGTGCCCGTGCCCATCCGCCGTGCTTTACGGATGTTGCCCGTGGTTTGTAGTGCCAAACGCACCGAGAGCGATCGCAGCCCAATCAAATCGGGATAGACCGCCACCGTTGCCGCCTGAGGAATCTGCCAGTCATGCCAAGCTAATCCCCACGCCCCAAGCTGCCGCACCTGAATGTTACCCCAGCGGTACTCGCCGCGTTTGCTAGGCAAAACGGTATAGGTTAACGTTTCAGTTTGGTTAGACGGCAACGCGATCTGAAGACTATCTGTAGAGCCTTTAAATGCAGCCGGGTAATCATCTCGAATCTGCAACTGGACTGGCCGTTGGTTTGCTTGCGTAGAGCGCGTATCGCCTGTTTGCACCGTCAGTTGCACAGGATTCTCTCGCCCAATCGACAGCTTTTGCAAAGGCTGACGGCTCACCTGTACCCGATGCGTCTTCACATCTCGCCCATCCAAAACTCCCAAACCTATTACCACCAAGTCATATAGCGCCGTCACGACAAGGGCGATCGCCAGCATTGGTGGATTCGTCCGCTCACCCCCTATGAGGGCGATCGCCAGCCCAGCAGCGGTACCCAGCAGCAACAGTTGGTAAAGACGGAGAGAGGGAATCATGGACAAACGGTAAAGAGAAAGGAACTATAGGTCTGGGTCAGGATGTTGTGGCTTGCTGTGCACCGCAGCGAGCCACAACATCCTATCGTGGTACTGAAACGCTGCCCAATAACGCCATAATCACACTGTCCATTTGCAGGCCGTCGAGTTGGGCTTCGGGGCGAAGCTTGAGGCGGTGGCGCAGCAGAGGCAAGGCGATCGCCTTAATGTCGTCGGGGGTAACGTAGTCGCGACCATTCAGCCATGCGTGGGCTTTGCTAGCCTGTAGCCAAGCGACAGCGCAGCGGGGCGAGGCACCGAGCGACAGGTCGGGATGTTGACGGGTGCGGTGGGCGATCGCCAATAGATAGTCGAGTAACGCGTCGGTGAGTTGGATGGCGCGCACCTGCTGACGAGCGTGTAGAACTTCGGCAACGCTCATGATTGGTTTGAGGCTGGCTAAATCTAGCCGCCGAGTTTGCTGCCCAGTTTGGGCATTTAGCAGCATTTGCTTTTCGGCTTGGGCATCGGGATAGCCCACAACCAGTTTGAATAAAAAGCGATCGAGCTGCGCTTCGGGGAGGGGGTAAGTCCCTTCAAACTCTAAGGAATTTTGGGTAGCAATGACCCAAAATAAATCCGGCAGAGGCAAGCTTTCGCCATCTAGCGTTACCTGCTGCTCTTCCATCGCTTCGAGCAGGGCGGCTTGGGTTTTGGGTGGGGTGCGGTTAATTTCGTCTGCCAGCAGCACTTCGGTGAAAATAGGGCCGGGTTTGAGCGAAAAGTTGCGGGTGTTGAGGTCAAAAATGTTGGTGCCCAAAATGTCGGAGGGCAGAATATCGGGGGTAAGCTGAATGCGCCGAAAGTCTGCCTTAACCAACTGCGCCATTACCTTCACCAGTAAGGTTTTTCCGGTTCCCGGTACGCCTTCTAAAATGACATGGCCGCCGCAGAGCAGAGCTACCAGTAGCTGCTGCACTAGGGCGGCTTGCCCTACCACAATGGTGCCCAGCGATTGGGAAAGGCGGGCGAAGTTGGCAGTGGCATCGGTCATGGGCAAGTCTTCTCCGACAGTATTTTTAGTGCAGCAGTGCCAGCTTAGGGCAAGTGCTGACGCATGGCTTGCACCTTCCCCAACCAGGTTAGCAAGTCTCGTTCGCTAATTCGGCGTTTGCGGGCAGCAGGACGCAGAATCTCGTAGAGTTCGGCGGCGGGACGTTGGGTTTGTTGAGTCCAGGCTGTGGCGATCGCCTCCACCTCTAACGGCACATTGCCCAACCCTAGCGATCGCTGTATGTGGATCTGCTCAGCCTTACCCACCGTCTCCAGCACAAATTCGCTACATTCAGCCTTGTTGAGCACCGTACCCAGAGCTTGAATGTAGGCCTCACTGTTATCGATCTGGGGCGCTTCTAATTTTATGGGAGAGCCAAACCGCTGATTTTTCGCCACAATTAACACCAGCAGAATTACCACTGTCTGCATTGCTACCAGCGCGATTGGGGTGTTTGCCAGATAGCTAAAAATGTTGCCAGCGACTTTTTCTTGAGCGATCGCCTCTTGATCTTTGTAGCCATGAATGTATTCATTGACGTACACAGGGTACCCCGGTTGCACTAGGCTGGCCAAAAACTTAAAGTTGCCCGCTACATCTTGATACGCATTGGCGGCGAGGTGGGGCGTAACGGCATAAATTACCTTGCCGTTACCTTTGGCTTCTTCCCAAACGACCGCACCATAACGATCTTCCAGCCGAGCTGTAGCGCGTTCAGATGTGGACTGGGAGCGATCGCGCCGCCGCGCCGTTTCGACTCGAATTACTCCCAGGGGACTGTTTAAAAAAGCGCTAAAGGGAGCCGCAGAAACAGGCTGCTTCACCCCCAGCAGCACCAGCACATTGCCCTGCCGAATCCACTCTTCATTGAAAGGTAGTACCCGATCGACCTGATCGGCAATACCAATCATGGTAATGAGCTGGGTGGGAATGCCGTCGGGCGGGGTAGAGGAGGGTTTGGGCGTGAGTTTGGGAGGGTTAGAGATTGGCACAACCTCCTCTTCGGGTACTGCCGAAGGCGCAAACAGGCCATCCATCGAACGCTGCCAGCGCCGGACGGGGGTTCCCTGTTGCTGCATGTAGGCAAACCAGGCTCCATAGCCGTCGGGGGCGCGGCTGTAGGTTGACCCTCGTTGCAGGTTTGTTGTTCCCGGTGCAGCGAACAGACTCAGCACGCTCAACGTCCCCACCACTAGAGCCGTAATCAGCCAAACGCGACGGTTTTTCCACGGAAGTGTCGGAGTGAGCGTCATTGTGGGGCGATCTCCTGGTAGGCTCGCTGACACTGCTCAAACTCGGAGGCAGACACGCTGATGGGGCTAAAGCACAGCCGCTCGTGGGTGTGAATGAGCACCTGATAGGGTGAGGGGTTGGGCAGCGTTTGCAGCAACTGCAAATATTCGCCATCGGTGCGGCTGGGCTGATGGCGAATCAGGTCGTTGGCGTGGAGGTGATGCAAGGTTGCCATGTAGAGGGCGCGGCAAGCTTCGCGGTAGTTGCCTTGGCGTTGAGCCAAACGCGATCGCCCCAGCCATGCCGCCGCTGTCAGCTCAGGTTCTGCCGCTGCCTCCTGTGCAACCCGTTGCCCCGGCACTGGATTGACGCGCACGAGGTAAGGACGCAGCAGGCGATACACCTGCCATCCTCCCCACCCCAGCAGCGATAGCAGCACGATCCAAAATATCCCCTGGAGCCACCAATCCGGCAGTGTCCAATCATCAGGTATGGGTGAATTGTCTCCAAACAAATTAGCGAACAGCCGTTCTACCGCTTCGCTGACTCGCCCAGAGAGTTTTTGTAGCTCCCAGTCGGGGCTGATTTTCTGAAAACTGCCGGATGACACTGGCTTAAGACTCCTGCCGAATCAGTGAGTGCTTCTAGATTAACCCGTAGCCAGATGCTGCTGTAAGAAACCCACGGTGCGAGTCCAGGCATCGGCGGCGGCGGCGGCATTGTAGACATCTAGGCGAGAGTCATTGAAGAAAGCATGACCCACTTCGGGGTAAATGTGGGCTTCAATGGTGGCACCTGCGGCTTGAATGGCAGATTCAAGCGATCGCACCGCATCGGGAGGCACAAAATCATCCTTCTCGCCAAACAGCCCCAAAACGGGCGCGCTGAGTTTAGAAAAATCGGGATGCACATTGGGGTGAATGCCGTAAAAATCAACTACTGCGCCAATTTTGTGGCTCAGGGTTGCCGCCAGCAGCGCCAGTTGACCACCCATACAAAAACCAACAACGCCTAGCTTTTCTTGCGTTACGGCCTCATGATTCAATAAAAAATCAACTGTAGATTGCAGCGCCTGTGCCGTTTGTTCAATATTCAGCGCCATAAACAGCCGTCCGGCTTCATCCGGTTCGTGGGTTGTGGTGCCCTGGTAGAGGTCAGGGGCGATCGCCACAAACCCTGCTGCCGCGACTCGATCGGCCACTGTTTTAATGTGGGGCACCAACCCCCACCACTCTTGCAGCACCATCACACCTGGCCCAGATCCGCCGGGGGGCAGTGCTAAGTAGCCAATTCCCTGAATATCAGTTCCCATATGTTTTTCTCAGCCATCAACACTCACAATAATAAAGTGTAGTGGGTCGTTCCCTATTCAAGCGATAGATAGAACACGTTGCCCCTGCCTTCTCAATAGACTTTGACTGCCCAAGGAGCATGAATCGCGTCTTGGCGATGCCGAGACGCGATTCATGCCGAAGGTCTGCATCCTTTACCCTTCTCTCTTACTCGTTTTGGTCAAACAACGACTCGATACCTTATTAGTAGAGCGCAGCCTGTGTCCTTCGCGGCAGCAGGCTCAGCGGTGGATTCAGGCGGGAGAGGTACGGGTTAACCAGCAGGTGGTGGATAAGCCCGGAACCGAGGTAGACATCGCGGCGCAGATTGACGTAAAGGCGCGATCGCCCTACGTGTCGCGGGGGGGTGAAAAGTTAGCCAAAGCCTTGAGCGAATTTGACCTCACCGTTCAAGGTCGCTTTTGCTTAGATGGCGGCATTTCCACGGGCGGCTTTACAGACTGCCTGCTGCAAGCCGGAGCCGAGCGCATCTATGGTGTAGACGTGGGCTACGGGCAGGTTGCCTGGGCGTTACGACAAGACCCCCGTGTGGCGCTCAAAGAGCGTACCAACCTGCGCTATTTGACCCCCGCAGACCTGTATCCTGCCGATGCTGTCCACCCCGATTTGGGCGTAGTAGACGTGTCGTTTATTTCACTAACGAAGGTTCTGCCTGCTCTGTGGACGCTATTACAACCCCCCCGCGAACTGGTGCTGCTGGTGAAACCTCAGTTTGAGGTGGGGCGCGAAAAAATTGGCAAAAAGGGTGTCGTCCGCGATGCCAAAGACCAAAGCTGGGCGATCGCCCATGTCCTTCAAGCTGCCCAAACCCAGGGCTGGCACTATGCCGGATTAACCTGGTCGCCGCTGGTGGGGCCTGCGGGCAACATTGAATACCTGCTGTGGCTACGAATGAATGGTGTTGAGCCAAGTCCCGATCTGGCCACCATTCAACAGTTGACCCAATCGGCTCAGCAAGCGCTGCGCTAGGTGTCTAGTGTCTAAGAGGATGTTTTAAAAGTCTGATTGTTAGTAGCAAAACGTTTTAGATTCCCCTTAAAAAGGGGGACTTTGAATCCAGTCCCCCCTTTTTATAGACGCGAAGCGGCTTCCCGAAGGGTAGGGGGCTAGGGGGATCAACAGGTGCCTAAAATCACAGCAGACCACTTTTCAAACATCCTCTAATATTTCTGGTAGCGCTGTTGAGGTAAGGATTTTCAGATGGGCGGACTTCGCCTGCCCATCTCAAAATCCTTACACGTTTAGGACTGCCATCTTTCTTGCACACGTCTCCCTATTTCAGCAGCAGGTCGTCCAAGTCAGCATAGTCAGGCGGGGTAGTGTCAATCGGCTTGCCTTGGCGCAGCACAATGCGATCGCTCTGAGGCCGCGACAACAACTCACTAAAACGGCGCGCCTTAAACAACACCAAATCTGCCGACAGACCTACCCCAATTCGCCCCACCTGCGGTAATCCCATCAGGTCAGCCGGGGTGGTTGTAATTACCCGGCACCAGTCGCCATAGGGTGCATCTAACTGGGCAATCCGCACACCCTGCGTAAACACTTCCAGCCCATCGTGATCGCCAAACCCAAAGAACGGATCGCGGCAATTGTCACTGGCGATCGCCACTTGCACCCCGGCATGTTTTAACTCATGCAGCAGTGTCACACCGCGCCAACGAGGGGTAGACGAAGGGGAAGACGGATAAATAGCGGAGCTTGCTGTGCCTGTCGCTAGTGCCCAAGTGCCCGACGTTTGCTGGTTGCGGTCTTGCAGGAATAGGTTACACATGGGGAGGCTAACGATGCCGAGGTTAGCCTGTTTGACGAGGGCGATCGTCTTGTTGACTTCGTTGGGAGATTGGACGGCTAGGCTACAGCAGTGACCACACACGACCTGGCCAGAAAATTCGTGACGAATGGCGGCAGCAGCGACGTGGCGTAGGGCAATATCACCAGGGTTGCCGCTTTCGTCAGTATGGAAGTCCAGATTCAAGTTGCGTTCTGTAGCTAGGGCAAAGATGCGATCGAGTTGGGCATCAATGTCGTCTGCCATAAACACAACGCCGCCTAAAACGCCGCCTACAGAGGCCACCAAATCAGCTAGCGCTTCGCCATCGGCAGTTAAAAAGTAGTCGGCTGGCACCAAAGAAACACCTTGGAGTGTCAGCCGTCCGGCCCAGTCATCTTGGGCGGCCTTGAGTGCCTCAAAGCTAATTTGAGCCTGTTTGCCGTAGGAGTCAATGTGGGTGCGGATAGCGGTGGTACCGTGAGCGTAGCTGCACTTCAGCCCAAAGCTCATCCGCCGATAGACATCTTCAGCATCCCAATTTTTTTCGGAGTCGGCTTTGACAGTGGCTAGGGCATCGTCAAAGTTGCCGCTCTGGTTAATGGCGCGTTCCCAGATATGTCCCTTATCCAGGTGAGTGTGCATGTCTATAAAGCCACACCACACCATACCCTGCTGCAAATCGACAGTGGGCGTGGCGCTTGGGGGGCGATCGCCCCACGGCACAATTTGGCAAATGACTCCATCTCGAATTTCTACATCCACATGAGCCATGTCTCCTGTGCTTGCAGCCTCATACCCCACCAGTAGCGGTGCGGGAATGTGAGCATTGGTTAGCCAGTAGTGGGCAGCGGTGAACGGGGTCGGGTCTATAGATGTCATCGGTTGAGCCAAGCGCGTGGAGTTACTGGATTACCTATTCAACAAAGTTAGCAGTAATTCTGATTTCTAAGGGTTTGCCGTGCAGAGTCGAATCGACAGACATTGTGGGGATGACGGAGGTTGTCGGTGGGAGTTAAAAATTATAAGTAGAGCAAGTGCCCTACTATTTACTCAATCTAGTTTGCACCAATGACAGCATCACGACATAATACTCAACTGCTTGGCACGTTTTTATTGGGACTACTATTCGGTTCTATTGGAATGTTTTGGTACTTTAATATCTTTAAACCACAGCCAACCATTCGTTTTTCTGGAATAGCCGTATTGGATACTGCATCATACAAAAATCTTTATTTCAACAACTCAATTTATTTTCAAGATTCGACAATTGTTGTAGACAAGATATATTTACGCTTTCAAGACGACGTAGCAATGAATGCCGTCATTGACAAAAAGGTTGTGGTCAGTGGCCGTCTCAAAACCGTTGACATTGGTGATGGAGAGAGCGTGACGGAGCTACAGGTTTTGAATGTAGAAAGTATTGAACCCTGATCGTTTTGGGGTAGTGGTATTGGTATTAATGTAAGGATTTTTTGATGGGCGGGCTTCGCCCGCCCATCAAAAAATCCTTACCAATTTAGGACTACCCGGGTTTCTACAAAATTTCTTCAATCACCAGGGCGTTGTAAAAAAAGGCTTTGTCTTGGGCATGTAGCGATCGCGCCAAATCATCCAATGGCTGAAGCTGGTGAGCCAGTTCTGGGGGACGGCTGCGGGGGGCAAGCATGTTCCAATAGACCAGGCGACCGCCGGGAGTGCCAGCGGCAGCCAGCTTTTGTAGAAGCTGGTGGTACTGTGTGGGGGAAAGGTATTCAAAAATGTCGCTGAGGTTGAAGCGGTCGATGGTGAGGGGGGTGTTCGGCTTTGCCGTCTCGCAGAGAATCGCGTCTTGCGGATTCAGCTTTTGCCGATCCAGATAATCCTCAACAGAGCAGGCGTGCCATTCCAGGCGATCGAGGTTGGTGCGGATGGCGGCGAAGTGTTCGGGACGCAGGGCATAGGGTAGTGCAGTCATATGTCGTCCCGTCAGAATCCACTGCAAGTATGGATTGTCTGCTGGGTCGAGTTGGGTCAGCGCATAGCGGGTGCGCGCCAAAATTCCACTGGCGACGCTGCCGTTGACGTACTTAAAGAAACTGGGGTCGCGTCCGGCTCTACCCATAAAGAAGCGCGAGAAAAATAGCCGAAACATCAGCCGCCAGCGCCAGGTATTCCACTCTTGTTCATAAAAAAACTCACGCTGTTCTAAGATGCCTCCCTTGAGCAGGCGATCGCTTGTGGCAGGAGGGTGTACGAGGGGCAGCGCATAGCGGCGAAACAGCGTAAAGTAACGCTCAAATTTGCCCGCGTGCCCAATCCCCTGGTCAATGTTGGCGGGATGGGTGTCCCAAAACTGACGCGCCTCGGCAGCCAAATGAGGGCGGCAACGCCGATATAGCGCCATTCGGTTTTTGCCCGGTCTAGAACCCATTAGCACCAGCAACTCGTCGTGTTCCAATTCGCGGTAGGCAGCCACCCGCAGCTCCAAACAGGCCAACTGTACCGGACTCAGATCTAGCGCAATTACCCGCGCCGGGTTGCGCGTTAGCATGGCTAGCGAGTTGTCTCCCGCCGAGGCGATCGAGAGGCAGGTGTCGCCGGGTTGAATATCCAGTGCCGTCAGCAGCACATCGGCATCCTCCCAACATTGGGCGTAGCGAATTTTGGAAAAATCGGCTGTTACGTTGCTGGGCATGGCGCATACTCCATCAGATGAGTTAGGGTTCAATCCCTCTCAGCTAAAAGTGACTTGGGAGCAGATGACTCAATTCACTCTTAAACCAAGCTAAAACAATGATTCTAGGACTTATAGCCATAGTCATAAAGTTTAGGACATGCCAGCGTCATTCGCGCGCAGGCGGGAATCCACCCCCACACCTATCGAGCAGATGGATTCCCGCCTGCGCGGGAATGACAGGGAGGCGTCCTATTGATCATGGCTACTGCTATATGTCTCACACGAAAAACCAAGAGAGTTGAATGATATTGCAGGCGCTCCACACCTGCAATATCATTCAATTGCGCCAGTGCTAGATTCTACAAAGGGAATTTCAGGGTCGATCAACCGTATCGTACCTGTGCTGCCATCCATTTCAACCCAATCGCCATCGTTCAACTGCTGGGTAATGCCAGAAATCGAGACGATCGCCGGAATTCTCATTTCCCTCGCTACGATCGCCGCATGGGACAGCAAACTGCCGCGTTCGACTAATAGCCCCGCTGCCGCCGGAAATAGCAAAATCCAGCCTGGATCGGTGCGTTCGGCAACCAAAATTGTGCCCGGTTGCAGCACAGCCGTCTTGGGATTGGTGATTACCTGCACAGGTGCGCGCACAATTCCAGGACAGCAACCGAGGCCAATCCACGCCGGATTCACGATAGAAAAAGCGGACTGTGGTGCCGTAGCAAGCTGATTGGACGATTTCGCATCAGTCATGTTAGAGCTTACATCTAGTGTGCCGAGGGTGGCGATGCCGTGGGTTTGGAGGCGATCGCCCGGTGTGGGCAGGTGGCGGTATTGCTCAAACTCAGTTTGGCGCAGGGCGGCGAGTCCTTTGAGGTTGGTGCTGGTGGCGGTGCCGTCAAGGGTGCCAAGAATTTCGGGCAGTTCTAAGTAAAAGATATCGCGGGGATGGGTCAGCAGATCGTGGGCATAGAAGCGGCGACCCAGCTCTACCATAATGCGACGGACGCGGCCAAAGACGCGAGTACGCTCAAACCGCAGATTTTCGCGATCGCGCACCCGTGCCCTAGCATTTTGCAAGACCCAATTGAATAGGATGCGCTTGATCGGATTCGGCTTGAGCACTGTCTGTACTTGCATTTCAGCCAGATACCGTACATCTTGTCTGTCTTCTGCTGCACTGTGCCCTCGTGCTGGAGCACCCATAAGCCTAGACCCTACATTTCCCACCGCTCGCAGCAGCATCAAAGGCTCATCATCGAGGGTGGCGCTTTCGAGCTTGAGTTCTTCGAGGCAGCGATCGCCAAATTTCGTCAGATAGTCATCATACTGAGCCTTGAAGTCGGTTTCTGAGTCCATCCGCGCCATGATTTGCGGCAGAGACCCCGTACAAAGCAGCGCTATGAAGGTAGGGTCATCAATCGCTTCGGCCATCTGCTGCACTCGAATCGCAGGTTCAGCGCTGATCATGCCGCCTTCGCCGCTAATCAAATCGTTTTGCAGCGTGCCAGCGGTGTCTCCGCACCAGTTCACCGTCAGTTTTCGCAGCACGCCGTAGAAAATCATCGCGAAAAAGTCGTTGACCAAGGGCGCATCCCAACGGGTAAGGAGCTGCTGCTCTAGGTCATGGTAGTGAGCAACCAGTTCGTCGGGGCGCATGGTCGCCAGTTCTGCCACGGGCAACTGGAGGGCGCGATCGAGCCGCTGGTAAAACTGCCGAATGTGACGAGGCAGGGTGGCATAGTTTTGCACCAGTCCCAGCAGGGTGCGCCCCAGTCGCAGGCTATCGCGAATTTTGTCGCCACGGGTTGCCTGGTTCAGTGTCGCCAGCACATCGGCAGGCAGTTCTTCCCGCACCCCCATCATCTGTTCCATAAAGTGACGGTTGATGGTGAAACCTGGCAGCAGCGCCAAAATGCGATACCAGTTCAGCAGGTTGTAATACATGCGTCCGCGTACCAAACCCAACATGCGACGAAAGGTGGTGTCGTGTTGGGCGATCGCCCCGTCCGCAACGCCCATCATGCGGCAGAACTGGCGATAGACCTGCTCGTAGACGTGACGGGCAAAGGAGAACGTCAGCGGGGTGGTAATGCCGCCGTAGCTTTCGGCAATGTTGCTATTGTCCCAAATGTTGAGCACGCCATCGGGATCGGGCGTTTGACTCAGCGTGGTAATGGGGCGCGATTGCAGCAGATAAAGGGTGCCCTGAGCGATCGCCCATTCAATATCCTGCGGGCGGCCAAAATGGCGCTCGGCGCGTCGCGCCAGTTGAGCCACGGCGATGATTTGCTTATCCGTCAGCAGGGGTCGATCGGGGGTGATGAGCTGGCGATCGCCAATCGCCCCGCCCCGGTTGACCGTCCAGGTATCGGCATCGGCATCACCCGCGACTAGGCTGGTGCCCAGTCCCGCTACAGCCGACACCACCGAAACGCCGCGCTGCCCTGTGACCGGATTGGCGCTAAATGCCACACCCGCCACATCTGCCGCCACCATCTGCTGAATCAGCACGGCAGGCGGCTGGGGCAGTCCCTCTAACTGATGCTCTTGGCGGTAGGTCAGCAGGCGATCGCTAAACCCTGACTGCCAAACTTGTTGAATGCGATCGCCCACTTCCTCTAGCGGTACGTTCAGAAAACTCTCTAACTGACCTGCAAACGAATGGCTCACGCCATCTTCCTCTAGTGCTGACGAGCGTACCGCTACCAGTTCGCCGTGGGGGCAAAGTTGGGCAAGGGCATTTTTCAGAGCCGTTTGAACAGTTGGGCTGAGCAGGGGCACGGGCTGTAGGGGCAAAGCATTCGGTCGATCTGTGTCGGCACTCCTACTGAGCGTACTGGCCGAATGCTTTGCCCCCACGAGCGGGTAATTTGTGTCGGCACTCCTACTGAGCGTACTGGCCGAATGCTTTGCCCCTACGGACGGGTAATTTGTGTCGGCACTCCTACTGAGCCTACTGGCCGAATGCTTTGCCCCCACGGGCGGCTGAACCGCTACCGATTGGGGTGAGCCATTCAGGTCGTCTGTTGTCGAATTTCGGGCGATGGAGGATAGGTGCTGTCCGAGCAAAGTAGTTGGGCTGTTCGTCTCAGCATGACCAGTTACCGTACTGACCCACTGCGTTGCCTCTACAAAGGCGGCGGGGGTAAGCACAAACCAGGCAGGGATTGGGAAATCGTGTGGAGCCAGTACTGCCAAAGCGCCAGCCTTGCCGCCCAGTTGATCGGCAAACTTGAGTGCGTCTTCAGGAAACAAAATAAAGGTCATCGGATTAATCCGTAATGTATTGAATTTAAGAGGCAATGCTTGGGGTAGAGGCATAGCCTGCTAAGCCCCTAACCCCTACTGCGAACCCACAGCGGCACCACACCCACCGCCAAATACACACCCAGCGTCCACAGCCCTGTAGCTACCTCAAACCCCTTTGACCAGTAGGCGTTGGGACGAGCCAGAAAGCGCCATGTCACCACCATCGCTAGAGTCAGTAGTGGTAGCAGCAGCAGTGCTGTGGGAGCCACCAACTCTACCTGTGCTGCCGCCAAGAGCGCGGCGATCGCCACTAGCCACATGACGGTTAACCAGGCGATCGCCGCCCGCTGAACGCCCCATAGAGCAGAGTAGGTTTCCACGCCCGTCTCTTCATCTTGCGGTGCCCGAATTTTGCGTCCCAGCTCGATTGCCAGACTAATCAAAAAACTGAGCAGCAAAAACCAGCCTAAACCGGACGGTGGTGTGCCCGTCGCCGTCACCCACTCACAGGCGGTTGCATACAGCGCCAACAGCGGCATAATCACCGCATGAGACAGTAAATAGGCCACAGGTTTTGTCTTGAGCCAATCGCGGACAAAAAACTCCTGACCCATCAGCAGCATGTAGCCCCACACTAGTGCCAGCAGCAGCACGAGCTTAAACCCGACCGAAACCGCCAGTCCCAGTTGAATTGCTGCCACCGCGATCGCCAGTATTCCCAGTTCCCGCAGCGTTACCAACCCCCTCGGCACCGGACGGTATGGTCGATAGCGTGCATCGTCGGCAAAATCCTTAAACTCGTCGGCAATGCGTAATTGCAGAAAGCAGAGAAACAAACTGATGAAGGCAATGGCGATCGCCCCCACAGGTAAACGTCCCATCGTTACAGCCGTCTCTGCTCCGTCGCGCAGCAAAATGGAATAACAGACTGCCGCCGCCGCAAACACAGCAATCAGTACCCCATGCTTAAAAATGGGAAACCGTTCTTGCTGATATATCCACCATCGATCCATAAAATAGTGAACTCTAAACGTTGAATCTTAAACGCATCTCAATTGAAATGATTTGCCAACACATCAGTTTCAGGGAGGTGAGCATTGCCCCTGGTTGACTGACAAAAGTCTATAGCCCTCACCCCCAACCCCTCTCCCAGAGGGCGAGGGAAGTTGATCTACCCTTCCGGTTCCCTCTCCCCTCGGGAGAGGGCTAGGGTGAGGGCTTTCGGGGATCTGACTAACAAGTTTTGTCAGTCAATCAGGTTCCGACCTTTTTACTCGAAGTCCCGACCTTTGAACTCGGAGTCCCGACCTTTGAACTCGGAGTCCCGACCTTTTTACTCGAAGTCTCGACCTTTTTGCTCGGAGTCCCGACCTTTGAACTCGGAGTCTCGACCTTTAAACTCGAAGTCCCGACCTTTGAACTCGAAGTCCCGACCTTTGAACTCGAAGTCTCGACCTTTTTACTCGAAGTCTCGACCTTCAACCTTCATCCCTCATTCTTTGCTCTTCTCCCTTCCTCTGGCTCGCCGCTGATGTGCTTTGGTAAATTCGCCCGATGACAGTGCCCCAATAATCGACAGTTCCCCCGCAAGCAACAATCCAGCGCAGACTTCGGCAAAGGCGCGGGCATGGCCGCTGCCTGCTAGGTTTAAAATCTCCAGACAGGCGTGTTGACTGGGGAGGTGGGTGCCGCCGCCTACGGTGCCGACGATTAAGTTAGGCAAGGTAACGGCGGCATAGAGCGCCCCGGACTCTGTCAGTTCAAATCGGGTAACGCCGACTGCCGACTCTGCTACGCAGGCCACGTCTTGCCCACAGGCCAAGTAGATCGCCGCCAAGCCGTTGGCGTAGTGCCCCTGGATGCCGATAGTGCCTGTCAAGGTGCCGCCGATCGCCGACATTTGCCAGTACTGCACCATTGCAGTGGGGGTAGTATGCAGATACTTCTGCACTAGCTCCGCCGTTAGGGTTACCTCTGCGGTTACTTTTTTGCCCCGCACTGAGAGAAATGACTGAGCGCTGGCTTTTTTGTCGCCCGATAGGTTCGATTCGACAAATGAGTATTGGGGGATGACTGGCGAATGGATTTGAATATAATCGCAGATCGCTTGGGTGGCGATCGTCACCATGTTTTGACCCGCTGCATCGCCTGTAGTGTATTGAAAATCGAGGTAGACGTGGTTGCCTTCAACCGTAATTCGCATGTCGATCAGCTTGCCGTGCTGGGTAGTGGCTTCGGCAACGTGGCGAAATTCATCTTGCTGGGCGATCGCCCACATGACAAATTTCCCGGCCTCTTGTAAGTTGCGGAAGGCAAATCCGGGTGCTCGACTAACACCTTCACTCAGCAGTAGGGCGGTGCAGCCTCCGGCGGCGGTGAGCAGTTGCGCGCCCCGGCTGTAAGAGGCAACCAGCGCCGCTTCGGTAGTCGCTAGGGGGACGTAATAATCGCCTTGGGCAAACAGCCCATTGATCCGCAGTGGGCCTGCCACGCCCACGGGCACTTTTACGGTGCCGATAAAGTTTTCGATGTTGTGCCGATAGCAGTCCATTTGGGCGATCGCGTCGGCATCTGCCAGGGCGGCTTGGACGGCGGCAGAGGTGTGTAGGTGTTGCCAGCGACGGTTCAGCGCTTCGGGAGTCAGACGAGCACTGGCGGGAATTTTGGTAAACGATTTCTCCGGCTTGGGGCTGAGATCGGCTTCTAGTTGTTGAAGCGATCGCGATTTTAGAATGTGTTCTAGGTGTTGGCTGGCGTGGCGATGGTGAGTGGACATCGGTGGCTGCTCCGTGATCCCGATCAAGGTATGCTCAATCTATGATTCAGATTGCCCTGTTGGATCGGAGTTTGTACCAATTCATTCATCTGGAACACGGCAGCTTGGAACCCATTTGACTTGCACCCCTATGCAAATGCCCTTTTGCAGGATCTGAAGTGCAGTATAGAGTAGCTTGGGTTGTGCAATGTTTGGCAGTGTCACTAGGCTGGGGTGCCCCGGTGATTGGGGAAGGGCGGGGTTAGAACAGGGGTTGGAACAATTGCTGAACAAGTGAGATGAAATCAGTCCTTTGTAGGGGCGGGTGTAGGGGCGGGTGTAGGGGCGGGTTCAGCCAGTACGTCCTCACTATCGCCGTTAACTGACAAACAAAACCCGCCCTTCCGCGCATTTGCAACAACTGTGGCTTACTCAATTGGGAAATTGCTATCAGGAATTGCTGTAATCTGGCCTTCCTTAACTTGACACATGGCATCGGCAACTTGCTTTGAGACGAAGGGAAGAATGGCTTCGTTTTGGCTGTGGTCTTTGCCCTCGGTAAAGACGGTAAGCAGGTAGGGCGGTGCGTCGGGCAGTTCAATGTAGGCCGCGTCGTGGCGAACGCGGCTCATCAGCCCAGCTTTAGACCAGAGTTGGGCGGTGGTGGGTAAGCTGCCACCCAGGAAGCCCGTGACTTGGTTTTCGGGATCGGCGGCGAGGTTAGCAGGGTCGAGGCTGCGTTTTAGGGAGGCCATCATCAGTTGCGATCGCTCTGCGGTGACGGCTACGCCACCAACGATACTGTGTAAGAGGCGCGCCACAGCGTTAGTGGTGAGGGCATTGCGGTTTTCCATCAGTTCGCCTAAGAATGCCCGTTCTCGTCCGTAGGCTCCGTCGCACCAGGTTTTTTGGTTGACGTTAATGGTGTTAAATTCGTCCCAGCCGAGAGATTTGAAGTAGCGATTGATCAGGTTGCGCTGATATTTCCAGGTTTCAAAGGGTTCTGGGGGAGTTTCGGGGCCGCTGGTGGTACCTGTGAGCGTATCCACAACCAGACTGGTGGCATCGTTGCTGGAGTCTACAATCATGTCGCGCAGGGCACGATCTAACTCTCTGGAAGGCGCAATCATCCCCTGCTCCATCCACTCATGGGTGGCGACTAAGTAAAATAGCTTGACGACGCTGGCTGGATAAATTAGCTCCACGCCCCGGTAGGTAAATCCTTTAACTGGGTACTGCCAATACTCGTAGGGCGTAATCGCTCCGCCAGTGTTGACCGGAAACGGTGGCGGATAGATCAGCCAGGTGATGGCAATTTGGTGCGGTGCCAGGGTGGGAAATTTTGCCCACGTTGCTTCTAAGATGCGATCGCCTAACGTTTCTAAAAGCTCATCTCGTTGAAAAAAGGGCATGGCGGAAGGATGAAGAAAAAGGGAATAAAAAATGTTTGAAGGATGAGGTCGGGTGCTTCCCACTAAGGACTACAGATGTTGGACTATGTGAATATAGCGTCATAAAACTAAGTGAATGTAGCGCTATGAAACTGGTGTCGTAGAACTCTTGAAGCTGAATAAGTAGCTCCCACTTACGCTACCCTGTTCATCCTGTGTCCCTCATCTTTCACCTTTTTATGGTTGCGATCGCCTCGATTCAAACAATGTTTGCTGCCGATCCTGCTGTTGAGTATCAATGCCAAGCAAACGTAAACCTGTACGATTCGCCAGAGCTAAAGGCATTGGTAACACAGGCAGTGGCGGGGCGGCAATTGCGTATTTTACCACTGTCATTCCAGGCAAACAGGCACATTCAAGACAGTGCTGGTCAAGATCTTGCTGCTCAAGCGAGTGTGACTCTAGCAGGCGCTGTCCAGGTGGTGCTAGGTGAAGATGATTATCCGGGCTGGGTGGCGCTGGAAGATCTGGATTTATTAGAGCTAGCTGAGGTTCCTTATCAGGCGATCGCGCTCCCTGCATCCGAGATTGCTGCTCGACTGCCGCAGGTGATTGAGTTTGCCCACAGCGCCATGCGTCAGCCGAATCACTATCTGTGGGGCGGCACGGTGGGGCCTAACTATGATTGTTCGGGGCTGGTGCAGACGGCATTTGCCGCGATGGGAATTTGGCTCCCCCGTGATGCCTATCAACAGGAGGCGTTTGTGCAACCTGTGGAACTGGATGCCTTGCAACTAGGTGACTTGGTGTTTTTTGGTAAGCCAGAACGATGCACCCACGTGGGCATTGCCTTAGGAAATGACCAATACATTCACAGTTCGGGCAAAGACCAGGGGCGCAATGGCATCGGGATTGATCGGCTAACAGAGGACGGCGATGCGGTTAGTCAAGCGTACGTTCGGCAAGTGCGCGGGGCAGGGCGAGTGGTGGAGTGCTATGTGCCAATCTTGTTGCGGTGAGTTGTTGCGGTGAGTTGTTGCAATCATGTTCTAAAGGTAAGGAAGTTACATTAAAACAACTACCAGCATACGGGTTTCGGCTGCGCTCAACCCTCGTCGGCTGCGCTCAACCCTCGTCGGCTGCGCTCAACCCTCGTCGGCTGCGCTCAACCCCCAGTCATCGAGGGTTGAGCGCAGTTATCGAGGGTTGAGCGCAGTCGAAACCCGTATGCTGTACAAAACGATTGCCGCTTCCTAAACGCTTCTCACAAACTTCGCCGTAATGTCCACCACTCCGCCTCCACTCCCCCCTCCACGCTCCCTTGAGCGCCTATCAAAATTTCGCCTAAAGGACTTCTTGCGCTGGGCAATTTTGGGGGTGGCGCTGGTTTTTTTGGCGCGGACGTTACAACAGCACTGGCAAGAGGTAGCCGCCATTCGGATTGATCAGGCGGGCTGGGGCTGGTTGGCGATCGCCTTCCTAATCACGCTCTTGGCGCACGTGTGGACTGGCTGGGTCTGGGGCTGGATTTTGCGCGAACTGAGCCAGCCTGCTGTACCGGGCTGGGCTATTCGCACCTACCTCAAAACCAACATTGCCAAATACCTCCCTGGCAACGTCTGGCACCTCTACGGACGGGTTCAGGCATCCCAAACGGCAGGCTTTACAGTCGGGGCTGCCACCCTGAGCGTGCTGCTAGAACCCCTGCTGATGGCAGCCGCAGCGCTGATGGTGGCACTGGCAGGCATTCGCCAAGCCAATTGGGGCATTCAGGTGATTAGCCTTACCCTTGTGCTTGTGGGAGTATCTCCCCCGATTCTCAATCCCGTGCTGAGAATTTTAGGCAAAGCCAAGGCGAGCAAATCGTCTCTGGCTCCCCTTACGTTTCCTTCGACTAGCGCTCAAGAAACGGCTCCCTCATCCACCGCTTCCGGCGCGCTTCAGCTTAAACGTTATCCCCTCTGCCCTCTGCTGGGCGAACTGGTGTTTCTGCTGCTGCGGGGAGTTGGTTTTCTGTGGATTGTGCTTGCATTTCAGCCGCTGCAACTCAGCCAAGTGCAGCCGCTGCTGGGTGCCTTTAGCTTTGCGTGGCTGTTGGGGCTAGTGGTACCGGGTGCACCGGGCGGCATTGGCGTATTTGAAGCGACGGCGATCGCCCTGCTCCAATCTCAGCTACCACCTGCCATTATTCTCAGTGCGGTGGCGCTGTACCGATTGGTTAGCACGTTGGCCGAGGCGATCGGGGCTGGGCTGGCATGGGGCGTAGAACGGATTAGTTTGGTTAAGAGTTAGTGGGTGATAATGGGAATTCGGGAAGTTGGGGGTTGACTAAAATATCATTACCCCTTGTTAAGTAGGTGGGCTTAAGTAAATATTAAGATCCTAAAACCCTGCGCCGCCCGCTGCGCGGGCGGCACAGGGTTTTAGGATTTAGTTTTTATTTAGGTTGAACTACTTATTACCCAGAACGTTACTGCACCCAAAACCCACCGGGTTTGACCTCGTATGCACTCTTCAGATTCGCTTCAGCTAACCCAGCCAGTTGTGACCAGTTCGGCCTCCTCTCCTGCTACGACTCCAGACCAACCTCTACTGGGGCGATCGCTGGATGATTTAACAGCGTGGGTACAGCAGCATGGTCAACCGGCCTATCGGGGTAAGCAACTACACCAGTGGCTTTATCAGCAGGGGGCGCGATCGCTGGCGGATGTTTCCGTGTTTCCTAAGGCGTGGCGAGCGGAAATGGTGGAAGCAGGTACAGGGGATGTGGGGCGATCGCATCTGCACTACCGCGCCGAAGCCCCCGACGGCACCGTCAAGTTTTTGCTGCGTCTACAGGACGGGCAAATTATTGAAGCGGTTGGTATTCCGACCTTTCGTAGAGAGTCGGCAGCCAAACGGCAGCGGATAGACGCATTCCAGCAGGTTCCGGCGGTTTCTGCCACAGATGCGACCCCCTATAGCCGTTTGACTGTTTGTGTCTCGTCTCAGGTGGGCTGTCCGATGGCGTGCGATTTTTGCGCGACGGGCAAGGGCGGCTACGTGCGAAACCTAGAGCCACACGAAATTATTGACCAAGTGCTTACGGTGCAAGAAGACTTTGGGCAGCGGGTCAGCAATATTGTATTCATGGGTATGGGCGAACCCCTGCTGAATACTGAGAACGTACTGACGGCAGTGCGATCGCTCAACACCGACGTGGGCATTGGGCAGCGCATGATGACCCTTTCCACCGTGGGCATTCCTGGCCACATTCGCCAACTGGCTCAGCACCATCTCCAAGTCACCCTAGCCGTGAGTCTCCACGCCTCCAACCAGGCGTTGCGCGAAACCCTCATTCCCACGGCTCGCCGCTATCCCCTAGAGGCGCTGCTTGAAGAATGCCGTGAGTATGTGCAGATTACCGGGCGACGTATTTCGTTTGAATACGTTCTGCTGGCTGATCTGAACGATCGCCCCGAACATGCCGACGAGCTAGCCCAACACTTACGCGGCTTTCAAAGCCATGTCAACTTGATCCCCTACAATCCCATCCAAGAAGTGGATTACAAACGCCCCGATCCGCGCCGAGTGCAAGCCTTTGTGCAAGCGCTTCAGCAGCATCACATCGCCGTTAGCGTGCGTTATTCCAGAGGGCTAGAAGCAGATGCCGCCTGTGGCCAACTGCGCGCCAGTCGCAAGGAAGCCGGGTAAGTTTTGTTTTGAACTGTGATAAGCAGGTGGGCGTAATTAAACATAAAACCCTAGAAGTCTGAGCCCCCCCCCGCGCGGGGGGGGCCCCCAACTCATCGAAACCCTAAAACAACAATGGTCCCCAGCAAAATAACCGCTATCCCCCCCGACCGCTGCCACCCCATACTCCATTCCTCCCGATGCCTACGCCCTAGATGTCAACTGCTGGGCAACGTTGGGATTCATCTATCAGGTGCAAGATGCGTTTGAAACGTGATAGTTCGCCCGCGAGACATCACATTTCGAGCTA
>JBBQFG010000055.1:0-22801 GCA_038321765.1 Elainellales cyanobacterium
TCGCACCATAAACGATCTCAAACATGGGGTTCTCCTGCATAAGCGGTAAGAAGAAACCCCAAAAACCTAGCCACCCCGCGCAAACAAAAGCAGGGTGGCTAGAGAGAAATGTTAAAATTCTCGGTTAGCCGCCAGACTGCATACTCAGTTTGGGGGTTAGCCGCTCAGTGTTGGTCTCAACAACATTGGGCGGTGCTAGATTTTTGGAGCGAATTAAGGTTGTTCGACTATGGAATCGTTCAACAACCTTAATTTGCAAGGATACGGGCATAACCGCCACCCTGTCAATTGTGCTTGAGCCGAATCGCATCTCGCACTTGAGCTAACAGCTTTTTGGGACGCGGTTCCATGAGAATGGTCAAGCCATGACGATAGAGTATGTGACTAATGATACGTATGTGCCTGCCCGTACACATCTGAAGATAGGCGGAAACTTTCCTCCAACCCACCGGATTGGCCTAATATGAAAAAACTTTCCTCTGAATCCACCTAAATTAGGGTGATATGCAGAAACTTTCGGCCTATCCACCCAAATTGGGATGATAGGTGGAAACTTTCCGCCTAATAACAAGTTAAGCAGACCACTCTCTTGAGAGTGAAGCAACGTTCCAATACAAGGGCTTGTCAACACCTTTATAAGGATTGAAGGAAGGTAAGAAGGCTATTAAACGAAGAACAGCGATCAGAGCAAAGCTCTAAATTCAATATTTCTGCTAATTCAACATTCATGTTTGTACTGTAACGAGGCTTTCTATTTTCACCAATTGATAGTTTTATCAATTGCTCTTTCGGCTTAGTAATCAAGTTAGGATTTGCCTTCGCTTCACCTTTGCCACGTCCAATGTGTTTTATAACCTCTGGATCAGACCAAAACCAAGCTTCTAATTCCTCAATTGGAATGCAGATGTGTTTATGGATATCTTTAACCTCACAGGCAGCAGCCTCTAAAGTCTCCCGTAGTTTCGCTTCATCATTAAGAGAGTTATTCTGCGGATTACGATCTAAATCATGAAGAATAACAAAAGCATTACAACCTTCACCAGACATGGCTTTAAGTTTTGCTGATAGCTTTCTCCTTAAAGTGCTACATCCTTTAGATGCCCACGGTTTTGTCCTGGCATTTGTACCAAGTACGCGATGTACAATTTTCCGGATTGTATCGCAGTCTGTATCATCTTCAGCAATTAGAGCTATTAGGCGACTACTCATCAAGAATACCACTATAGAGCCAGTCGCCTAAGTCCCCTTCTTCGCAAAGATATTCAACGACTTTATGAATCTCTTCCTCTCGTAGCTTCCGAACAGTTGTCTGTCCATGATTTCGATAAACTAAATTAATTTTTTCTGGACTAGTCCATGCTACTACCTGTAGAGAATGGGTGGAGAGAATTAAATTTTCCTCAAACGTGTATGTTTCAATTTCATTCAGTAACTTTGCTAGCATTCCAGGATGGATTTGCGTCTCAGGCTCTTCAATTATTGTCGTTGCATTAGGATATGAAGCAATTATTTCTATAAGAATCGATAAAACCCGTAGCGTTCCATCAGAGAGTAGTCCAATATTGACTCCGTCTAACAACACTGAAGAAACATATTCTTCGCCTTCATCTTCGCTTTTTTCTCTAGGTTCCTCACTTAAAAAAAATTTCTGTACAGTTATTTTGCTTCCAAGTCCAATCCGCTGACAAACACTTTCAAGTTCATCAAGTTCTCCCATCTCTAAGCGGCGAAGGATTTTACGTGCTAGGCTATCCGCCAACCCAACAGCACCTGGAGAAATGCCTTTGCTTGACACCCGGAGAAGAGACGGGCGACGCCTGGATGTTTGACGGACAGAAGTCTTTCCAAGAAGACGGACTCCTCTCAGAACAGCATAAACCCATTGCATTTCGTCAGGTAGTTTCAGTCGTGAGTTTTCTGGAAGATGAGCCTGTCGAAGCGAGTTAGTATTACCAAGAATAGTAATAGTAGGATCGCCACCATTACTGAAAGTTGTTACTCCAGTTTCAGTAGTCCATAAGATTTCCTGATCTCCGTCAGCATATTGGCAACAATCATTCCAGGAGAACTGGCTTTCCTCCGAGTTCTCATTTGTAGACTCGTCTAAATCTGAGTCGTCGGTAGAACTGGGTATAAATATAAGTTCATACCTGTATCTAAGCTGACGCTCAGTTGGTGTTGAAATTTTAATATCTAATATTTTTGGAATGCTATCACTATCAAGTAGCCGAAATCGCCCACCAATAGCCCGCGACGAGATAGCTTCAAAACCTTCAAGAATAGCTGATTTGCCAGCCCCATTGCGTCCAACTAATACTCCAACGCGGTCAAGAAGGGACACGGAAACTTGACTGCCTAGGGCAGTCCAACCGTCAAGAGTAAAGGACAAGAGCCGAGGCTGGCTTGTATTGGGCAAAATATAGTTTTCCCTTCCATATTGAGCATCTCAGTAAATTTTACCTGATGGCATATAGGTTTTCTGCTCAATCTCGTCAAGAATGGAACCAAATCTCTCAAGTCTGCCTGTTCTGGAACTGCCTAACAACCACGCTGCACCGGAACGCCTAAGAATGTCAGTTGAGTGATAGACGGTATCTGCGTCCGGTGATCGCGACCGTTAGGTGGCAATCCCGAACCTTTTATCCAAAACTCATAGAGAGCGATCGCTAGCTTGACTCAGTAACGAAACAATAGCCGTGACTAACATTGTGACGCCTGCTGCAATAAATAAGCCTGTCAAATTTATTTCAAGCAGCACACCAGAGATGGCTTGAGAGAAGGGGTCAAGCGCCACCGATGCAAACATGACCAGACTCATCATGCGACCTTGCATAGAGCTGACAGTTTCCTGTTGCAACCAAGTGATTCCGAGCACGCCGACAATGCCACCACCCATTCCCATCATGATCATGATAGTTGCAGCGATCCAGGGATGAGCGGCAAAACCTAGCGCAATTAGTCCTAAACCCAGCACACCCGCCAGTAACACTAAGGGTGTTTTGAGCTGCTTAATCGCACTCATCTGACCAGCAATCCAGACTCCCAGTAATGCCCCAATGCCGTAAGCCGATTGCAAGTAGCCAAATGTTGTTGCATCGCCATCAAACCGCACCGTGACCAACTCGGCAACGCCAACCACAATGGGTCCTAAAATGGCGAAATTAATCATGGCGATCAGTAGCAAACTGATCCGAATTCCGGTATGTTTCCAGGCATAGTTCAGACCTTCTGCAATACTGCTGGTCAGTGCCTGCGGTTCTGGGGTCACAACCGTCGTGACTCGCCGGATTCGCAGCAGATAGACGCAGCCTGCACCGATCGCAAATAGGGTGGTATTGAAGGCAAAGGCGGCGGTTAAACCCAGAGTCCCGATTGTCAGTCCGGCCGCTGCTGGACCAATCACATTGGTAATCTGCTCACTCCCTTGCATCCAGGCGTTGGCTTGCCCTAAGCGAGCTTTGCGAATCAGTCGGGGCAGCAAGGCAAGCGTCGCGGGGTACAACAAGGCATCGGAGATGCCGAATATAGCCGAAATCACAACCACGACCTGAAGATGAAAGGTGTTGGTCAGTAACATAATTGTCATCAACCCCGACAGCATGGTGTTTATGACAGTGGCGATCGCCGCAATGGTGTTAGGTGGCAGGCGATCGCTGATGACACCGCCCACCAGCATGAGCAAGCCACGGGGAATCGCGGCTGCCATTAATATTGCTCCTAGAGCAACACCTGAGCCTGTTTTTTGCAGTACCAACCAAGTTAGTGCCACAAACCAGAATTGAGCAGCACAAAAAATGAAGGTCTGCCCAAACCATAGCCAACGAAAATTGGGGAGTTGTAGAGGGGATTTCAGCATAATTTATCACTGATCTCATGCAGAGGTTGCTGAGGTTGGTTGAATATTCAACTCAATCTGCCACTGAGTTAGGGGCTTTTCCCAACCCTCTTCCCACTTCTGGGCAAAGAGTGGTTTGGTAGTTTTACCCATTTGAAAACCCTGGGCGATCGCCGCCAGCAATTTGGGCAATAGGTCTGGTTCCCTTAGGGTGGTGGATATCAAACTATTTGCAACCAACATGGTTGCCAGCGGATAGGGAAACTGCGGCAAATGGAATGCCTGCAAGCCAATTTCGCTAATTAGGGACGTGTCAAATCCAGTCACAATATGCCACAGATCATGAGTCTGGCTCAGTCGTAGCTCAACATATTCAGCATCCGATTTTGCGGTCATTCCAGCATGGAGATTGGGATCGAACCCTGTTTTCTTCATCTGGGCTGCGTAGATGTACCCCAGGGAATCGGGGGGCAAAGTCAGTAAGGTATCAAGGTCGTGGGTAGGCGGGATGTAGCGATCGCGAATCAGGGCGGCACAAGCTGGATCTTGGTTTAAGTGATGAGCCATTAGATCGTAGGCGGGAGTTGCCAACAATCCATAGGCCAGATCGCCAACCGTTTGCAGGCTATTGTCTCCAAATAGCATCGATACCGATGCTTTAACAAGAGCCAGCTTTGCCAGAAATGAATTACAACCCTTAAGAATCGGATTCTGCATCTGCTGTTGACCATGAGCGTTAACAGATGCATTGGCCGTAGCTGAATTGAGCAGTTGCATAGGAAATCACTCCAAAAATGTAAAGGTTACGCAATGTGCAAATAATTTGCCCTCATCCCAACCCTTCTCCCCAGGGAGAAGGACTTCCAGACCGTTCCGGTTCCCTCTCCCATCGGGAGAGGGCTAGGGTGAGGGCAGTCTTGGCAGGCATTGCAGGAAAGTCGCACATCGCGTAAAGGCTGACAAATTGAACACATCAAAAACACTCAGGCACTTCTACCAAAGCAAGTCATTGAGCAACCCATAGACACTGACAAAATCAATCCTGGCAATCGCGCTTAAATAACGAACCTGTGCATGAATCCGTTCCACTCTCGATGCAAAGAGCAACTTGAGCGGTGCGATCGCCAACACCAGCCAGGGAAAACACTGGTAGCGCACAAAACGAAACCCAACGTGGACGTATTGCAGAAGACAGCGAGAGCGCATACTGGCACTGACAGAGCCAGCGTTTGGAATTAGCAAAGTCTGGGACATAACATGACTCTCTGGAGCAAACTGAGTTAGCATGTGAGCATCGCTCATGTTTTTATAATATGAGCAATCCTCGTGTTTTGTCAAGCAAAATGTGAGTAACCCTCATTTATTTCTGAAGGTCAGGGAGAACGCTCATGTCTGAAAGCCCGTCTGAAAGCCCACTAACCGCAGGCGGAATGCGCCGCAAACCGCGACAGGCTCGCAGTCAGGAGCGAGTCAATCGCATTTTGGATGTGGCAGAAGACCTGTTTGCCAGCCAGGGTTACACCGCAACGACGACCAACGCGATCGCCACTCAAGCCCAGGTGCCAATCGGGTCGCTCTATCAGTTCTTTCCAGACAAGGCAGCGATTCTACAAGCCTTAGCCCTGCGTTATGGGGAAATGCTGCATCAACAGTTAGCAGCCATTGATGAGGCAGAGCTAGTCGCCCTCTCCTTATTGGATTACGTGGATCAGTTGATTGATACTACTGATCGCTTCTTTACCGAAAACCCCAGCTACTACGCCATTTTTATGGAGGTTCAGGGAACGATCCGCGAATTGTCAGAAATTGATGAGGCAACGGATGCCAAATTAATTCAGGATTTAGCCAACTCCTTAGCCAAACGCGATGCAAGCTCAGAACCGATGGATTGTGAAGCGATCGCCTATGTATTGGTAAAAGCGATCGGAACGTTACTATGGCTATCCCTCAGCCAAGAGGAAACGTTTCGGCAGCGATTAGTAAAAGAGACGAAGCGGTTTGCTTTAAACTACCTGCAAAGCTATTTCCCATAGGTTCAGTGCCAGCTAATAACCGCGCTGCACTGGAACGTCCTAATATGACTGTTGAGTTGCAAAGGTTGTCTGCGTCCGGTGAGCGCGACCGTTATGCTGCTGGGTCATCGGCGTGGGGGCGTAACCGAAGTCATATCCGTTTGTTTTCAGGATACAGTTGACTTTAGGTTGTTGGAAGACGATGCTTTGCGGCGATGCAGGAGTTTGATTTGCCTTTTTTAGCAAAGCTATAATTGCCTCAAGAGCTTAAGAGGTAGGATTAATCATGTCAAACCTTGAGCAAATTGAAGCGGCTATTCTCTCACTGCCATCCGATGAGTTTGAAAGGCTGAGACTGTGGTTTCTTGACTTGGATTATGAACGCTGGGATGAACAGCTAGAACAGGATATTGCAGAGGGTAAATTAGAGACGCTAGCTCAGGAGGCGATCGCTGAATTTCAAGCAGGACATTGTCGTGAGATCTGATGCACCACGCAACCCGACGATTCTGGCAATGCTACGATGCTCTCCCTGAAAATGTGCAGCGAACGGCTGATCAATCTTACGAGTTGCTCAAGACCGATCCATCCCACCCATCTCTCCACTTCAAGAAGTTGGGTAAGAAATATTGGTCAGTTCGAGCAGGATTGAGTTACCGAGCCTTGGGTATAGAAGTCGAGAACGGTATTCCCTGGTTCTGGATCGGGACTCACGCTGAGTACGATAAGTTGATCAGCAAGTTCTAGCGCGGCATAACAACTCCAATGCATACCGACCGCCGAGAACTTTTCTGCTGAGTGTCCGAGGTGGTTTACGGCAGATGATTGGGAACGTTCACCAGCGAAGTATAGCTGTCGCCACAAAGGTTAGGACACTGGGATCAAAGGGGGTGTGGGGGCTTCGCCCCCAGCCAGGGGTTCCACCCCTGCACCCCGTCCTAACCAATCCGTCTATGGCTATATTAGCGATTTTGACGGGAATTCAATCCAACAGAATTACTGGCAGTGATTTTGTAACGGTGTAATCTGGGGCGATCGCCTCTTTGATTGATCTATAGCCATAGTCATAAAGCTTAGGACATGCTAGCGTCATTCCCGCGCAGGCGGGAATGACGCTAGCACCTATCGAGCAGATGGATTCCCGCCTGCGCGGGAATGACAGGGAGGCGTCCTATTGATCATGGCTACCGCTACAAGTGCAGCATCCGGCCTACGGATTGTTCCATTTCCCAGAGACTGAGTGCTGCATTTATTTCTTTGATGCGATCGCCTCCACCACAGCAAGCCCTATGTAGCTGGAGCCACTTCATAAGGACATTTTTGGTGGCGCGCCGCGCCAAAAATGTCCTTGTCCTAACCTCACTAACTACAGCTATAGCTGGTGTCCTAACCTACAACTGGATGCTGCCCGTAGAAGGGTAGTGCTTCCGACCAAAGAGGACGGATGTCGCTGCACCACTGTTGGTAAGCCAGTTGCAAAAGACTCGCCGCAGAGCCTCCCAAGCCGCTGTCTGCTTGTAACAAGCGATAGGGGCGTTGCCACTGTCCTAAGACCTGCTGCCACGTTTCAGGCGTGAGTACCGTATCGGGGAAAAGCGCTGCCCAAGCTTGGGTTGGAGCTGGTTTGGTCTGCTGGTTTGGCTCTGAGTTTGGAGCTAGAGTTGTTGCTTGAGTGCCATAAATGGCGGTAAATAATTCTCCACGCTGAGCAGGCATTTGTACGGCAATATCAACCGTAGGTTCAGAACCGACGCTCTTGGTTCCAAGGGGGAGGCGATCGCCAACTGAATAGGCAAAGGCTGCCAGTGAGGAAATGGCAAATAGAGGAATGTCTAACTGCTGCGCTAATGTTCGAGCTGTAACGACCCCAATCCGGGTGCCCGTAAAGCCGCCGGGCCCCTTGGCGACTGCTAAAAACGTCAGATCACTCCAGCCCTGAGGTTGGAGAAAATTTTGCATGTAGTGGTGTAGATCTGTAGAAAGCGATCGCCCCAAATTCCACGATTGACAACGACTGTCGCCCCTAAAATTGCTCAGTGCTAGGCCTAGTTCTGGGCTACTGGTATGGAGGGCAAGGCCGTAGCCATCAGAGAGAGTTGGTGGGAGGGACATCGGTACTGATCCAGGCACTTGCAAATTAGGTAGATTTTGGGGTCTTGGTTTGATTCAGGATGGGCTAATTGGTTTAATTATCCGCTGAACTGTGCTCCTCCCAGATATAGTTCTCCCACGTTTGCATTATCTAGCAAGGCTGCTCCAGACCCTTCAAAGCGATCGCGCCCCGCTTCTAGCACATAGCCCCGATGTGCCAGAGTCAGAGCTTTGCGAGCATTTTGTTCGACTAAAACGACCGCTGTGCCAGTTTGGTTAATTTGCTGAATCTGCTCAAATACTTCATTCACCAGTCCAGGAGACAGTGCGGCTGATGGCTCATCTAAAATCAGCAATTTTGGATTTAGCATAAGCGATCGCCCCATCGCTAGCATTTGCCGTTCGCCGCCCGATAGCGTACCAGCGCGCTGCCGCCTTCGGGTAGACAAGGCTGGAAATGCCTCAAAAACCTTTTGCTTTGATGGCCGGAGAGAGCCACTGCGAATAAAGGCTCCCATTTCTAAATTTTCTTCGACGCTGAGAGCTAGAAACACATTGGCAATTTGCGGCACGTAACCCATGCCCCGTCGCACAATTTGATCAGATTTCAGGCCAACAATCGATTCCCCTTGAAAGCGAATCGTGCCCCGATGTGGCGTTAGCAGACCAAAAATAGTCTTTGCCAGAGTCGATTTCCCTGCCCCATTTGGGCCAATCATTGCCACCAATTCTCCTGGATACACCCGAAAATTAACACCTTGCAAGATATCGAGATCCTGGATGTAGCCAGCATGAACATCTTCGACAATTAGAAGCGGAGGGGTGTCAGCCATGAGGGCACCTGAAAGCTGATTGAGGCTGCGATGTATGGCTACAGGCATCTTACTTAGGGCAGTTTTGGTGGCGCGTGCCATTAAAACTGCCCTTGGCTTAACCCTAGCTTCCCAAAATAGAAACCATAGCCATAGAACATCGTAAATTCTAGGGTAATGGTATTGATGTAAGGATTTTTTGATGGGCAGGCTTCGCCCGCCCATCAAAAAATCCTTACCAATTTAGAACTACCAATTCTAGATGGCCTAGTGATGGCCAAGTCACTGGGGCGTGCTTTGCAATTCAGGGCGTTCTTCGGGAATGATTGCGCCTTCTACTGGGCAAACTTGTAGACAGATGCCACAGTCAATGCAGGTTGAAAAATCAATCCAGAACCAGTCTGTTCCCTTAGCGTTTTTGGATGAACCCGGATGGATGCAGGCAACCGGGCAAGCATCAACGCAATCGGCAACGCCTTCGCAAGTATTTGTAACGATCGTATGTGGCATGGTGCTTGTCTCTTTTAGGCTTGGCAGAATGGCAATGTTCCTGTTCCGCTAATTTTTTGCAAGATACGCGCCTTGCAAAAAAAACAACAAGAACGGGCAGAGATCGGCAGGAATTGCCGAAGATTCCATTTATCAGCCTAGTACCATTTCCATCATTGCTTAGTCCAGCTATGCATTTTATTTTAGGGATAGTGGTGTTGATGTAAGGATTTTTTGATGGGCAGGCTTCGCCCGCCCATCAAAAAATCCTTACCAATTTAGGACTACTCAGGGTGCTAGCGATCGCAAAAGTTAATCGCAAAAGTTAATCGCAAAAATATAAGAAATCAGCTTACCTCTACAGCGTTCCCAAGGTTTGCCAATCGCGAATTGCTTTTTCATTCCATAACCAGGTTTTGCCCAGCTCATCGGGTTCTACGCTGGCAGGGTTGCTTTGAATTACGGCTTGGTATAGTTGAGTCGCACGACTCAACAGATCCTTCTGCTGGGACGTGTAGTCGGGATTGGTCATGGCTTGCTGCAATGCCAGGGCAATACCTGCATAGGCCGTTAACTCATCTGAGTTTGTGATTGGCTGGGTGGGCATTGCACAGTCTAGAGTAGAAGCGACGGCTGTTGCAGTGGCTACTGGTGTTGCACTGGTTGCTGGAGAGTTGCCTGCCAGTAGTGCAATCGAGGTACACCATTCATTTAAGGCCTGTTTCGATTTGCCTTGGTCATAGTAAGCAAAGCCAAGAGCATTGTGATACGGCACAGAATCTGGCTGTTTTTTAATTGCCGCTTCCCAAAACCGCTGGGCATCAGACACTGAGTAGTAATCAGGAGTGCCCTGTTTGACGGCCTGCCATGCCAACTTGCCCCGCAAAAAGTTGATTGATGGTTCAGAAAGGTTATCTTTTACAACAGACTTAAAGGCACTGTCTGCTGCTTGCAGTGCCCCTCGATCGAGTAGGGCGTTGAATGCTTTTTCGCCCTTGGGCAGGTCTTGTTTGCGGAAGTAATGGCTGGCGATCGCTTCCACTAGAGCAACGTCTGCCGTTTGCAGATTGACCTGCTCAAAGTTAATTGGCAGCACAAAATTTCCGGCAGACGGGCTAGGTAAGAGATCGACAGGAGTCGGCTGAGAATTAAATAAACGAGGTACGGTTTGCGCGGTCACAACGGCGATCGCCATCACACCAGCTCCTACCAAAGGCAGAAGCACGTACTGTGGTTTCAGCCAGTGCCTACCCCGTCTTGGTGTCGTCGTTCCCCGATCTACACTCTCCCGATCCAAAACCGCAGGAGATGAATCTACTCTGACGGGGCTTGCCGAAGTTGAAGCATCCTGTGTTGAAGCATCTTTTATAGATGGTGTGGATGCAAGGGAATCTGTGGGTGTCTGTGGCTTTAACTCCCCACGGGAATTAGACGTAGAAGGAGACAAAAGAGGCATCCGCTTAGAGAGCCATTTGTAAGTGCCCTGAGTGGAGCTTGGGGTCTCAGCTAAGCTGATCTCACCCGTGGCGATCGCCTCTGCCCGAATCGGTTCGGTTAATTGCGGTGTCAATTGCCGAATCAGATCGGCTACCACAGCGGCATCCTCTTCGTAGTTAAGATCATCGCCATCATCAAACTCGGCAGTTAGCTTAGCTAGTTCAGGTTGGGCATTTCCTGCGTAGTCTATTTCGGAGGTGAGCAGCGCCAAGTCATCTTCTAGCAGTACGGCTCTGGAAATAATCTCCAAATCATCTTCCGAATTTGCATCTGGGTCAAACCCGTCTAGGGTGTATTCTTCGCCCGCTAGCATGGGGGGAATATCGTAGATTTGGGGCAGTTGTAGCAACCGATCGGCTGGGTTGATCAACGTGCGATCGCCCTGGAGCAAATAGCCGTCACACTCCGGATGCAAGTACAGTACTGGCAACGCCCAATAGAGCTGGTGCGAGCCATAGGCCGAAATCAAACCCTGCCGTGCTCGACTGAGACTTAGATCAACCGGATACCCCTGTCTCAGGTTGCGATAAAACAATCGAGTTAGCGTTAGGGCTACATCATCGGGAATTCGTTCTGCCATCGCCAGCACCGCTGGAATGCCTTGACTGACCAGCGCCTCTGCCAGATTGCGCTCCTGCGTACCTACCTCAGCCTCTGGCGTAACTGCTGTATGCGCTCCCCGACAAGAATTAAACACCACCATGCGAATACCGTTGTTTGCCAACAGTCCCGCCAAGTCGTCTCCGCTAAGAATTTCAGTCAAACCCGTTTTAGGATTCACCAGATACAAATTGCCGCCATCTACCCCCAGGTTGCTATGCCCAGCGTAGTGCAGTACGTGAAAATGCCCTTGCTCTAGCGCCTGGGTCAACTCTTCTCGCCCTGGCTGGTTCAACGTTGTGAGGTGCAATTCTGGCAGCGCCCCCATGAAGCTTTCCACAGAAGGGTTGCGAGGGCGGCAGAGTTCCTCTTGGAGGTTAGCAGCTTCCCGCTCCAGTTCTAGTTGCTCTTGGTCACTTGGAGCTGCAATTACCATGAGGATGCGGACAGGTTGGTCGGGTTCTAGCGGCATCAACAGCCGACTGCCCATTCTGCCCGTACTGGGTTGAAAGCGCGAAAACAGCACATCAGTGCCGGTTGCAATAGGGCGGCACACTGGGCTATGACTGTCGCGATCGCCTCCATTTAAAACTTCCCAGGGTAGCCGAGGCAACTGTAACCCTTTCAGCCCCAGCCGCAGCCGCAGCATCTCACCCTGATGCTGGGCAATGCCCCGCGCCATCATCCAGCTATCCCACAACGTTCCTTGAAACAGGGAAGTGTATAGAGTTTCTCCCAAATCGATTAGCGTGCCAGATAGCTCCGATACCTCCGACTCTCCTTGCCCCCTGCGATGTGTCTGAGCAAAGTCAAACCCTCCGATCCGGCTCAGGCGATTGCCCTGCAACAATCCCAACAGGGGATCATCCATCAACTGCCGCGCTTGTGCTAGCCACTCGTCTACATTCCAATGCACCTGTTCTTCGGCAAGCGGAACCCCTGGTGCGACTCGTTCCGTCCGCACTAGATATTCGTCATGCCCCACTGGGGTTACAGAGATATGAAATTCTTGGGTCACCGTCTCAGTGCTCTCCCTAAATTTCTCGTTCAAGTTTCTAATTCAAGGCTAAAGCATCGAAGCGCTTCACAGTTCTCAAGTAAGCAGCAAGATCAAAAGGATTCTGGAGCAGGTAGTCCTAAATTTGGTAAGGATTTTTTGATGGGCGGGCAAAGCCCGCCCATCAAAAAATCCTTACCAAATTTAGGACTACCCTGGAGCACAGGGAAACTAATCGAAACCCATAGATTCTGCGGATCTCTGAACACTTAACTAGACCAAGGAGTTATGGCTAGCAAGCATCCCTCAGAGTTCCCAAAGGTACTTCAACACTTGCACCTCTTTCTCCTTGACCCCTCACAGAGGTTCAACCAGCACAGCGCTCCAACAGTACGTGAGTAACCTGTACGGTCAGCCCAAATGCGCTTTATCTAAGGGCTTAATCCCCTATTCCTTTCAGGTCGAGCGGTTCTTGATCCGGTAAAACGGACTTTGACTCCTCTATTTTTCAGAATAGCGTCAATTTTATTCCTCAAGCGGAGTAGTTGTTTTAAGTCGCGTCATTTCATATACTCTTTGCCTATTTTGGTTAAACCTTTACAAACTAGCCTCGGTAGTGGTGTTGATGTGAGGATTTTTTGATGGGCGGGCAAAGCCCGCCCATCAAAAAATCCTTACCAATTTAGGACTACCCAGATTTTTTGGGATTTTTTTGGGTAGGTAATCTAAAAGCTTCCGGAGATGGGTCTTCTCACTTAGAACATTGGAGTGGTAGATGCACCCTGATTCAAATCCCTCCGAGCCTCACGCAAGTGATTTTCGGGGGGATTTTTTTGAACTCTATTTTTTGCATCTGGGCTTGCCAGTTTTGGATGGTCGGGCTGAAGGAAAGGCGATCGCTCGCAGAGTAACCCATACCCAGTATTTGAGCCTTGATCAAACGTCCTTTAAGCTACGGATACGCGACTGGGGCGGTGTTAGTCCCTTACCCTGAACCAACACGCCAAATGTGCCCATCTGCGTTGGGTTGAAATCCATCAGGGTGTGCAGGGCTTCGCGGCGATGCAAGATATCTTGTAGGGTTAAAGCAGCATCGGGCTGAAGATTTGATAGCGCAGCTAAGCGATCGCCCAGTCCCAACGCCATTAAAAACAGCCCTTGCGGAACGTAGCCCAGCCTGGTTAGACCACAGCGATCGCCCTGCCGCGCCAGCACTGTGAAATCTACGTGGGCTGTAATGTCTTGCTGCCCTATGTGAATATAAGGGTTGACATGCCGACCATGTTGGTAGTAGCACTGCAAGGTGCCATCGCAGCGTGTAGGGCTGTAGTAGCGCTGCGCTGGGTACCCATAGTCCACCGTCACGAGATAGCCCTGGCGCAGCCGACTTGCTACTGTCGTTACCCAGTCTAATGCTGCCAAGTTCACCTCAGTCCGATAGCCTTCGGGATAGGCAGGCGATGGCAAATCTATGCCTGCTAATGCAAAGTATTCGGTTAAACGGGGGGTAGATACGGGAGCAAGGAGTTCGGTGAAACTGGGGGGCGGGGATGTTTGGATGGGGGTCGCGGGGGACGGGGCAGGACTCGGCGACCCAACGGCCTCTTGAGTTTCGATCCAGGCATCCCAGTCGGCTATGGTCACGTAGATCTCCTGCAATTGCCCGTTGGCGATCGCTACCTGATGCACCGGAAAAGCATCCACCAGTTCGTTTGAGAAACAGCACCCCACCACCGAATCGGCTGGAATCTCGTCCCACGTGCGCCAGTGCAAGCCGCCCCACGTGTTAGCCAAGTCTTGCAGACGCTTCCGCTGTTCGGCAATCATCCCGGCAGACTTTTCAACAATCACATACTCCAATGCTTTGAAGCACTCTCCATGATGGCGATGTAGATGGATCAAGACATCCTGCGCCAGCATTCCTTGCCCCGCCCCCATCTCTAGCAGGGTAAATGGACGAGGATTTCCCAATAAATGCCACATTTCAGCAAACTGCTCGGCCAGCATTTCCCCAAAATCAGGACCGAGGTGGGGCGATGTAAAAAAGTCGCCGCTAACGCCGATATTGACCTGATTGGTGGCATAGTAGCCATGCTCTGGGTCGTATAGCGCCAGATCCATAAATTCAGCAAAGGTAATTCGCTGCTGAGGATGGGCAGCAATGCGTTGGGCAATGCGATCGCATAAATAGGGATTGCTCTGATCGGCTTCTAAAACAGCTTTATCCATTGAGTCAGAAGGTGCGTTTTACACAGGGAAGTAAGGAGACAGTTATCAGATCTATCAGATCTATCAGAATGGTCTAAGTAGTTCAACTTAAATAAAAATAAAACCCTAACTTCTGCGCCGCCCGCTGCGCGGGCGGCGCAGAAGTTAGGGTTTTATGTTCTAATTACGCCCACCTACTTAGAGCAAAAAGCAGGAGAGAATTTCGCCCTGGTTGACTGACAAATCTCTTGAACACCTGCTGCCGCCAGGAAATCAATTTCCTGGCTCATCGCCAAAGTCCTCTAAAGAGGGCTAAATCAGGATCTGAGTCTATTTCAATAGACTTTCACCATTAGCCCAAAATTTATTTTAAGGCGGGTTGACACCGGAGCAATGAGACGTTCAGGGCTTTTGTCAGTCAATCAGGGATTTCGCCTCCTCCTAATTTTTATCGCATACTCTAACTGACGGTATTGCGTAATCGGGGGATGATTTTTTGATGGGACGCAGTGCCCCTCTCATCAAAAAATCATCCCTAAAATCGGCAACGCCCAACTGACCAGTAGTATCAGAAACGGTGCTATATGCACAAATGTAGTCAATAGTCGATAATTGTGTAGAAATATTGCAAAAAATCCTAAAGTAATGTTACATTGATTTCAGAAGCCAATTATTAAGAGGCATTTGAATTATGGAAAGCCAAGAAGCTAAGTTCGGTTTTACTCAGTTCGCAGAAACTTGGAACGGTCGTCTGGCAATGTTGGGCTTTGTGATTGGTCTTGGTGTCGAACTAGCGACAGGTCAAGGCATTCTCTCGCAGATTGGCTTGATGTAATTTTCGGTTAGGTTTTCATTCTTGATATCTCCTTCCTGTGGGGTGCAGCTTAGCTGTACCCCAGTTTTTTGCATCATGTTTTTGGAAGCGTAGGCATTGACCACGCTTCCAAAAAACATTCCTAAAATTCCGCACTCAACGGTGCGCGTGGAAAGGGAATTACATCCCGGATGTTTTGCATTCCAGTCATAAATTGTACCAAGCGCTCAAAGCCTAGCCCAAAGCCTGCATGGGGTACCGTGCCAAATCGGCGGAGATCCAAGTACCACCAGAGATCGTCGGCGGGCATGTTGAGAGCTTGAATGCGACTTTCTAAAACGTCGAGCCGTTCTTCGCGTTGTGATCCACCAATAATTTCACCAATTCGCGGTGCCAGTACGTCCATAGCGCGAACGGTTTTGCCGTCATCGCTTAGGCGCATGTAAAAGGCTTTGATCTCAGTTGGGTAATCGGTGACGATCAGAGGCTTTTTGAACAATTCTTCTGCTAGGTACCGTTCATGTTCAGATTGCAGGTCTAACCCCCACGATACGGGATACTCAAAGCGTCGATCGGCTTTTTCTAGCAGGGCGATCGCCTCACTATACGTAATCCGGCCAAATTCGCTGTTGATGATGTTTTCAGCGGTTTCAAGGACAGTCTTCTCGATCCGCTCGTTGAAGAAAGCCATGTCATCTGGGCAGGTTTCCAAAACATGCTTAAACACATATTTCAAAAACGCTTCCGCCAGTTCCATGTTGCCTTCTAGGGTGCAAAACGCCATTTCTGGTTCCACCATCCAAAATTCGGCCAAGTGGCGAGAGGTGTTGGAATTTTCTGCTCGAAAGGTGGGGCCAAAGGTGTAGACGTTAGTAAACGCCATTGCCATAATTTCGGCTTCGAGCTGCCCGCTGACGGTGAGGTAAGCGTGCTTACCAAAAAAATCTTGACCAAAATCTACATCACCTGCGTTGGTTTTAGGCGGATTTTTTAGATCTAGCCCAGTGACGGTGAATAGTTCTCCTGCGCCCTCACAGTCGCTAGCGGTAATGATAGGTGTATGTACCCAAAGAAATCCCCGTTCTTGGAAGAAATTATGGATTGCTTGAGCCGTAGCGTTGCGTACCCGAAAGACCGCCCCCATAGTATTGGTGCGCGATCGCAAATGCCCGATGGTGCGTAGAAACTCAAACGAGTGTCGTTTTTTCTGCAACGGATACGTGTCTGGATTGGCCTCCCCATGAATGAGCACCGATTCTGCTTTTAATTCAATCCGCTGTCCTTTGCCTAAAGAGGGCACTAAAACACCAGCTACTTCGACCGATGCACCCGTGTTCAAACGGGCGATCGCCTCGGCGTATCCCGGTACTGTTTGGGTCACAACGACCTGCAAGCCTGCCATCGAAGACCCATCATTGACCTCAATAAAGGTAAATTCTTTTTGTTCGCGTTTAGTCCGAACCCAGCCCTGAATCGTGATCATATCGTCGGGCTGGCCAGTTTTAAGCAAGTCTGCAATGCGGCGAGTGGTCATGGAGTGGCGAGGTTGAGGAGCAAGATGTAAAGGGAAAGGGTTTTGAAAAATTGCCAACAGGCACCGTTGCGCTTGAGTGATCTACATTGCCCTTCATTAAAAATAGCGGTTCAAGGTCGATTCATCATCCCCACCATCAAGCGCTCAGTTTTCTACAACCAGGTTTCTACAACACGGTTTCGTCTTCCTGACGCCAAGCGGGATCAACGATACACAAAAATACTAGGGGTTCCATACCTCGGTTGCAAATGTACTGATGAGCGTTAGGCGGAATGTAGATAGTGTCACCCGGTTCCACAGGCTGCACCTCATCCCCAATGTGCATATCCCCAATTCCACTGAGAATGTAATAAACCTCAGAGGTAGCCAGTGCGTGAGGGGTTGAGATTTGCCCCACTTGAACGGTGGCATGGGCAAGGCTGTAGCGAAGTTCTAAAGGCTGCTTGTCGGGATGCAACAGTTCTCGCAAAAGGGTTGCATCCCCGGCCACAAATTCAGCACAGTTTAGTAGTTTGTGAATCAGCATGAGGTGATGTTCCTCTGTTGTGCTTCTGGCTCATACAACTTCGTAAGTCCTATTTTCAATGTTGAAGGCTGTACCACTGCCGAAAATATTGCCGAAAAACGTCTTGAACGGTTTGAAACACATCCTCTTCAGGGCGAGCAGCATCGATCTGCACAACGCGGTGAGGATTTGTTTTAGCAATTACCCTAAATCCATGCTGGACGCGCTGATGAAATTCTAAAGCGTTCTGCTCCATGCGATCGGCAGGACCTCGGCGATGGGTGCGGTCTAGACCAATTTGGGCATCTACATCAAGCCATAGAGTCAAGTCGCTCTGTAAGCCAGCCGTGGCAATTTGATTGATTTGATCAACTAAATCTAAACTGATTCCCCGCCCATAGCCCTGATAGGCCAGGGTAGAGTCGGTGTAGCGATCGCATAAAACCAGCGTTCCTTGGGAGAGTTCTGGCTTCAAAACTCCCTCTACATGTTGCGCTCGGTCTGCGGCATACAGCAACAATTCAGCTCGATCTTGCATCGGTTCGGTTAAGGCAGGGTCAAGCAATAGGCGACGAATGCCCTGTCCTAACTCTGTACCGCCTGGTTCACGAGTTGCGAGAACTGTGGGCGGCGATTCATATTCAGACGATGGAACCCACCAGTCGCCGTGGGCTAACCAATCATGCGATCGCTTCATCTGCGTGGTTTTGCCACACCCCTCAACCCCCTCAAACACGACTAACCAGCCACGAGAAAATGTTGCTCTGTTGCTCATGGTGCTTACTCTAAGAACTTACTTGAAGATGATGGATGAATGGATTAAATGAAACCGGGCTGAAACGACCCTAGTACAAGCGCATTTAGTTTAGGGGAAATAGGTCTTAGGGGAAAATAGGTCAGGAGAAAAAAGGTATTTCAACGTATAGCCATAGACGGATTGGTTAGGACGGGGTGCAGGGGTGGAACCCCTGGCTGGGGGCAAAGCCCCCACACCCCATTTGATCCCAGTGTCCTAACCTTTGTGGCGACAGCTATACGTTAGAACAAAGGCTAAATCTTTTCTACAAGATAGCCGGAATGAGTTGATATTTTGCCTTTTGCCAAAAAAACTCCGGTTGAAACGCCGTTTCAACCGGAGCTAATGTTTAGAGGAGAGGCAAGAAAGCTGTTTTCTGACTAAGTTGCACAAGATGTAAATAGAACCCTGACTCTATTTCTGCTTTACACAAGTACTTGTCAGAAATTTTCGAAAAGTCGGACTTAACGAGTGTTGGTAATCTTTTTGAGCGCGCGTTCCGCCTGCTCTTTAGCTGTAGTAGCTTGAGAAGAGTTGTCAGTACGGCTCATCTTGTCCATGTCAGCATCGCCTTGGATTTCGTTGAAACCTTTGGCAGATTCCTCTTGCACTTCTTCCATATTCGGCATGCCCTTTCTAAGAGCATCTTCAGACTTTTCGTAGATGTTGTCTAACTGCACTTCTCCCTCTGACGCTTTGCTGCGATCGCTACCGATAGCAAATGCAGGAAACGCGTTAGAAAACATCAATAGGGTACATGCAACTGCGATTGTAAGAACGCGAATAGGGCGGAACAATTTGGTTAAATTTTGAATGAAACTCATAAGATAGTTCTCCAATTTTGTAAGATTGTTCGGAATTTCAAGTCTGTTCGATTTCAAGTCTGTTTCAGAGCCGTGGGAAAATTAAAGCTTGGTAACGACTCAAGTTACTTGCCAAAGAAATCTTTGACGGCATCTACTACATTACGATTGGTGTCTTCAATGCGATCGCCTGCTTGATCGACTGCGCCTTGAGTTCTGCCAACGTCGCTTTGCACTTTGCCTTGAGCCTGACGGGTTGCACCCTGAACTTGACTAGCGGCATTGCCCGCACTGCGCTGCGCTGTACCTAGATCCTGCTTTACCTTCCCTTGAATTTGCTTAGCAGCTCCTTCGGCTTGTCCAGCAGCCTTGCCCGCCTCTCGTTGGACAGTACCCACATCTCTCTGAACTTTCCCTTGAACTTGTTTGCCAAAACCATCCGCTTGGTTAGTAGCATTACCTAAGTTCTTCTGCACTTCACCCTGAATCTTCTTCGCTTGGCCTTCAATCTGGTTGCCAATGCCAGACGTTGCCAGTTGAGCATTGCCTATTGGGGCAGCAAGCGCAGACGTTGCCATCGAAAAAGAAGCAACTTGAAAACTCAAAGTAACTGCCAAGAAACAGCCAAATGCTAGAAGCATTCTGCTGATGCGCCCAGTCAAAGTATTACGCTGAGAGCTACACTTCGTCTGTACCATTTCTAAATATCCTATTCAAATAACTGCTTTACCTAACTTGTACTCTGAAATGTAGGGTGGGCAAATCCACCCGAAGGTGGAATTGCACTTAGAAACTTTTTCTACAAAATCCCTCTTTGGAAGTAAAAGTTAGGGTAATGGTATTGATTTAAGGATTTTTTGATGGGCGGGCTAAGCCCGCCCATCAAAAAATCCTTACCAATTTAGGACTACCAAAGTTAGTTACTTGATTCGGTGCTCGACTATGTTAGAGCGCTCCAGATTATTCAATCTGCTCCAAGACTCAGCTTGCGTCGATTTTAGACAGCAGACATCTGCTTCTGAACTAGGTATGGAGTTCGGATTCCGCGCCTCCTAAAAAGTTAGCGGTTCAATCAACAACACCGAGGGCGATAGACATTTGCCTATCCACGCCCTCGGCTCCTTGGTAGGGAAATCCGAACTCGCACAACTGAAACCTCCTCTGATTAAAATAAAAACGTTGTGTGAGGTAAGCTTTGAACGATAATGCAGGTTACTAAACGTTAGGTTTGAAGTCTGCATATAGCGGTTACCGATCTGGTGCGGTACGAATAACAAGCTGAAACCCTTGCCCTGCCTGTCCAACGTGTACCTCATGTTAAGAGGAACCGCTATAGTGCAGTGATGCGATCGCTGACCACCTGGTTAGTATCAATTCATATTCTGTGCTGAAATCTAATGTGCTTTACCAATCCTTTGTCTCTATCCCTATACCCTTTACCCCCTGACGCAGACCTATGACAACCATTCTGGAACAGGGCAATATTTCCATTCATACCGAAAATATTTTCCCAATCATCAAAAAGTGGCTCTATTCGGATCACGAAATCTTTTTGCGGGAGCTAATTTCTAACGCTGTTGATGCCATTCAGAAGTTACGAATGGTGGCGTATTCTGGGGAATACTCTGGCGATGTGGACGAGCCTTTTATCGAATTGACGATCGATAAAGATAAGAAAACTCTGTCTGTTTCTGACACAGGCATTGGTATGACAGCCGATGAAGTGAAGAAATATATCAACCAGGTCGCCTTTTCCAGTGCTGAAGAGTTTGTTGAAAAATATACTGCCAGTACCGATCAGCAAATCATCGGGCATTTTGGATTGGGTTTTTACTCCTCCTTCATGGTGGCGACCCAGGTAGAAATCGATACCCTGTCGTACAAAGATGGTGCACAGGCAGTGAACTGGTCATGCGATGGCTCTACAGAATTTAAGCTATCTGACTCTACTCGCAGCGATCGCGGCACCACTATTACACTGACGTTGCAAGAAGAGGAGCTGGAATACCTAGAGCCGTTCCGAATCAAACAATTGGTGCGGAAATACTGCGATTTCTTGCCTGTGCCTATTCGGTTAGAAGGCGAACAGATTAACCGCCAAAAAGCACCCTGGAAGGAATCGCCCAGCACACTCAGCGCAGAAGACTATCAAGAGTTTTATCGGTATCTTTATCCCTACCAAGATGAGCCATTGCTATGGGTACATCTAAATACAGACTACCCCTTTGTAGTTAACGGAATCCTTTACTTTCCTAAGCTCAAGCCGGACGTAGATGTTTCTAAGGGACAAATTAAGCTGTTTTGCAATCAGGTGTTCGTCAGCGACAATTGCGAAGAGGTAATCCCTCGGTTCTTGTTGCCGCTACGAGGAGTTATTGATAGTAGCGACATCCCGCTGAACGTTTCACGCAGCTTTTTGCAGAACGATCGCACGGTTCGCAGAATTGCCGACTACATTGCTAAAAAAGTGGGCGATCGCCTCAAAGAACTCTACCGCGACGACCGCGATGCCTACATCAAGGGCTGGCAAGATCTGGGCACCTTTGTCAAGTTCGGCTCCATGAACGATGACAAGTTCAAGAAGCAGGTCGAAGACATTCTGATCTACCGAACTACCTACGAAGCTTTACCTCCTTCTCCCACTGCCGACTCGGAAACCCCCGCAGTTCAGGTTCAGTCTCCGGAAGGCGATGCTTGGCAAGATGTAACCCCAGCCGCGTCGGATACTGCATCTTCAGCTCCCCCATTTACCACCCTGAAAGACTACCTAGAGCGCAATAAAGCCCATCACGAAAATCGTGTTTTCTACTGCAACGACGCAGCGGGACAAGCAACCTACGTAGAACTGCATAAAAATCAGGGACTCGAAGTCCTATTTATGGACTCGTTTATTGACTCCCACTTCATCAGCTTTTTGGAACAGGAATACCCTGACGTACGCTTCTCGCGGGTCGATTCTGATCTAGATGAAACACTAATTGATAAAGATAGTGCCAGCGAAATCGTTGACCCTACCACCAACAAAACCCGCAGCGAAGAGATTAAAGATCTATTCGTCCAGGCCTTAAATAAGCCCAAGGTGACCATTCGGACTGAAGCTCTTAAAGCGGAGGATGTTCAAGCGGCTCCCCCTGCTATTGTACTTTTGCCAGAAAGTATGCGCCGAATGCAAGAGATGACTGCTATGCTTCAGCAGCAAGCTGTCGAGTTCCCAGAAGAGCATACGTTGTTAGTCAACACAGCTCACCCGTTGGTACAGAACCTGCTCAGTCTCACCCACGGTGCTATTCTTCAGCCCGATGGGCGATCGCCCTCGGCTCAATTGTCAACCTTACTCTGTCAACATATCTACGATTTGGCGTTAATGACTCAAAAAGGATTTGATGCCAATGGCATGAAGTCCTTCGTAGAGCGCTCGAATGATGTACTAACGCGATTGACAAAGGTATAGAACCCATTTGACATCTAATTAGAATTGAGATTTAAGGCGATTTTTGGGCAGTAGGGGGGGAGCATTTGCACTCGCATTTAGGCTGCGTTTCCAGCAAATTGTTTCAAATTCTTAGCCCCGAAAGGATATTATCGATACCCCGAAAGGAGAGCCTTAAAGGTCAAAACAATCGATGCCACAACGCTTCCAGGGTTGTCGGAAGCAGACGTTACCGTTCGATTAAAGCAAGAAGGATATAACGAATTAGCATCCAGTAATCGGCGTAGAATTTGGGCGATCGCCTGGGATACGGTTCAAGATCCGATCTTCCTTTTATTGGGCGGCGGTGGCATTATCTACTGGATTTTAGGCGACCTC
>JBBQFG010000056.1:0-22759 GCA_038321765.1 Elainellales cyanobacterium
GCTGCGCTAGTAAAAAGGGGGACTTTGAATCCAGTTCCTCCCTTTTTATAGACGCGAAGCGGCTTCCCGAAGGGTAGGGGGGCTAGGGGGGATCACTCAGTGCCCAAAATCACAGCCAATCACTTTTCAAACATCCTCTTATGTTGAGAGGCAGGCTCAGTCAGCCTCCTACCATTAAAATTCATAGCCGGATTAGGTGCTGCCAAATTTTGAGACATCAGACTTTAGAGTAAACGCAGTTGCTCAGGAAAATGAGTCTCATCATCTTTTTACAAGCCGCATCTAACTCAGGGTAGAAATTATTGCCTTTTCAATGACAAGAATTGCCTTACCTTTACAAAAATTAACAATTTCAGTTGCAGATTCATCGCTTGCTCTGAGTCGGTGTACTCGGTAATTTCTGCTACTTTTTTTACAACAGTTTGGCAGATGGCAAATGGCTGGAATCTACGACAGGCGAAGATTGGAGCGTTTCTTCTCAAATTAAAGCCACAACGAAGCTTGGAAAACTTGTACTGAGAGTATCAGAGTTTACTCTGATGGGCTTTATAGAAGCGTTACGGAAAAAGTCCGGAATCTTGCTCTCAACCGCGCAAACTTTAACAGTTCTTAATTTCAAGTCAGTACGTTTGCTGACTTGCCTAAGAGACGGATTGGACGCTAGTGACCGACGTGAACTATGCATCTCTGGCCATGTATCTACTCATCTCTAAATCATGTCTCAAAAACATGAGGCTCCATATCGCTTTGAGACACTGGGGCGATCGCTGATTTGACTAAGTGTGGGTTCCTGTTCTTTGTCCCTTGCACTATCCGGTAAATTATGCAAACTTCTTGCTTCAACGTATCCGTACATCTCCGTGATGCTCACCCCTCCGTAGGCAGCAAAGCCAAACGCCTGGTAGACATCGTAGGAGCCTTGGTGGGACTGCTTATCACCGCAATAATCGCTATCCCGATCGTCATTGCCATTCAGTTAGATGACCCTGGTCCCGTGTTCTTCAGCCAGATGCGCTGTGGGTTACATGGGCGAACGTTCCGAATTTGGAAGTTTCGTTCCATGGTGGTGGGTGCCGAGCGGTTAAAGGATCAGGTTGAAAACCAAGCAAAGGGTCTCATCTTCAAAAATGAGGACGATCCCCGTCAAACCAAAGTGGGGCGATTTCTGCGGCGTACCAGTTTAGATGAATTGCCTCAGTTTTGGAATGTGCTTAAAGGTGACATGAGTCTAGTTGGGACTCGGCCACCAACCCCAGATGAAGTTAGCCGCTATGAACACCATCACCATCAACGATTAAGCGTCAAACCTGGCCTCACCGGACTTTGGCAAGCTAGCGGACGCTCAGCCATTAAAGACTTTGAAGAGATTGTCACGATGGATCTCCTGTATCAACAGAACTGGTCAGTTGGCTACGATCTCTATCTCATTTTTAAGACAGTCGGAGCGGTGCTTGCCAGCAAGGGAGCTTGCTGACCCCGTTAAGCTCTAACCTCAACCAGCCCCCACATGGCTGCATTAGCCATCTGATGCCATCCGCCGGACGAGGATAGATTTTCCAGCCTCGTTAATCTGGCCATCACCTGAACCGTTACAAGGCATGATTGCATGACAAAAATCGCACTGGTTCACGATTATTTGACGCAGCGAGGAGGAGCAGAGCGCGTCTTTGAACTGCTGTGCAATTTCTTTCCGGATGCCGATGTGTTTACATCTGTTTTCGATGCTAAAAACACAATTCACATTGGCGATCGCCCTGTCAACACCACCTATCTACAGCAAATACCCGGTGCAGCCAAATACTTTCGGTTGTTAGCACCGTTCTACTTCTCAGCGTTCCGCGCGCTCGATCTCCAAAAATACGACCTGATCCTTAGTAGTAGCACCAGTTTTGCAAAAGCCGTACGAAAGCGCTCCGACGCTGTCCACATTTGTTTTTGCCACAACATTACCCGGTTCCTGTGGGAAACCGACACGTACCTGAGACATTACGGCACCTACCGCCCTCTAAAACCGCTGATTGAACCAATTTTTCAAGCGATGCGAGATGCAGATTTGAGCTACTCTCAAGAGCCAGATTTGTACATCGCTAATTCGACTACGGTGGCAGAGCGAATTCGACGCATCTATGGACGACCTGCCATTACGATCAACTACCCCATTGATAGCCGTCAGTTCATCTTCTCAGACCAAAAAGATGACTATTATCTATCCTCGGCTCGGCTGCTTAGCTACAAACGAATCGATTTGATTGTTGAAGCATTCAACTGGCTGGGCTATCCGCTGCTGATTTCAGGCAGTGGGCCAGAACGCCAGCGTTTAGAAAGTAGGGCGCTAGGAAACATTAAGTTTTTGGGACATGTAACTGACTCTGAACGCCGCGCTTTGTTTGCCAATGCCCGCTCGGTAATTGTGGCAGCGTGCGAAGACTATGGCCTAGTTCCAGTAGAAGCCAACTTTAGCGGCACGCCAGTCATTGCGTATGGAGCGGGTGGTGTGTTGGATACCCAGATACCAGGGGAGACGGGTGTATTGTTCAAACGGCAAACACCCGAATCCCTGATTGAGGCTTTGCTAAAAGCTAATCAAGTGCAATGGAACTATCAAGCAATTCGAGATCACGCCCTCAATAACTTTACCGAAGATGTGTTTTACGCCAAAATCCGCGACGTGATTGACCAAGTGTGTCACCAGAAGGCAACAGGTCAGCTTCTGAGTCAAAACCAAGACCAAAACTCAGCGGCGTGACCTAATAACTCAATAGTCCACTGGTTGAACTGCTGAATTATTGAACTGGGGACATTTCGATCCCTGCAACTAGCTAGTCTGTGTCTTTGCTTCAACTTTCTGCAATTATCCCTTAACCTGAACGCTCATGATTTTTTCAACACTTGCCGCCAAAGCGACCAACGTTGCTACTTTCCAATCTTCGACAACGATTCCGACGAAGATCATGCCTAGCTGTGTTGACAGCGGTAAATTATCCCAATGCACTCTGCAATGGCGACAAAATCAGCTCTGGGTTACACTTCCTACATCCACCCAATCACTACCGTTACCCTCACTACAGGATCAAGCGTTGTTGACCGATTGTCTTAAGCAATCTGCGGTGAAGCTGGTTGTATTAGATCCAGCATTGGGAACTGAGACTACACAAATTTGGCTGAATACTTGTGCAGCAGCACACAAGCGGGCTGTTGTACGGGTGCCATCCGTGAGCAAGAAAGTGAGCAAAGGCGATCGCCTCTTACCTTGGCTTAGGCAAGTACCCGATCGGCTACTCTCGGTTACGCTATTGGCGATGTTTAGCCCGTTTGTTTTAGGAATTCGACTTCTGCTCCAAATCGCAACGTTTCTAACATCTCCTCGTTGGCAGAGAGCGCTCTCAGGACTACGTTAAGTAGGTGGGCTTAATTAAATATAAGATTCTAAAACCCTGTGCCGCCCGCACAGCGGGCGGCGCAGGGTTTTAGAATCTTATATTTAGGTTGAACTACTTAACAGGTTGCTAAGAAGTTGTTTTGAAGGTTGATCTTTGTGTCCTTCATCCACGAAGATCAACCTTCCACGATGCTCATTAACTTACCTGCAAAGATCATGTTTTAAATAAGCTTAGATATTTTTATAAAAAGGTAGACGTATAATAGCTCAGCATCTGTAAAAGCTAAGTCTAAAATGTATAAGCCGAGTCTAAAATTTTATGCTGATTGTTGTGCGATCGCCGTAGACTTTTACGTTCTGACCTGGGTTGAGCTGCTTCAATATTTCCTATGGTTTGACGAGCAAGCCGTGCTGAAGTTGGCATCCAGTACATTTTTAGGTTATAAACGTGTTGATGTTTTGACATCCTTAGAAGCTTACTGTAGCTTCTGCTACCGTTGACGTTTGAGGTTAAATGAGGGAACTAAATTAGTCGGAGATAGTCTAAAGCTTAAGAACTTAGAAGCTGGTTCATAAACACTAGCACCTCTAATTCATGCCAAGTCTAGTTCAACTGTTTTGACTGAACGCATCGGCTAGAGAATGCATGGCGCATATTTTCAAAGTCAATTCTGAGATGAGGATGTGATTTTTTAGACATCGCCTGTAGTGAAGAATTTCCGACCGTGAGTATTGTCAAACACAGTGAAAAGAGATGACTGAACAAAATCTCAGTACAACAGCTGAAACCGATATAGGTTACGGGCAAATACTAGCCATCTTGCTACGTCGGCGCTTTTTGTTTCTTGGAGTTTTGGCGAGTGTTGTAGCTGTTGCTAGTGTTGCCACGCTGTTTAAGTCGCCTACCTATCTCAGCTCTATGCAGTTGTTGGTAGAACCTAACTATCAAGGAGAAAAAGACGCAGCCGAGCAAAGTGCTTTCTCTGGCTCTGAGCCGTCGCAAACAGACTATGCGACGCAGATTAATCTCATGCGAAGTTATCAGTTTATTAAAAAGGCGGTAGAGAGGCTACAGCCAGAGTATCCAGAACTTACACCTGGAGAAGTGCAAAGCTCATTTACGCTAACCCAGGTAGTTGAAGATAAAGTCAATACGAAGATCTTCGAAGCCACTTACACGACAGATGATCCGGTTAAAGCTCAGAAAGTTTTAAGTACGCTGCAAGACATTTATCAGGACTACAACCTAGAGCAGCAAAACCTACGACTCACTAGAGGCGTAAGCTTAATCAACAGTCAGCTACAAACTGCCCTTGAGAATGTGACAAAAACCCAGCAACAGTTAGAAGAATTTCGCAAAGACCGCAACTTAATTGACCCTAATCAACAAGCCACTGCCCTCACATCTGCTTTAAACCAAGTTGAGCAAGAGCAGCGGGATACCTTGACTCAGTATCAAGATACTCAAGCTCGATTTAATACCTTACAGCAGCAGCTTAATCTTTCTCCGCAGAGCGCACTAGTGGCCTCTCGCTTAAGTCAGTCTCCTCGTTATCAAACGCTGCTGAATGAGCTACAAAAAACTGACCTGGAACTAGGGCAACAGCGAGTCACTTTTACAGATGCTGATCCGAGAATCGAAGACCTAGTTGACCAACGACAGAGTCAACTTGCGCTATTGCGTAAAGAAGTGGCACAAGTGCTGGGAGACATGCCTTCTAACATAGATGCATCAGAAGAAAACCTCTTGAGTGAAGGGCAATTGAGTGGCGTTGACTTAAATCTAGTTAGTGCCATGGTAGAAGCTCAGGTTAACTTAGCGAGCTTGAGCGCCCGCGAGAAAAGTCTCCTCACGTCACGTCAACAACTCCGCAATCAGCTCAATCAGTTTCCGAGCTTGATTGCCGAATATGATCGCTTACAACCCGAAGTAGAGATTGGGCGAACTGTCGTTGAAAAGCTATTGGCACAACAGCAGGAGACCAGCGCCGAGCTTAGTAAAGGAGGATTTAACTGGCAAGTTGTAGAAGCGCCGCTGTTAGGCTTTCAAACGGGGCCTGACCGCAAGCAAGACTTGCTGTTAGGGGTAGTGGCAGGCATCTTTTTAGGAGGCGTTGCTGCGTTTGCTCGGGAGGCTATCGATGGAGTGGTTCATACCTCTGATGAGTTAAAACAGCAAGTTGCGCTACCGCTGCTAGGCATTGTTCCAGAGTTGCCCTCTAATGAACTCGATAAGTCGTTTATCAGTTTGCCCTTCCGTAAAGTAGAAACGACGATTCTTCCAGTTGCTCAGAGTTTGAACTGGCTACCCTTTCGAGATGCAGTCGATTTAATTTACAAGAACATTCAGCTCCTAAATCCTAATTCTCCGCTTAAGTCATTGACAATTACCTCTGCTGTTGCGGGAGAAGGCAAGACTACCTTGATTCTGGGGTTGGCGTTGAGTGCAGCTCGCGCTAATCAGCGGGTATTGGTGATTGACGCTGACTTACGCCGTCCAGCCTTACATGAGCATCTGAATTTACCCAATGAGCAAGGACTCTCTAGGATATTGACGGATCGTTCTGTTTCGCTTAAACCGATTCGAGTGCCCTTATCTGGCTTACGAATAGATGTGATTACTGCTGGAACTGAATCATCTGATCCGGTTAAACTTCTTAGCTCACAGCGGATGAAGGATTTAGTTGCGATGTTTACATCCCGCTATGATCTGGTGCTACTGGATACGCCGCCCATTTTGGGGATGGTGGATGCGGTTCAAGTTGCTTCGTTATGTAGTGGCAGCATTTTAGTTGGGCGACTTGACCGGGTGACGCAAGCAGATTTGACCCAGGCTGTAGATCGACTCAGCAAGCTTAATTTGTTGGGAATTGTCGCCAATGGCTCTAGGAGTCAGTCTATTCCGTATACCCCTTATGCCAGCCGCAATGGGCGATCGCTTTCTAGGGAGTTTGAAACGATTCAAAACAACTAGCCTTTATAGCAATCCCAAATGGGTTGTGAGAGGTGGGACAGCCTGCCCCACCTCTCACAACCTATCTCACAAATCATTCTCGGTTCTGTATTCCTCTAGTATGGATGCGGTGTAGCAACTAAGATGCCAATCTGGCAATGCCACAGCCAGAGCAGCAATCCAATTGAGTTTAGGAGAAAACGACCAGATCGACCATTGAGATGAAGCATTTGGGATTACAGTCACCTGTTGAGTGGCTTGGTCGAACTCAACTTTGGCAGTGTTTTGATTGAGGATGTCTGGCATTTTCTCTAAACCAAGCAACCCTTCCCCTGTAGCTTTCAGATACGCCTCTTTGCAAGTCCACAATTGAAAGAAAGCTTTTGGCCGTTCACTAGGCTCTAGAGCAACCAGTGCCGTATATTCTTGAGATGAAAAGGCAGTTTTGGCAACAGGTTCTACTTCAAACTGGCGGTATTGTTCTAAATCGATGCCAATGGCATGGTGAGCTATGGCATATATGGCCAATCCACCAGAGTGGGATACATTAAATTGTATAGATGTATCGATATCTATTCGAGGTTTACCATACTGGCTGTAAGAGAAAGGTACACAGCTTGGAGAACAGGATAGATAACGGCCTAAGATATTCCGCAAAATAGCTCGACAGGCTATAAAATGTCTGCGATCGCGCTCAAATCGAAATCGTTTAGCTCGTGCTTTCTCATCGCTAGAGAGTGTGTATTCTAACGTTTGCAGGGTTAATTCAGATATCTCTAAGTCTATTAACCAAAGATGAACGTCATAATCAGAAAGATCTAACGTAGCGGGTGGAGCTATCCAGTTGAGGCTTGGAGGAACCATACTATGCACTAAGTAGTTCAACTTAAAAAACAGGATTCTAAAAGTCTGCACCGCCCGCGCAGCGGGCGGTGCAGACTTTTAGGATTTTATGTTTAATTACGCCCACCTACTTATCTGATGTCACATTTAACATAGAAATACCTCAGCATTGGCTGAATGGATAATACTCCGTTTCACTCAATTGTAGATGATATATCATACGCTCTAGCGCGATCGCGGCTGAAGTCGAGTTCTTCAGTGGCGGCGGCTTCAGCGAGGGGAGATTGACGGAAAAAATCGGAGAGTTTGACGGGTGAGTTCTGGTAATTGTCACTCCATAAGGTATTAAGACTTTGGGCAAGGAGTTGGATGATGCGAAGTTTGTCCGCAGGTGGGAGGCGAAGGAGTTGTTGTTCGAGTTCTTGGACAGTCATAATTGAGATTGCTCCTCGCAAGCCGCACATTGAGGATAATCCTATTCTACTCTGCCTCCGCTTTTTCCTCTGAGTAACAATCCCAATACACCGGGACAAAATTAAGCGATCGGTGAGCTAAAAAGGATATCTGTGTCCGGTGATTAAAAACTGAACAAAACTCCAATGTCGAGTGGCGATCGCTACAAAAAGGGGCATTAACACAGATAAAAAGGCACCCCGCATTGCGGGGTGCCTTTTTATCTGTGCAGTTTTGTGGTCTATGCAACAAGCTTGAGTCGTCTTGTTTCAACCAGTATTGGCATCAACATAGGGACTCAAACGTTCCCTCAAGAACTAAACTTCTACAGAACTAAACTTCTACAGAACTAAACAAAGATAGTCGCTTGGTTGTTGTTGAGCGTATTAACACTAACATTCTCCACAAAAGCAAGCCGATCATTGTTTTGGAAAATGTTCACGCCATTCCCTGACTTGACAAAGCTCAACCCCCCTGTACCCACATCGAAGCGCGTCGAACCTAACTGGAAGTTGCGGATGCTATCAAAGCCTTCGCCTACTTCCAGAACTACTATGTTGCGGCCACTACCAAGTTGAATGGTGTCGTTGCCTACACCACCATTAATCAAGTTATCGCCACCGCCGCTACTAATTGAGTCGTTGCCAGCACCGCCCAATAGAGTATCGTTGCCACCGTTGCCGTTGATAACGTCGTTACCAGCACCGCCGTCTACGAAATCATCCCCGCTACCACCGTTGACTCGGTCATTTCCAGCACCCGCAAGAACATAGTCGTTGCCGCCGTTGCCGTTGATTTGGTCGTTGCCATTGCCGCCATCAAAACCGTCGTTGCCACCGCCACCATTGAGCGTGTCATTACCGTCGCCACCCAAGAAAGTGTCGTTGCCGCCGTTACCGTTGACAGTGTCGTTGCCGCCGAAGCTTGCAAAAACTTGATTGCTGCCATTGCCATTCAGGTTGTTGTTGCCGTTGTTGCCTTGAATGGCATTGTTTGGCAGAGCAACATTGAGCGCAACGGTGGCGGTGTCAGTAAGACTACCATCGGAGAGAGTGTATTCAAACGCTGCTGCGCCCAGATACAAGCGGGTAGGCGTGAAGATGACGCTGTCGTCGCTAAAGTCAGTGGGTGTGCCGTTATCGTTAAGGGCAACGCTGCCGTTGCTGGCATTGCTAACGCTGGTGATCTGCAAAACCGTGTTGGCATCGACGTCTGTGTCATTGACAAACAGAGTCGCCACCGGAATTGTCAGCGCTGTGTCAAGGGTGGCACTGAATGGGCCATCATTGACGGCAGCAGGCGCTTCGTTGACATCGGTAAGTGCCAGGGTGAAAGTGTTGCTCACATCGGGGGTGCTGCCGACGGTGCTGTCGTCTGCGTTGACCGTGACGGCATAGCTCGGTTTCGCCTCAAAGTTAAGAACCGTATTTGCTTTGAGGAAAAGTTCGGTGCTGTCAAGTTCAAAGAAGCTGGCATCAGCACCGCTGAGGCTGAGGACGTTAGTGCCTAGTCCATCGTCGGTGATGGCGATATCGGCAACTTTGACGCGGCTGGCAGTGCTGGAGTTTTCTGGCAAGCCGGCGATCGCATTCACAAAGCCAACCGCCGTAGGAGCGGCATTAGGCACTGCAAAATTAAACCGCGCTAGCACAGGGTCGTGGTCGCTAATTTGATCAGCAAACTCAGAGTTAAAGTGAACGACATCGAAACCAGCCAGGTTACTCAACAGGTTATCGCTGACAAGGATGTGGTCGAGAACCTGAGCATTGCCCTGGAAGTTGTAAGTGTATCGTTCGTTAGCAGGTAAGGTTTCAATCAGAGTGTTGAGGTTGCCGTTGTCTTCGAGAATAGTGACTGGGTTAGAAAACTCGAAGTCGTTAATGTCACCCGCTACCACCACATTGGCATTAGGGTCAGTCGTTAGAATGTTGCGAACAAAATCGCGTACTATCGTTGCCTGCTGGTTACGCTGAATTTCGCTGCTAAGAATAGGGGGTTGATTAGGCCCAAACAAGGGTTGATCGCCGCCCTTGGAGTTAAAGTGGTTGCCCACAACCGTCACGTCTTGACCGTTGAACGTAAACGTGCCAACCAAGGGTTTACGGCTACTTGCGAAGGCATCGCCATCTGACAGGTCAGTATCAGTTAAGCGTTGCAGTGATCCTTCTACAAAGTCAACTCGGTTGGGGTTGAACAGGAAGCCCACCCGAATATTGCCACCGGGTTGGCCGCCATCTTGATTATTGACAGGGTCAATCTGACGAAACTCATAGGTAGGGCCACCCGCTGCGGCGATCGCAGCAATCAACGTTTGAAACGTAACCGACGCATCTACCACACCATTGTTTATAGCACCGTTATTATCTTGAATCTCTTCCAGGTTCAGGATGTCGGGCGATTTTAGGTTATTGACGATCGCCTGAGCTAGTGCATTAAACTGATCTGCACCATCAGCAGGGTCGAGGTTTTCGACGTTAAATGTAGCAACCGTCAACTGAGTGGCGCTGCCCGTTAAGGTTGTGACCTCTTTTTGTAGAGAGGATGCTTGCACCACAGTTGGAGCCGTGGCAACCAGAACTTCGTAGTTGTTGAAATCGTAGTTAACAACGCCCGTAATCGTGCTGAGTTGAGCGCCTACATTCACAGAGGGCAACACCAACGCACTATCCAAGTCGTCGATCTGAATCCGCTCTGGGTTGAAGTCTGCGGACGTAATCAAACTACCGCCGTTAGCGGTCACGCTGGTGGCATTGGTGCCATTGTCTGCTAGCACCCAAATCTCTTCAGAGGAACCAAAGTTTGCCGTGGGTGACGTAGCCACTGGATTGTTGATCTGCACCAGCATTCCTTCCAGGCTTTCGTAGAAATCGATGCCTTCGGTTGCTGGGTCAAAGTCGCCGCCTGTTTCCACATTCCCAGTGCCAGCAAAGTCATTGTTGATGATGGAATTTGGAGGAACCCGACCGCCATTGCCAATCACTGTTGGCGTAATGGTTGTGGTGGGGGCAGTTGTCCAGGCCGTTACACCCAGCGCTTGAACGCCATTGTTATTCGAGATTTGAGTGGTGGTTAGGTTGTTGGAGCTACCGCCAGGGCGGAATTCACTGACCGTTCCTGTGACCAGTACCGCTTCGCCAACCACGCGAGCTGTTCTAATGGGAGAAGTGCTGCCTGTAAAGACAAAGATCGCTTCCGAGGTGGCGGCGTTGGTATCGGCAGAGGGGTCTTGAATGTAAAACCCATTGGGGGCGATCGCCGTCACAATACCGGGCACGTTTTGTACAGCGGCGGTGCTTGTGGCGGTTGCCAGTAAGGGTGAAATGTGAGCCATCCCTTGAATATCACGGATGCGCGTAGCTCCAACCGCTGCATCGTTGTCGGCAATGGTAACTGTGGCAGTTGTAGCTGCACCTAGGTCGTATGCAGTCGTGTCGGTCAGAGTCAGGGTAACAGTTTCGCTGCTTTCTGTCAGATCGTCGTCAACTGGGGTAACGGTAATGTCTATGAACGCTTGTCCGGCGGCAATGGTAGCAGTGCCCGTCAGCGCTGGAGTGTAATCAGTGCCTGTGGTTGCTTGTCCGGCTCCAGTTGCTACAACGTATTCAACCGTAAGGGCATCGGTTGTATCGCCTGTGCGGCTAATGCGGAATATGCCGGGGTCTGTACCCGCTTCGGCTGCGGTGGCATCAGTTGCGGCGATCGTGACTAGCGTCGTAGTGGGTGGAGGTGTGGTGCCAGTGGTTAGGGAAATATTGTCGATCGCCAGTCCATGATCACTTGCTGCATCATTGCGCTCGACCCAGCGAATCCACAAGGTGTCTCCACTGTTCCAACCAAGGTTAGAGAGCGTGCCGCCCCGTCCTGCAATCAAACCTGCACCGTTGCCATCTACAACACCAGCGGTTGCAGTTGCTACAGGTGAGGTTGAGTCAAAGCTGCCGCCCGGTGCAGTCCAGGTCGTAACAGAGTCAAAGGTGCTGCCAAAACCGTACTCCAGCACTATCGTCTGGGGGGTAATGTTGCCGCCGTTGCGCCACTGCTCGCCATTAAACGCGAGATCGGCTTGGTTAAGGGTTGTCCCGGTTGTATTAGTGGCAGCAAAGGCGATCCAACCTGCGATCGCCCCTGTAGCCGGACTGCCAAAGTACGCTCCACCAGAGCCTAATCCGCCTAAGGCTCGATCAGACGCATCGGTATCACCATAGCTATAGAAACTGCCTGTAGTAGACGAGCCGTTGTTTGCGTTATAAGCGGTGATGTCGGTGCCAGGAACAGGCTGACGAAATAGAAACCAGCCGGGAATGGTGACATCGTTTGACCAAGCGTTACCCGTACCAGAACTGAGCAGAGAATCAAAGGTTTGGGAGTATGAGCCGTTAAAATTAATCGCCATTGCTGACTGTACCTATGCAAGATAAAAGTGGGTAGGAAAACCAAGAAACGATCCAGAGTGGGGCTATGAACATCTGCGATCGCTTGGGTGAGCAAAAATTTTGCATTACAAAGCCACACACACCCAAAAGCGCTGTGCAATCAGATACGATTTCCGCTAATTTACGGATAGCTTTGTAAAATCTTTAACTTTCCCTTTACTAATGTTTCACTGCTGGGTTAAGTAATTACTAAGAAATCCTGATCGGTCTTAAGAGCACACAAAATCTTTATAAAGTTAGCCAGAAAAAATTCTTAAAGCTGAGTGCTTACAGCAACCTGTGGGTGTTGCCATACCTGAAGCTGTCCCAGAAGCAATTTAGAATTGACAAACTGTTTTAATAGCTTTCAAGGTTAGTTAGATATCCTAGAGCCGATTCGTCTGATTCTCTCTACGTTGTCAAGGTATCAGATTAGGGCATTTGGACGATCGCCCCAGCTACTCATCGTTCAAGAACTCTCACAGTTTTTCGCAATTACGAGGATTCTGACAGCTTGAAAATGCTTGACCTTTTTAAGAATCTATGTCAATAGTAAATATGCCACGGAATCAGTAGACTCTGGCACAAACGGGTTACAGGTTTTGTTTAAGCCTCAAGCGGTATGGACTAATTGAGGTAGTTTTTTCAAAAAGTGCCTCAAGGAGAGGATAGTCCTAAAAATCCTTACCTCAATACCGCTACCAAGGAGAGAATGTGTTGAAAAGAACGTTAAAAGTTTGGATGGGGATAGGCACCTATGCGTTGGCCAATGTGGGCGCACTCGCGCTCACCGTCACGGAGGTCTCTAGTGCGGAACCTCCAAGCCTAAGCGATGTCCCGTTAGCGCTGTCTGAGCAGGGCAGCTCCTGTAGAGCCGTAGCCATTACCGGAGGCGGTGAAGGCGGTGAAGGAGAAGCCATCCCTACCGGAGCGATAGAAGACGGTGAAGGCGGTGAAGGAGAAGCCATCCCTACCGGGGCGATAGAAGGCGGGGAAGGCGGCGAAGGAACTGCTAATCTGGCCACCGCTACTCCAGCCACGGTGTTTTTACCGTCCGCTCAACGATTCCGAAACCGCCAAATTATCACCGATTTTGTCGATCAACTCATCATTCCTAACTACCAACTATTGACCCAACGGTCGGGTGAGTTATCCAACTCGATTGCAGCGTTTGCGCGTGATCCCAACTCCACTACGTTGCAAGCCGCACGGCAAGCCTGGTTGGCAACGCGCAGTCCCTGGGAGCAAAGTGAGGCGTTTGCCTTTGGACCAGCCGCATCCCTGGGGCTAGATGCAGAATTGGATGATTGGCCGCTGAACGAAGCGGATGTGCAGGCCGTTCTGAATAGCCAGGATGCCCTTACACCGGGCTATGTTGATGAGTTGCAAACCAGCCAAAAAGGGTTTCATGCCCTTGGGTTTTTGCTGTTTGGCACGGCTAACGATAAACCGCTGCAAGCTTTTACTCCACGCGAGTTTGAGTATTTAGAGGCGATCGCTCCCGTATTTGACCAAGCCGCTAACGGCCTACTGAGCAGTTGGACAGACGGCGTTGACGGCTACCCGGCCTACCGCAGTGAGTTTGTGAATGCTGGAGCAGGCAGTACCGCCTATCCCACGGTGCAAGCGGCTGGGGAGGAAATTGTGCAGGGTATCTTGGGCATTTTGGACGAGTTAGGCAACATTAAAATCGGAGAAGCCCTAGACGCGCAAAATCCATTCCTGCTAGAAGGTCGCTTTGCCCAGACTTCGCTACAAGATTTTCAGGCTAATCTGCTGAGTGCTCAGAATGCCTACTTGGGAGACTTTCCTGCAGGAAATACAAATGGCCAGGGTCTCAGCGATTTTGTAGCTGCGATTGATCCGAGTTTGGATGCCCAAATCCGCCAGCAAATGCAGACTATACAGACGGCACTGGCAGAAATTCCTGGCCCGATTGAACAAACGCTGTGCGATCGCAGCGCGCAACCCCAAATCGAAGCGGCAAAGATCAGCATCCTCAATCTGTTCGAGACGTTTGAACAGCGAGTTTTACCTTTGGTGCAACAGTAATGGGCACGGTAATAAAAATGGGCACGGTAATAAACAAAGCTGTGATCAAACGATTACCAATTTGGTGCAATGTATTGCGTCCGTCTTGGCATCGGAGTGTGATCCTGGGAGTAGGAGCAGCGATCGCCGGAATGATGCTCTCTGGGCTGCTCCAGTTGCCAGCCCAGTCTCAAACTCCGGTGTCTCAAGGGTTGCTGCCTCAAGTTGAGTCGTCTCAACTTGCACTGGCCTCATCTGGGGGAGAGACAACTATACAAAACCGCACGTCTCGCGCCTATGAGCAACCGGCTCCAAACATGGATGCCTATTGGTCTGATCGACATACCGTGGGCGATCTCGCGTTTGAGGCGGCGTTTGTAACGGCACCTGCCAATGTAAATCCAGGCTTAGGGCCTCTGTTTAATGGCACCTCTTGCACCGGATGTCACATCAAAAATGGGCGCGGTATGCCGGAAAAAGGGCAGCGGGTGGTGCGCGTCAGTCAGTTGAGAGCTGAGGCAAATCGTCCAATTCCATCGAATCAGTTCCATGCGTTAGAACCCGATGTGCCAAACGAAAATGCTCCACCTGTAGCAGGAATTGGCACACAGCTTCAGGAGCAAGGCGTATATGGCTATGCCCCTGAAGCTGTGGTGCAGATTGTGTGGCAGCAGCGCCAAGGTACCTATGGGGATGGCACACCCTATTCACTGCGATCGCCCCAACTGCAACTGTCTCGGTTAGATGGCACACCCCTTGATCAGGGTGTCATGAGTTCTAATCGAATTCCGCCACCCGTATTTGGTGCGGGTTTGTTAGAGGCAATTCCAGATGCCGAGATTTTACGGAGGGCTGACCCAGAAGATGGCGATCGCAATGGTATTTCCGGTCGCCCCAATCGCGTCTGGGATGTGGTGAAGCAAACGGAGGTGCTGGGTAAATTTGGCTGGAAAGCCAACACACCCAACCTGTTGCAGCAGTCAGCCGCCGCCTATGTCAATGATATGGGAGTGACAAATCCGCTGTTTCCGGCGGTAGATGGCAGCCAAGACATTGACGCGGCCATTCTAAAGGCAGCGGCTATTTATGTGCAAACGCTAGCTGTTCCTGCCCGTACTTTATTGGATGATCCAACGGTGCAGCGGGGTGAACGTCTGTTTACTACTGCCAACTGTGCAGCGTGTCATGTGGTTCAGCTCCAGACTGGCAACCACGAGATTCCGGCTTTAGTCAACCAAACCATTCAGCCATACACTGACCTGCTACTCCATAACATGGGAAAAGAGTTAGCGGACGGTCGCCCCGATTTTCAAGCGTCTGGAGAGGAGTGGCGCACCCCGCCCCTGTGGGGAATTGGGCTAGTGCAAACGGTGCTGCCCTATTCTGGCTATCTGCACGATGGTCGTGCCCGCACGCTGGAAGAGGCCGTTCTCTGGCACGGCGGTGAAGCAGAAGCAGCAAAGGAGGCGTTCCGGCTAATGTCAGCAGGCGATCGCGCGGCGCTAATTCAATTTCTGCGATCGCTCTAATGCAATTGCAAGGCTAGGGAGCATAATTGGGGATAATTTTTTGGATGAGAGAGGCGCGCAGCGCCCCTCTCATCCAAAAAATTATCCCTAAAATCAGCAACGCCGAGCTGTGTTCACAAGCCAACATATAAAAAGGATGAAGGTTAGGTAATGTTCAAATCTACTAAGCTGTCTGCTGTCTTGGCTATCATTACAGCGTTCGTACTCGTATGTTTACAGTCCTTAGGCGCAAAGCCTGGGTTATCTGCGATGTCAGTGCCCACTCCTAACCAGCCTATGGTTGTAGCGACTGCTGCTGCTGCACCGACTCTGGTACCCGCTGTTTTGGGAGGTAGACCTGTGAGTGTGCTGTACATGACCCGCGCGGGTAATACTGTGCTGGCGCGTTGCTATCCCGGCTATGAGCCGACCATGACGGTTCGCGCTATGGGGAGTGATCCCAATGCAAATACGCAAAAGGAAGGGGTTGTGACCTGTCAACCTGCTGCATAAGACACGGAGCGGTATTGAACCCGATCAAGGGCGATCGCCGCTGTTGCTAAGGATTATGGATTTAATTAAGATCGGGAAGTTGATTGCTGGTAGGGGCGAACGGCCGTTCGCCCCTACAGAAGAATGGCGGAGTTATTTAATTCTCATTCCTAAGGAGGCGATCGCTCTCTGCATTAGTAAACTAAGAGCATGATCTCAGCAGCTCTTATTTCTGAGGCATATACCTTAGCAAACCAGTGAGCACAAGTCTGATGCAGCCCTTGAAGAGAATCAACCTGCGGCGGAAAAAAAAGCACTTTTGTCAATTTGTGCTAGTTGTTTTTCTAGTTCTCAACAGTCTGTCTTTCATTGGCGCGTACAGTCTGACTCACTTTAGCTCTCCAAGACATGGGGGGATAGGGCTTCCTAGACCTGACAGTGCCAAGCGACCTACTGACCTCGGCTTGGCATACGTTACGCAACGGATTCCAATCAATCCAACTGAGTGGTTGGAAACCTGGTTTATCCCAGTTCAGCACTCTGTCTCTAACGGAACCGTCTTGCTATTTCCCGGTAACGCAGGCAGCAAAGCAAAACAACTTCTGGCTCCAGCCCAAGTGTTTCACTCCTTAAACTATGATGCGCTACTGGTTGATTTTCGAGGAGTAGGAGGGTCTAGCGGTAACACCACCACCCTGGGGGTACGAGAAGCTCAAGATGTTGCCCTGGCAATAAATTATGCAGACTCCTTAGAACTCAAACGTCCGTTTATCCTCTATGGCGTATCGATGGGTAGCGCCGCAATCCTCAAAGCTGTTGCTCAAGAACCCATTAATCCCGACGCTATTATCCTTGAGCTACCGTTTGCTCGACTTCTAGACGCGGTTAGAAGTCGGTTGAAAGCAATCAGAGTTCCTAGCTTTCCGATGGCAGAATTGCTCGTTGTGTGGGGCAGTCTACAACACAAATTTAATGGCTTTACTCACAATCCAGTGACCTATGCCACATATGTGAAATGCCCTACACTGCTACTACATGGCCGACTTGACCGGTGGACTACTGTAGAAGAGATTAACCAAATCTTTAAAAATTTGCGCGGTTCTAAGCAACTGGTGATCTTTCCTAATGTCGGTCACAACTTACTGGTCACCGTGGACAGAGCCTACTGGGAGCAACACGTTGACCAGTTCCTTCAAGGAATTTAGAGATAAGCTGCATGGTTAAACCCCCATTAACGCCAGCCTTTTTGCAATGAGAGGCTCAAGCTCATCAAGCTGCTGCTGCTGGTCTGGATTATCCTGCGTTAGCTGTCGAACGTCTGCGATCGCCCGATTAGTTTCTTGAATGCCAGCCTGAAGCGTGTCTAGATCGCCCTAGCAGTCAATAGACCTCCTGCATGAATGCCTTTTTGAGGGCGTGAATAACAAAAAACGAGTTTTAACAGCAGCTCATACTGTTAAAACTCGTTGATTAAAATGATGCGCGTGTAAGTTATAGCTGTTGCCAAGTCGTGATCACCGTCTGTAGCGCTTGGGGCATATTTGCTTCTTGCAGATCAATATATTCAACGTTACTATTCATGGCTTGAATTGTAATCGTTGGGTAATCAGCAAACGCTTCCTGACTCAAATATCTAAGTCCATCTAAATTACGAAGTTTTTGCTCCATCAACACTTGTTGAAACTGTTGAACTTGCTGTTGAGAGATTCGTTTTTCAACCACGGCATCATCTGCTCCAGTAGAGTTGAATCGTCCCGTGCGTTGATAAATGACACCATCTGATGTCAGAAACCGTTCTGAAACCATGCCCGCTAATCCACCCGACTGAATCGTCCGAAACACCACATTGGCCTCTGGTTCACCATAGGGCGGTAAATCGTCAGGCATAAAAATTGGGACTAAACCACCCTGGCTGCCGCTAGCGGTGGCGTTTTTCACAATCTGGGAACCATCCTGATTGACGTGATAGACCCAGCTTTGATCTGCTCCCGCCACAATGACACGGTAGCCCGAAATAGCAATCATGGTGCACATACGCTCTGGTTCAAAAATTCCCATACAGCCGTCCCATGTTCTGGGCTGGGACTCAGTAATAATCAAGCTAGCAGCAGGCACTTTTTCTTGTTGAGCTATGGTTTGGATCAGACGTTCTCTCACCTCTGGAGGCAAGCTCGTCTCATCCATTGATTCCAGCTTGATCACCTGAGCCGTCGTATCAGTATGGTAAAACCAACTGCGCTGACCGTTACTTAATTCAATTCGCCAACCTTCTACAGTTGTCCCAGCGCAGCGCTCGTTATAAGCTCCCAGTTCCAGACAGCTATCAGACCAGGTTTCTCGGCTAAAGCTGATCATTTGTAAGCGACGGGCTTGCTCGTTGAGATGCTCTGCCAGATCTCGACGAACTTGCCGAATCACAGAGCGAGGAGGTCGCGTTGGGTATACCTCTTGCTCAGGCTGGCTGACTTGGGGTCTAAGTGTTACTGAGGTCTGGGAAATTGCCGTTGTGGAAGGTTGAATTGCACCAAGCATTACTGTAGCTAATAATGCCACTGGCCAAACTCGGCGGGGGCGTTTGACCTCTGTGTTGTGCAAATTGGTGTTGTGCAAATTGTGCAAAGCGTAATGAACCATAATCTGAGCCAGAGATGTAAGAAGTTAGAAATCTACTCTTTCACCTTAGTAGCTCTGATTAGTTCAATTAGCATCGTTGCAGAATTAGATACGTTAAGTAGGTGGGCTTAAGTAAATATAAGATCCTAAAACCCTGCGCGGGCGGCGTAGGGTTTTAGGATTTGGTTTTTATTTAGGTTGAACTACTTAACAAGACTCATAAAGGGGAAAGGCGATCGCCACTTGGTTCTGTCGCTAGATTAAGCAATACCTATTCATTTGCTACAGCTTCATTCACTACAGCGATCGCACAATCCTTGAACAGTCAACTCATACGCCTCTCCCTGTAGACCAGGGCGCAACCGTTGTAAGTCAATACTTTGAAACGTGTTCCAGGCAATATCCTCAATGGCAGCACATTGACGACAGCGGAAGTGATGGTGTGGGTCAACATTAGCGTCATAGCGCGATACGCCCTCCTCAAGGAGAACTTCGCGTACAAGCCCCACGTCCCGAAGGGCTTGCAATGCACTGTAAACCGTAGCCTGAGATGACACGGGATAGTCGCGGTTGAGAGCGGTCTGAATCTGCTCAGCCGTTGGGTGATCGGTGCGAGTAAGCAGATTCGCAAACACTGCAAACCTCTGCGGCGTAACCCGCAATCCTTTAGATTTAAGGGTTTGAACAATTGCGTTTGATTGATGCTGCATGCTCTTCGCTACGTTTTTACTTTATCAACGCTGTCTTATTTTATTAACGCTGTCTTAATCAGTGTAATGCCTTGTCTCTAGGAAGCGCCACCTACTTTAGAAGAAATTTTAGATTTAGTTTAATATTAATATTGACTTCTTATTAAATCAGAATTATTCTGACTTATAGAGGCCACAGCTAAGATCAACCACTACATTTCACAAAGAGGTAAACATGTCAGCTATCAATCGCGTACCCGATGTCGTTTTTAAGACCCGCGTCCGAGATGAGTCTGTACCTGGGTCAAACCCCTACCGTTGGCAAGACTTAACCACCCAAGAAATCTTTGGCGGAAAGAAAGTTGTGCTTTTTGCACTACCAGGCGCATTCACCCCTACCTGCTCATCTACTCATTTGCCTCGCTACGAAGAGCTATACGACGAGTTTGTGGCGCAAGGTGTAGACAAAATTATTTGCTTGTCAGTTAATGACGCCTTTGTCATGTTCCAGTGGGGCAAGCAGCAAGGTGCGAAGAACGTCTTTTTGCTGCCCGACGGTAGCGGTGAGTTTAGCCGCAAAATGGGGATGCTAGTTGACAAGTCTAATCTGGGTTTTGGAATGCGGTCTTGGCGCTACGCTATGATCGTGAATGATGGTCAAATTGAGAAGATGTTTGTAGAGCAAGAATTTGGCGACAACTGCCCCATCGATCCGTTTGAAGTGTCTGATGCGGATACCGTTTTGGCATCTCTTAAGGGCACTCCACGGGTAGAAGAGGTCGCCGCTCCCTTAGCCTTTATTGGTTAATTAATTCGGTCTAGTTAAGCGATGGATTCACGGTTCTGCACCAGAATCTGAATTACCACGACTTAGGCAAAGGGAGTGCAATGAATGCAGACTTCCTTTGCCTTTATTAATCAGAATTTAGCGATCGCACAATTCCGTATCGCTTAGAGGTAAAACTATGAGCTATGACTTTGATTTATTGGTGATTGGTGCTGGTTCTGGTGGCATTGCAGCGGCCAGACGGGCAGCACAATATGGTGCCAAAGTCGGAATTGTTGAGTTCGATCGTTTAGGGGGAACCTGCGTTAACCGAGGCTGTGTTCCTAAAAAACTGATGGTGTATGCCTCCCATTTTCCTGAGCTGTTTAGCGACGCTCAAGGCTACGGGTGGAGCAGTGTTGAGAGTTCGCTCGACTGGGACAAAATGATCACAGCCGTCAATGCTGAAGTAACTCGTCTGAATGGCATCTACCAGACGATGCTGAATAACTCTCAGGTTGAACTTTTAACAGGGCGAGGCACCTTTTTAGATGCACACACAGTCGTCATTGATCATCATGAAGATGGTGCTGCTTCGACAAGACAGGTAACGGCTGACAAAATTCTGATTGCTGTTGGTGGGCATCCGGTAAAGCCACCGATTTTAGGTATTGAACATACCATCACCTCGGACGACATTTTTAACCTAAAGCAACAGCCAAAACGGATGGTGATTTTAGGAGGCGGGTACATTGGATCAGAATTTGCTTGTATCTTGAACGGTTTAGGTACAGAGGTTACCCAAGTGATTCGGGGTGACAAAATTTTGCGTGGCTTTGATGATGATCTACGCACTGAAATTCAACAGGGCATGGTTAATCACGGAGTTCGCTTGCTCAACAACATTCAACTGATTGCGATCGAGAAAAGCGATACAGATGTCACGGTTACCGTAGGGCGTGAAGATGGCTCAAACGACACGGTGATTGCGGATGCTGTTAGTTTGGCAGCAGTTGGTCGTAAGCCCAATACTCAACATTTAGGTCTAGACTTAGCTGGCGTTAAGTCACACGGTGGAGCAGTGGTTGTAGATGAGTATAGCCGCACTAGCGTAGAAAATATCTATGCGGTAGGTGACTGTACAAACAATATCAACCTGACACCAGTGGCGATTAACGAAGGTCGCGCCTTTGCGGATACCGTATTTGGCGGAAATTCGCGGATTATGAGCTATGAAAATGTGCCAACTGCCGTTTTTACCACCCCCGAAGCGGCAACAGTTGGGTTGACGGAAGCGGAAGCACGCGAGCGATATGGAGATGCAGTCAAAGTCTATCGCAGTCGCTTCCGCTCTATGTACTACGTGTTGCCAGGTAAAGACGAGAAAACCATGATGAAGCTGGTCGTTGACCAAACTACAGACAAGATCTTGGGCGCACACATGGTAGGCAGTCATGCAGCAGAGATTATCCAGGGGGTGGCGATCGCTCTCAAAATGGGTGCAACCAAGGCCAACTTCGATGCCACCGTCGGCATTCACCCCAGCTCTGCCGAAGAGTTTGTCACTATGCGATAAGAATTTTGCGATGAACAGTTATCGCTGGAGCTTGTTGTGAATGGGCAGAGACGCTGCCATTCACAGCAAGCTTTTTATTTTTCTTGAGTTATAGCGGCCGCCATACAGATTAGAACGTAAGCTAAGGCATTCCGCGCGAGTAGCACCGATGGCAAAACCTTACAGTTACGACCTCCGCTGCAAAGTCATGGCAGCGATTGAGCAGGATGGGATGAAACGCTGTGAAGCCAGCACAGTCTTTCAGATCAGTCGCAATACCATCAACCTCTGGTTCCAGCAGAAGGCGGCCACGGGGGATGTTCAGCCCAAACAGCATCCGCATCCTGGTCATAGTCATAAAATCACTGACTGGAAAGCGTTTCAGCAGTTCGTCGAGGCTCACCCTGACCTGACCCAGCCGGAACTAGCAGCCTTGTGGGACGGCGCGATCAGCGACCGAACGATCAGTCGAGCGTTGCAAAAGATTAGTTTTACACGAAAAAAAAGACGTACGGGTATCGAGAACGCGATGCGCTGAAACGCGCCACGTTTGAGGCTCAACTGGCGACTGTGGATCCGCTCGATCTGGTCTACGCCGATGAAGCCGGGATGGATCATCGTGACCAATATGGTTATGGCTATAGCCCCAAAGGTGAACGGCTCTACGACTTGAAGGCGGGGACGCGTGGCACTCGGGTGAATATGATTGCGGCGCTCTGCAACCAGCAGTTGCTCGCGCCCTTTACGATTGAAGGAGCCTGCAACCGCACGGTGTTTGAAATCTGGCTGGAAACTTGCTTAGTCCCTGTCCTGCGACCTGGGCAAAAATTAGTCATTGACAATGCCACCTTTCACAAGGGTGGTCGGCTAGAGTCCTTGGTGCAAGCAGCGGGCTGTGAAATCTGGTATCTGCCACCGTATTCTCCAGACTTTAACAAGATTGAACGCTGCTGGTCTTGGCTGAAAAGTCGGATCCGAAAGCAGCTAGACAACTTTGATACGTTACGAGAAGCCATGGAGCATGTTCTCCGTTTGGCGTCCTAACCTAACTGGCGGCTGCTATAG
>JBBQFG010000057.1:0-22548 GCA_038321765.1 Elainellales cyanobacterium
TGCAAACAATCACGCAAAAGCCTCCTTTGTATCACTTGAAACAGTCTTCAAAACAAGGATATTAGAAGTATCCGAGAGGTGCTGTTTGTTACGCTTTTGAAAATCGTCACTCCCATGATTATGCATATTGACTTGCTACCCGGTGCGATCGCAGAACTATTTGCCCAAGCAAGCACCACTGGCATTCTGACCCTGGCAGATCGGTATGGACTCATGGCTGCCGTTCTAGCGGAATCGTTGGCAGACGAAGAACTGCGTGCTGTTAATCGTCTATTGCGCTCGGTTTGTCGAGGCGACATTAAGATAGTGAATGAGCTATCAATGGTTCAATAGCGCTTGAGCCTTGATCAGCCTAAACCTACAGGCAAGACGAGAAACCCGTGCTTTCCCCAATTCGAATTCTGCTGCAAACGACCTTACTGCCTGCTGAAAATGACTGGTGTATTAATCGATTTTCACTGCTTTGCAGCTACTTAGCATCGCTTAAAGACGAAGCAGGAAATCCGCTCTGCGCGGTCACGGCACGCGATCGCCACCCCGATAACACAGGCAACGACCCGGTTTTGAGTACCCTCGATCGCGCCGATTTTGATGAGCTGTGGCTATTCTCCCTTGATCTAGGAGAGGGTCTTAGTGCTGACGATGGTGCGGGCATCCAGCGGTTTTATCAACAGGGAGGTGGGCTATTTACAACCCGCGATCATCAAGATATGGGCATCTCGCTTTTGCCGCTGGGTGAGGTTGGCGCATTCCACTATTTTCATAGCCAAAATCCCGACCCCGACGAAACGCGATGCTGTATCGATGATCCATACACGACCTATATTTCGTATCCCAATTACCACTCTGGCCGCAACGGTGATTACCAAACCATCACGCCTGTGCAGCCCCTGCACGACTTGCTAAAAACGGCGACAGGTGAGGCGATCGCCTTCTTCCCGTCCCATCCCCATGAAGGTGCAGTGGGGGTTCCGGCTGGCCTATCCCACGCTCAAGCGATCGCCATTGGCAAGAGCGCAGTCACCGGACGAGACTTTAACCTGGTAGTAGCAGGCGATCGCCCCAGCGGTTCCAACACATCTGCACCCGGTCGCCTCGTTGCCCAATCTACGTTTCATCACTTTGCCGACTACAACTGGGATACCGCGATGGGTTGTCCTACGTTCGTTGATGAACCTCCAGGCAACGGCATGGCTCAAAACCCCCAAGCCCTCAAAGACATTCACACCTATGTAAGAAACCTAGCCCTCTGGCTCAGACCCATTTAGGTAGCTCTCCAGGCTAGCCAGTCTGTGGCTTATCCTTGCCGATTTGCCTCGCTCTGCAACCACTCGTCTACGGGCTTGCCATCTTTACGGCGTAGCTCGATCTCAATAACCATCACCAGACCCGAATTGGGGGGGGCAGGGCGCTGGTGAAACAAGACATCGTATTGCGTAGGATCTTCGTTGCGATCTTGCAGCCAGTCATGCACTTTGGTTGTGGCAAAAAACGATTGCCCATCTTGGAACATTCGCGTGATTTGCATTTGCAGAGTGTGAGGGAGAAAACGAGCCATAGGATTACCGAGATCGGGTTTGCTGAATCCGAATCATTTCTTGCCGAATTCGATTTGCGAGGTCAGGATTGCTAGGTAGAGATTCAGTCATAGCATTGAAATCGCTGGTTGAGAGCTGGTTTTGCCCTGCCGCCTGAGATGACTGAGTGCAAAAATCTACCACGATCTGGCGAATCTCGCGCTGGACACTACGAATATTGAGTTCGTTACAAGTATCACCAGGAATTTGTGCCTGAGACCCTAAAACGCTCTGAATTCGTTGATTGGCTGTTTGTCGCAGTCGTTCAATATCTAAGAGTGTTTGTGCGTATCTGCGGACTTGTGGATCTGGCACAGCTTGAGCATGAGCAACAGTGCTAAAACTCTGCGACAGGGTGTCGCGCTGGAGGTCGGGCACTATACCGAGCAGCAGTCCGGAAACGGAAACAGCACCGACTATCAGCGAAGAGGATAGAAATCGTTTCATGCTAAAAAGCGGTGAAGAATTAAAAAGCTGAATCATAGCTAATCTGAACAAGCCTGGAAGAACTGGATAAACTACATACTGTTCGGTGAGACTACTGATACTGCCTAGTCATGGCATAGGCTGATCTATTGAGAGATTCGTTCAGCGCGCCTCTCAACAATAGATGTCTACCTAGAATTAGCAACACCAAAAAAAACATGGTTTGTGTGCAGTGGCTAACCAACTGCAAACTAAAGGGTTTTAGTGTCTAACCGAGAAGCATTAATTTAGACGCTTGTTTACTCTGAATTATTTTAGGCGAGGGAAGTTCCGGGAATGAAGAGTTCTTGAAAAAGAAAGTGGAAATCACCGCTTGAACACTTGACACAGCTCAATCACTTTACTTTGCATCAAAACGAGGTCATTTGCGCCTTGTTTTAGCCCCACTTCGAGTTCTAGCAACAAGGGCAGGCTACGTTGTAGGTGCTGAAGCGAAAGAGGTTTGACATCTTGTTGTAGGTAGTAAACTCGTTTGGGGTTAGGGATGTCGGCGGCGGTGGCGATCGCCCGTTCATCTCGTTCACCCGCTTCGGTCATCAGTTTAATCCATAGCCAGGTACGAAACTGGCCAATTAAGGTTGCCACAATCCGAAGAGCGGGTTCATTACGGTTGAATAAGTCGGCAACGAGTTCAATCGCAGCGGCAGTGTTGCCCTGGCGAATGGCGGCGGCAAGCTGCAAGCTGTTTTGGGTGGATGCGGTTACTAAAGTGGCGATCGCCGCCTCGCCGATTGGTTGTTTTGAGCCGCCCGTATACAGGTACAGCTTTTCTAATTCGTTATAGAGTTGGCGGGTATCGTTGCCTACGGCCTCTGCCAATAGCTGTACGCCACTGTTAGTGAGCTTGACTCCTACTTCCTGCGATACCTGCCGCACGCGCTGCATCAACTGATCCGTTTTCCAGGGAGAGATCGCGGCAAATTCTCTGATTTCTGCGTGCTTTTGCAGCAGCTTAGTCGATTTAATTCGTCCGTCGGGTTTGCCTGTTGAGGTCAGCAGCAGCACCGTACTGTCGGGTAGGGCGGGCAAGGTGCGCTCTAGCTCTGACAATAACTCTTCTGAACAGCGCTGACATACGGTGGAATCTACTAGCCATACCAGGCGATCGCCCATGCCAAACGGCGGTGTCATCGCTTGATTTAGCCCTTGAATTATTCCATCCGCCTGGTCTGGAAAAATCTTGTCAAAATTAAAACTTAACCACGCCGGGTCTAGAGTGCGATCGCGCAGTTCCATTACAGCCCGCTGCAACGCAAAGTCGTCTTCACCCCAAAATACGTAAATTGGCATATTGAGTTAGCGCCTGGTTGTACGGCGCAACGCGTCTAACTTGATATTTTTGTGCAAAATTATTCCTCAGCCGTTGGGTTGAGCAACATCTTGTGCATCTGATAACGCAGCGATCGCTCTAAGTAGTGCTGCCGAAGAGTGTTCCAGCCACTCAAAATGTGCTGCTGGTGCTGTTGAATGGCTTGATTTAATCCCACCAATTCTGTCCCTTTAGGCAAAATTTCGGCCAACAGCTCTTGTAGCACCTGGATATCTTGCAGTTTACCTAAACTATCTTGCAGCGATCGCATCCCAGCGACCCAAGACTTAAAGGTGTCCCCATAAAACAACACGAAAAAATCGGCTTGATATCGTACATGCTTACACGCTTTCCGCAGGTCATGCAAAATAGGCATGGTTTCGTCAGACAGGTTTTCGGTGGCAATTAGCCACGCCGGATGGAGCAGCAAGATTGACAGCAAGGGGCTAAGCAGATCGGGCAGGGCGGTGACGACAGACAGTTGAGCCAAGGGGGTAAAGCAGGGTGCGCCTAGCCAAGCGTTGTAGGCCAGCTTTAAATCCTGATAGCGCGATCGCGCCAAAACGTCTTGGGTTCCTGCTAGTGCTTTGCGGCGTTTATGTTTCAGTACTGTCAGCACTTGCTCAATAGAGGCTTGTTCCTGTGGCTCTAGATCAGGTTGATAATCGGTCTCAAGGGTGGCGATCTGCACATCCAGGTCGCGCAGCTTTCCCAAAACTTTAGTGAGGGAGCGCACCTGTTGAGCACGGGCAGGTTTGGGTAGCTCTATGACACTATCAAAAACTTGCAGGGCAGTATATAAACGTCTGCTAGCCACACGCATCTGATGTAAATGCTCGGGATCTTTGTCTGCTAAGACGTGCTTCTCCTGCTTGATCATCTGGTGAAATTGCTCATGAATAGTCTGATGAGCATACTCACCCAGGGTGATGGTTTCGGTAGGTCTCGGTAAAACTTTTAACTTGCTTTTTGAGGTCTTTTTCATACAGAAAATGCCTAAACTAAAGTATTCAAACGCTCCTGGTATAGCCATAGTCATGAAGCTTAGGACATGCCAGCGTCATTCCCGCGCAGACGGGAATCCACCCCCGCACCTATCGAGCAGATGGATTCCCGCCTGCGCGGGAATGACAGGGAGGCGTCCTATTGATCATGGCTACCGCTATATCTGCGGTGCAAACGGCGCTAGCAAGACCCGTTTACTAGAATTCAAACGCGTTGGCTGGCGATCGCGAACCAGTTGCCCAACGGGAAGTGAATTAAATGAAACGCGCCCCTGGGTGGGGCGTGACACAGGTTAATGGGCGGTAATTTCCACATCAACGAATTAGCGGATTGCTATTCTAGCCTATCTTGACTTAATCAATCCTTAATCCAAGTTAACATTAGTACGACTTACGCACCTCACACACAAAAACAAGAAAGTTGAATGAATTTGCGGGCGCTCAGCGCCCGCAAATTCATTCAACTGCGTAAGTCCTAATTAGGTGGTTTTTACGTGGTTTCTTAAAATACGACACTACCCTGCCGCAAAATCTCCCATCCTGTGCCATGCCAGCGTGCCACTGTTGAAGGTACTCCCAGGTTGGAATGGTTGCTGACACCGTCTTGAGCTGAATTCTGCCATGCTTCTATGTCAGCCGTTGAAAGCGTTAATACTTGGGGAAAGTGGGTATTAATTTCATCGAACGATAGCAAGGGAGGTTGTCCAGAAAGGTTCACGCTGGTTGTCGCTAGTGGCCCTGTTTTTGCCAAAATCTGACAGGCGATCGCACAGTTGGGAACTCGAATTCCAATGCTGGTCGGGTCAGTGGGATTCATATTGGGCGGCAGGCGATCGCTAGCGGGTAGCACTAGCGTTAGCGCCCCCGGAAAATATCGATCTGCGATCGCCTGCCAACTGCTGCGCTCGTCCTTACTTCCCGCCACATAAGGCCACAAATCGTCTAGGCTGGCTCCCATTAAAATTAATGGTTTGGTTTGACTGCGCTGTTTAGCCGCAAAAATTAGCTCCGCGCGATCGGGTCGAGCCGCCAGCGCCGGAACTGTATCAGTCGGAAAGCTGATCAGCGCATCTCCTCCACAAGCGGCGGCGATTAGCTCAGTTAATGAAACTTGAGGCATAGAAATCTAGTATAAAAAGCCATCATCACTGAAAATTGGTCTGAGCCTATCCATAGGGAATCGCGGCTCAAAGTGTCAGGTTCACGTTATTCAGTCAAATGTTACAAAACAATAGGCAAAAATAGGCAAAAAAATGGCACATCATACGGTGGATGACTCGGCAGAGCGCGTACGCCAGTTTTGCGAAAGCGAACTCAAAGCCTATTGGCAAAAAAAATACACGGCATACTGTGAAGGGCAGGAAACGAATATTCCATTATCCCTGTGCCAGAATCTCCTAACCCCGCTGCAAGTGGCGCAGAACCGAGACGGGATTCCGCAGCGGGTACTAGATGCTTACAAATTCTACGATGAATACGTTATGCAGCAGGATTGGGGATCGGTCACCCTAGCGCGGGTAGCGATCGCCGATCAAGACACCTATGTGATCCGGGTTACAACCGATGGCGACGACGGCTGGCTAGAGATATTTGATACGACTGGAAAAGTTTTAGGAGCAGCACGCACCTATTTAGAACTGGTTTCGTGGGGAGAAATAAAACCCATCCGGGCAGCAGTCGATACAGGCGAATACCCAGCAGAGTTGGAAGCGCGGATGGATTCGACCCTGTGGGGCAGGTAGGTTGACGGTCGAGTCTGCCAAGGGGCGGAGGTATGGAAAAATCCCCCAGAAAGCTGACTAGAGGACAAGGCAGGGTAGTCCTAAATTGGTAAGGGTTTTTTGATGGGCGGGCTTTGCCCGCCCATCAAAAAATCCTTACATCAATGCCACTACCAAGGTAGAGACCAGTGTAATCATTCTGTCAAAGGTTAACTGCCTGATAGAGAGAGAGCTATCTAATCGGAAGCGTGTCTTTGAGGTGATAGGCAGCGTAAGCACCGCGCAGATACCAGATGCGGAGTGCAGGCAGAGGGAAGCGCTTAAGCGGTTGGCGAAAAACTGAGCAGAGGTCAGTTGGAGAATGAGTCCCTGCTACCAAACGCGCGACTGCGCGACCGCTCCAGGTGCCTGTGGCGACCCCATTTCCATGATACGCGAGGGCATAAAACACGCTGGGATCGTCTGGTACGGTGTTGATGTGGGGGGTGAGGGCAGCCGAAATGCAGACTAGCCCATTCCAAAAATGCGTGATCTCCACCTCTTTCCAGGCCGGGAAAATTTCGCCCAAACGTCGAGTCATATAGTCTCGATGGCGATCGCCCTCAGCTTCATTGCCTACGGTGCCCCCACGACTACCAAACAGAAACCGACCATCGGCCAACAGCCGAAAATAGAATAGCAAGTTGCGGGTATCGTATACCGGGGTTTGAGTCCGCCAACCTTGAGAGTCTAGTTCTGCCGAGGTAAGCGGACGGGTCGTAATAATATTGGAAAGGGTAGGTAACAGGCGATCGCTCAGTGACGGATGCAGGTTGTCTTCGGTATAGCCATTGGTGGCTACAATCACTTGCCTTGCCCGCAAGGTACCTCCAGGAGTCTGCAATAGGTGCCACTCTCCTGTTTTTTCCCAGGCTTGCACGGGAGTATGAGCATGGATGGTGCCACCCCGCCGCAGGACGGCGGCTGCCAGTCCCCGGCTGTACTTCATCGGGTTCAACCCAAATCCTACCCCCACCCACAGCGCCCCATGCGCTTCGGGACTGCGGAAGGCGTGCTCTGCCATTTCCTCCCGCGACCACAGCTTACAGGGATACTCAGCTACCTCTGTGAGAAACCCATACGCGGCTGCCAGCGCCGCCCGCCGCGTTGGTGTGTGGGCAGAGACAATTTCCCCCTCGCCTTGGGCATCAATCTCGATTCCTTCTTCGCTGGCGAGCTGCCGCACTAGGTCTACCGCATCGCGCTGATCTTGAAAATAGCGACGGGTTTCTTGCCGTCCAAACCGGGTTAATAATTCCTCATAGTCTAGTCGGGTAGACCCAATGCAGCAGAAGCCACCATTGCGCCCCGATGCTCCCCAAGCGGGCACCCCCGCCTCTAGTACCCGTACCTGAAGCTGGCGATCGCGAGCCAAGTGTAACGCCGCCGATAGCCCTGTAATACCCGCCCCAATAATGGCCACGTCACAGGTTTGATCCTCAGTTAGAGGTGAGTAATGAGACAGATTAACTGGCTCAACCGTTGTTTCCCAAAAGCTGCCTATGGTACGAGTGCGATCGTAAACGCTTGCATTGTAAAGAGTTGTCATACTATTTATATGGGCTACAGCTTATATGGGCTACAGCGATGATAGGAATGCTTTCCTGGCGAAGTGGCGAAGCTAGTCATACCAGAAGCCTAGTAAAAGATTTCCAGACTCCCAGCAGTTTTTAAGTTTTGTGCGAACAAGTTGGAGAATTGGGTAGTCTACAGATTGGTACAAGACGTTAGTGTTAAGGACGGATGTTGTGCAAGAGATGAGTCAATTGATCAAACTACAGCGGCGGTCTCGCTATAAATCCCCTCTGTCCCCTTTTCGTCGTTCTCGGCTGCCCGAGGCCGCCGTTGCTGTTTATGCAGAACGGCTATCGACCAAAACACTAGATTTGATCTCTCTAGCTGCTTGTTCTTGCGTCTTAACCCTACTGTGCCATTCAGCCGCCAATTTACCCCAATCTGTGGCTGCGGTGAGTGGTGCCACGGCTCACAATACGGCTCCTTTGAGCAAAAATGGCCGTACGATATTTCAACCGTATATGTTAATCGCGTCATCGCCAGAACTAAAAGAAGACGAAGACGAGTGAGAGACAGCAAAGCCGGATTTAAAGCCCTGTGCCGTCCGTGCAAGGTTTCAAATCCGGCTTTCAAGGGTGCCTAACTTATTGCAGCGCAATAATCTGGGCGATCGCATTGCGATACCCTTCAGCTTTGCTTTGCTGACGGTATAAATCTGCCGCCTGCCGCAAATCGGCTAATGCTCCCTGGCGATCGCCCAACTGCACCCGTGCTAGCCCTCGACCGTAGAGCGCATCAGCATCTTGGGAATTTAATTGCAGGGCTTGGGTAAAATCAGTGGTAGCTCCTCGAAAATTTCCTAGCTGATTGCGAACAGCGCCTCGTTTGGCGATCGCGACTGGGTCATTGGGGCGCAGGGAAATCGCTTGTGTTAAATCTTGATGAGCGCCATCCGGATCGCCTTGAGTCAAGCGCGCTTCAGCACGAGCGATGAGAGCAGCGGGATCGCGAGAATCAATGCCGATAGCGCGAGTGTAGTCGGCGATCGCAGCGGTTGGGTTACCCGCTTGCACCTGCACATCGCCTCGCGTTTTGTAGGCAATGGCAGAGTCAGGAGTCAGCGCGATCGCTTGGTTGAGATCGCTCAGGGCACCGGGCGCGTCGCCAGCAGCAGCCATCACCACACCTCGATTGAGATATGCTTGCGCGTAGTTGGGGTTGAGCTGTAGGGCGCGACTAAAGTCGGCATAGGCGGCACGGCGATCGCCCAGCGTTGAGGCAACAAACCCCCGATTGAAGTAAGCAACGGCAGAATTTTCGTCTAACTGGACGGCCTCGTTAAAGTCAAACAAGGCAGGTTCCATTTGGCCCAGAGAAAATTGAGACATCCCCCGGTTAACGTAGGCTTCGGCATAGTCGTCACGCAAATCAATCGCTTTGTCATAATCGGCGATCGCTGCGTCGTGGTTGCCGCTGCTGGCGTACGCTATGCCCCGCTGCATATAGGCTTCTGGATAGTTAGGCTGAAGCTGAATCGCCTGGTCAAACTCCGATGTGGCTCCAGACGCATCGCCCGATGCAGCCAGCACTGTCCCCCGATATAAGTGGGCTTCAGCAGAACTTGGATTCAGTTGAGTGGCTTGGGTTAAATCTTGCAGCGCCGCTGACAAATTTCCCTGTCGGTAGTAAGCCACACCTCGATTGGTGTAAGCAGGGGCATAGGTCGGGTTTAGCTCAATGGCACGGCTGTAATCGGCGATCGCTGCCTCAGGTTCTCCCAAGGCGGCCAGGGCAAAGCCCCGAAAGGCGTAGGCTGCACCGTTATTGGGGTCGAGCACAATGGCCTGATTTAAAGCTTCAACGCCACCGCTATAATCGCCATCGTTTACTTTTTCTACGCCATCGTCATAAAACTCTTGAGCTGTGGCCTGCGTCAGTAAGAGGAGAGACTGCGATCGCGCTACCGTAGGAACCCCCGTCAAAACAGCCGCAACCCCAACTACCAGAACCATTTTTCTAACTGAATGCATGCCTACTCCCCTAAGATTCAGTGTGATCATCACGCCTTTTGTCCCATTTCATCCAGAGAGTGCTCTGTCCAGAGAGTACTCTATTGAAATAACCGGGCGATCGCTCTCAGCCGCCTAAAAATAAGATAATGCCTCCTAGCTTGCCCATGTTTACGCTAAATCTTACCCGCCTGCCAATTTCATGGAGCGTTTCGGTTGCCTTTGCAAACAAATAAACCAAATAAACTAACGGGTCTAGAGTGCTACCGAGCGGTTCACGCCGTAGCAATTCTCATGCAGCAATTCTCATGCAGCAATTCTCATGTTGAAGATTCAGTAGTTCTAAACTTGTAATGATTTTTGGGTAGTCCTAAATTGGTAAGGATTTTTTGATGGGCGGGCAAAGCCCGCCCATCAAAAAATCCCTTACATCAATACCACTAAATAGTTCAACCTAAATAAAAACAAGATTCTAGGAGTCTGCGCCGCCCGCGCAGCGGGCGGCGCAGACTTTTAAGGTTTTATATTTAATTACGCCCATCTACATTACCGATTTTTGAAGTGCGCTGGGATAGATGTAGATTTTCGTGTCAGGTGCGTAAGTCCTATTAGTAAAACCAGGTTGACGATTTAGAGCTGCGCGCTGCGGCGGTTCTTAATCGTCAGATGGCCTACAGCGTTGTAGCGACAGATGTAGATGCTAAGAATAAAGATCGAGTTTTAGATAGATAATAGAACGTCTATGACAACCCATCTCCCAAATCATTTAGGACTGATATATGACCGTTGCCAATATGAGAAAAAATTAGCTTTCCGGGTAGTTGTACCGATGTAATGATTTTTTGAAGCGCGACTTTGCCCGCACTTCAAAAAAACATCATCAAGTTTAGGACTAGCGATTTCCAAAGCCAAGATAGATCTCTGAACGTTTATGGCTCATCTGTTTCAATTTGAAATTGAGTTCGCTGACTCCCTGCGCTGCATTCCCATGCAGGTTCGCTATAACCTAGACCACTGTGGCATCAAGCTAAAACTGGCCGATTGGAATCGCTTTACGCTGTCAGAGCGACAAGTTTTAGTGAACTTTTCCTGTGAAGATGCCGCAGCACAGCAGGTTTATGGCGCTATGCTGCACGAACTGGTCGTACAACATGGAGGCGATCGCCCCGCCAACTTACCAATCAATCCCCAACCCGAATGGCAGATTACTACTGCCATTCCAGACAGCGTTCAGACAATGGCACAAAAAGCTAATCTAGTCCTGACTGTAGAACAGTGGGCTGGTCTACTGCCGCTCCAACGGTTTGCCCTGATCAAGCTCAGCCGTTCTAACCACGAAAACCACAATTTTGTACCCGCACTGCAAGAGTTTGGACTGCTCGGCGATCGCCTTACATAACACAGGGGTTGCCTTACGCCGCAAACGTTCAAGTCATGTCAATATGAGTTAAGCTCTTGTTTGAACTTGACTGAGTTGAGAGAAATTAACCAAAGATAAAGTGGGAGATTAAAGTCCCTCTCCCTTTTTGCAAGAGGTCTTAAAGCCTTCGGCATACATGAAAAGGGTGAGGGACACAAAGGTGGCATGCTCCCAGAAAAATTACCTGAAAACTTAGAGTGTAGGGTTTGGTAGCCAAAGCATCTACAGGCTCTACTCTCGTCCCTGGGTAGACGTGCAACCGGGAAATAGTGTAAGGTTTGGCAGCAAAAGCATATGCAGGGGTTCATCTACAGGGGTTAACTTGCTACGGTGTTGAAGACAAGAATTCTGCTACTTGCTGTAAGCTTGAAAAATTAACCAAGCCTGACCAACAAGGTTGGTAAAGCTACAGTGCAGAATAGAACTTTGGGTTGGTTCATGGCGTGGGAGGATAGACGTGACTGGTTTTTTTGCAAGACTCCATTCGCTAGTTAAAACTGGCGATGCTCATCAGGTGCAACGGGTATCAGAACGATCTAGTTCCAGCGCTCAGGAAAACGGAGGAGTTGTAAAATCGCCATCAGAACAATCCACCCAGGCTGCTCTCAATGGCAACGATACAGCCCTCAATGGGGCACAATCGACGCTACCGACTGGGTTCGATTTACCCCTGGCTGAGCCGCTACCTTCTAAACCCTCCTTCCCTGAGCCGATTCTTAAGCCGTTTACGCCGTTGTATCGCAAGTGGTACGCCTGGGTAGCTATGGCTGCCCTGGCTGGCATGGGTGGTGTAGGCACTGCGGGTTACACAACGGTTCGACAGATTCAAAGCACATTGCCCAACCCGCAGGATGCACTCAACTACGAGCGAGATGGCTCGCTGACAATTAAGGCTGCCGATGGCTCGATTTTGCAACAGTTAGGGCCAGCCACTCGTGAGAAGCTCAAAATTGACAAAATTTCACCGCTGTTTATTGAAGCCTTCATTGCATCGGAAGACAAAAATTTTTACGAGCACGGCGGTGTAGATTACAAGGCGATCGCCCGTGCCACTCTAGCCAACGTTACGGCTGGAGAAGTGATCGAAGGTGCCAGCACTATTACTCAACAGGTAACGCGAATTGTATTTTTAGGGCAAGAGCGAACCCTAGATCGAAAGCTGCGCGAAGCCCTGCTGGCTCACAAAATGGAGCAAGAATTAACAAAACAGCAGATTCTAGAGCGCTACTTAAATCTGGTATATCTAGGTTCGGGTGCCTACGGTGTCGCCGATGCTGCCTGGATTTATTTTAGCAAGTCGGTCGATCAGCTTACCCTACCCGAAATCGCAATGATTGCGGGTTTGGCTCCGGCTCCTAGCGAGTTTTCCCCCTTAGTGGATTTAGAGGCTGCCACGCAGCGCCGAGACGTTGTGCTGGCTCGCATGGTGGAAGCGGGTTTCATCACTAAAGCCGAAGAAACGGCTGCGATGGCTAAATCTATTACCCTCAAGCCTAGCCAACCCCGCAACCTCGACAGCGGGACACCGTATTTCACGTCCTACATTCAGCAAGAGTTGCCCAACTATGTCAGCGCTGAAGACCTAGAGGTAGGCGGGCTAACAGTTGAGACAACCCTGAACCCTAAGCTCCAAAGTGAAGCCCAGAAGACCATTACTCAAGGGGTAGAGCGCTACGGCTCAGCACAGCGCTTTTCACAGGCTGCACTGGTTTCAATTGACCCCCGCACGGGTGAGATCATGGCGATGGTAGGGGGCAAGGAAGCATTAGCAGGGCAGTTTAACCGTGCTACCCAGGCTCAACGGCAGCCCGGATCTACGTTTAAGGCATTTGTTTACACTACGGCGATCGCGACAGGTCTCTCACCCTATAAAAGCTATGTAGACTCGAAGTTTGTCGTTGATGGCTACGAGGTTAAAAACTATAGCCCTAAGCACAGTGGCAGCTTATCTATGCGCGACGCGCTAGTTCGCTCGATCAACGTTGTGGCTGTCAAGGTGCTAATTGAAGCTGGGTTTCAGCCCGTGATGGACACAGCCAAGCGAATGGGCATCAAATCAAAGCTGCTGCCTGCTTACTCGTTGGCACTGGGTACTTTAGAAGTGAACCTGCTGGAGTTAACCAGTGCATACGGCACCCTGGCGGCGCGAGGCAACCACTTTGAACCCCACGGCATCGTTAAAATTACCGATCGCTTCGGCAAAGTAATTTACCAGTCTGACTTCAAGCCAGAGCGCGCGGTCGATCAAGATAGCGCCGACATTATGGCTTGGATGCTACGGGGTGTTGTTGCGAGTGGTACAGGTGGCAATGCAGCCCTGCGCGATCGCCCCGTCGCAGGTAAAACAGGCACCACTGACGCTAAGCGAGACTTGTGGTTCGTGGGTTTCATTCCCCAAATGGTAACGGGTGTATGGTTGGGCAACGACAACAACCGCCCCACTCGCGGAGCCAGCAGCACGGCTGCCCTAATTTGGCGCAACTTTATGGCTCAGGCAACCGACGGATTGCCCGTGGAGCGATTTCCGGAGCCTAATCTCAGAAGAGACCGCAAGGGCAGCATCAAAGCAGAGCGGGTTAGACCGCGGAAGGTAACCGTTGGAACAGTAGACGACAGCCAAGATGAGAATCCAAGTCGTACCACCCGCAGCGACTCCCCAAGCCAGCAGCCCAACGATTCGCCAAGCAATTCAGCCCCCTCCTCACCCGGACGGTCATCAAACAGCCCCGAGCCGTCACCGAGTAAGGTGCGAGGCGCAATTCGTCCTTCGCCAGTGGAGGAATCCCCCTCAAGTTCTCCCGAAACACCCCCCGATTCAGCTCCACCGATTGAATCTAATGCGTCTCCAATTGAGTCAACGTCTCCCCCTCAGGTGGAGTCTGCGCCCGTACAGCGGCCTCGACCAGAACCACTTCCCCCGAGGCCTGTATCTGCGCCACCAGAGCCACTGCCTGATGCTCCGGACGGTGAAATAGGCACCCCATAAGGAGCATTTCAAATAGGGGCATTGCTAAGCGGTACCAGGCTACGCCTTCTTTGAAGGTTTCTCTTTCGCTGGATAGACTTGGTCTGAATTTTTTCTCAGAATAAATCTCCAAACAGGAAGAGAGAGCTAGAGAGCTTATCGGTTTATAGTCTGAGACAGATAGTTTAAATACTGTAGTCTGGCCAGCCCGTTAGAGCCGGATTGTCGTCGCCTACATTAGGAGTAGTCGTTATGTTGTACTTAATGGATGTTGCTGCTGATCAAGTTTCCACATTTCCGTGGGCATTTACAGCCGTATATGTGATTGGCTTTATTGCCGCCGTCGCAATTGGATCGTTGGCTTGGTACAATTCTAAGCGTCCGCCCGGTTGGGAAAACAAAGAGCGCCCCGACGTTGTACCTGATGTAAAAAAGGTGGACTGGAAATAATTTCGGCTCTAGGAAATTGCTTTTAAGCTTAGGAGTTATGTACTCCTCTGGGAGCATTGTGTACTGCTCTGGGAGCAACTGCTAAAAGCGAAGTTTAATCATGATTTTGCGGGTATTTCACGCCCACAAAATCATTCAAATAAATGTGTTTTACTGGGTTGATTTTCGTGCGTCTCGCCCACGAAAATCAATTCAGTCACGAAAATCAATCCAGTAAGGGAACTGCGTTGAAATATAGCCATAGACGGATTGGTTAGGACGGGGTGCAGGGGTGGAACCCCTGGCTGGGGGCAAAGCCCCCACACCCCCTTTGATCCCAATGTCCTAACCTTTGTGGCGACAGCTATAAGATACCGGCTCAAGCAGAAGGCTTATCATGGATTCCCGCCTGCGCGGGAATGACACCGGGATGATTTTTGTTTGCCGATCCCTAAGTTGAGGGGAACCTAGCCTTGCAGCGGCAAGAACGCTACAAGCGAACCCAGCAACGTGTAAAGGATACGGCAAAGCCACTGGAGCGTACTTCTGCCGGGTTGACGCAGCGCAGGTTGAGTACAGTAGTAGGCGATCGCCATCCCCCCAATGCCGACAACTCCTACCCCTGCCCCCAACACTGATTGCCGAGAAAACTCCTGCATCACCACCAGCGGAGCGTAGAGAAGCAGCCAACTCAGTAGCGTGTAGAAGGCAACCCACTGAGCGCGATCGCGGCTCCAGTAGCGATCGGGTGACAGCCTAGCTATGCCAATAATTGCTAAATTGCCAGCAAACCCCAGAGTGTATGGGTAAATCAGGTCGGCTGTGTCTGTCAGTCGGTACAAAAACAGCCAGCACAATCCAGTAGCGGCCACGCTCAGAACTGCATGAACGTTATGCACCCGTTGCCAGCGCTGCGGCTGCCAAATTTTTGTAAATGGCACATCTTTGGGTTCCCAGTCCATCCGTGGCTGCTGATCTGGAGCTAGGGAAGTTTGAAATGGAAAGGTTCGATAGATTAAAAAGGGATAGCTGATCAGTAGGGTCAGCGGTGCCACTAACCAAGGCCAACCGCCGATCGCCCAAGAAAAATAACCCACCAAAATTGCACCAAGTAACGCACTATCATTGAGCGTTGTGCGAGGGTGCCAGCCCCAGATCAAGAGCGCAATACTGGACAAGACCGCTAAGCGAATCCCCAGAGCTGCTACATCCATTTCCAAATGAGTTATCAGTAACAGAAAGCTGCCCAGAGGAATTAAGAGATTATCTAACCCCTGCCAAGCGATCGCCTCTATTAACATCACCAACAGTCCTAAAATCAATGCGATCAGCAGAGTTTCTGCCCGTCCCGTGGGGCTAAATAGCAGCAACGGAATGTGAACACTTAGAAATGTTGCCGTAAAAAAGCTAATTGACCCCTCTGCGCTTTTTTGACCCTCGGTCGCGGTGTAGCGATAGCGCCCGTAGTGGGTGCCAATCAGGGCGGCCACGGCATCGGCCAACGTTAGGATCAAGATGGGAATACAAAACAGCAGCGGCTGATGGGGTGTTAGTCCAAACAGCACCATCACCGAAACCGGGAAATAGATTTCACCCAGCGATCGCCGCTTGACTCCGCCCAAGACCTGACCAAATCGGCGCGCTAGAGGTGGGTAGTAGCGTAGGAGCAAGAGTGAGGCGATCGCCAGACTCCCTACTACCAGCACAGGTAACGCTGTCTCAAATAGCCAGGGAAAACTCAGCGTTAGTAACCCCATCGGGATATGCAACAGCTTACGCACCAGTTCTGGATGAGGCGATGTTAGGCGCTGCCACCGATGGAGTGCCATCATCAATCCCCCAAGGGTCGTTAGCACGAGTAGAATACTGAGCCAATCAGGAGGCATGTGGGGGTTGGGGGGTTGGAGATCTGGTCGTCGAGGCTCACATAGAACAGTGGTCAATTCGTTTGGAAATCGCTGTAATATAGGAAAGCCTGGAGAGGTGGCAGAGTGGTCGAATGCGCTTGACTTGAAATCAAGTGTGCTGAAAGGCACCGGGGGTTCGAATCCCCCCCTCTCCGTTGTTAGAAACAGCGTTCAATCTTCACCTTCCCACTGAGCGGGTACCTATTTGACCTGGCGCGTGGTATTCGATTGCCCGTTGCTAACCCCTAAAAACTTGCGTAGTGGTATTGATGTAAGGATTTTTTGATGGGCAGGTGAAGCCTGCCCATCAAAAAATCCTTGCCAATTTAGGACTACCAAAACTTGCGTGTAAAGCTCAGGAGGCTTAAACCTGCCATTGAGCAATAGCCTACCTTAGAATATAAGACCTCAGTATACTGAAGACAGCAAAACAGGTGTTGATTAAGGAGCAAGCCGATGGTTTTACAGGTTCCACATTATCCATCTGCTCAGTCAACGCCCAGCATCACCTGGGACGCTTTACCCGCTGACTATAAACTGCCTGACGACCCAGTGGACAATCTTCAACAACCGCTCCTCGCCGCTGCCCTTACCGATGCTCTGGGCGCAAATCAGCGGATTCAACCCGAGATGCTGATTGTCTCTAATTTTGGGCTGGTTGCCACTGTTAACAAAAAGATTGTCGTTAAAGCACCCGATTGGCTCTACGTCCCTCGTGTGAATCCGGTGGCTGAGGGGGTGATTCGCCGCAGCTATACCCCTTACCTGGAAGGCGATCGCGTGGCAATTGCTATGGAGTTTTTGTCAGACACAGAAGGTGGCGAACTATCGGTGCGATCGACGCCACCCTATGGCAAGCTTTATTTCTACGAGCAAATTCTGCAAGTTCCTACCTATGTGACTTACGACCCCTACGAACCTGAACTAGAGGTGCGATGCCTGCAAGCAGGACGCTATGTGGTGCAGTCTGCCGATTCTGAGGGGCGGGTACAAATTCCAGAGTTAGACCTACGGCTAGGAATTTGGCGGGGTAAGCGATTAGAAAACACAATTAACTGGCTGCGCTGGTGGGACACGTCAGGCAATCTATTGCTGTGGAGTGCTGAACAGGCAGAGCAAGAACGTCAGCGAGCAGAGCAAGAACGTCAGCGATCGCACATTCTGGCAGCGAAGTTACGAGAGTTGGGTGTCGATCCGGATCAGGTAGGCACTTGAGCCAGAAAAAGCCTGGTGCGAAAACCGAGAAGAAACATCTTGTATAGCGGTAGCCATGATCAATAGGACGCCTCCCTGTCATTCCCGCGCAGGCGGGAATCCATCTGCTCGATGGGTGCGGGGGTGGATTCCCGCCTGCGCGGGAATGACGCCGGCATGTCTTAAGCTTTATGACTATGGCTATACATCCCAAAATCATGGCTTGTAGAGAACGACCCCAAATGTGTGTTGAGTAGTTCAACCTAAATAAAAACCAAATTCTAAAACCCTGCGCCGCCCGTACAGCGGGCGGCGCAGGGTTTTAGAATCTTATATTTAATTAAGCCCACCTACTTACTAGGTCGTCACCCACTGCTTCAGAGTAGAAACTACATCCTCAATCGCCATCTCCTGCGATTCTTGGGTAGCACGTACCACGACCTCAACCTTACCCTGTTGTAGCGATCGCCCCGTCACAATTCGGTAGGGAATGCCCACCAAGTCGGCATCTTTGAATTTGACCCCGGCGCGTTCGTTGCGATCATCAAGCAAGGTTTCCACTCCGGCAGCGTTCAGGTCGGCATAGAGTTGCTCAGCAGCGGCTACCTGGGTGGGTTCGCTGATGTTGGGAATGACCACGATCGCATGGTAGGGGGCGATCGCCACTGGCCAAATAATCCCGTCTTTGTCGTATGACTGCTCTACAGCAGACTGCACCAAGCGCGACACGCCTACGCCATAGCAACCCATCACCAGCGGCATCTCTTCACCCTGTTCGTTGGTGTAGGTGGCTCCCATCGCTTTGGAGTATTTGGTACCCAGTTGAAAAATGTGACCGACTTCAATCCCACGGGCACTTTGCAGCGTTTGAGTTACATCGTGAATGGCGCGATCGCCCGGTCTGGCTTTGCGGATATCCACCACATCAACGGGCTGAGCATACTGATCGCCCCAGTTTGCACCTACGACGTGATAGCCAGACTCGTCTGACCCGGTGACGAAGTGGGTTAGATCGACGACGGTTAGATCGACTAAGCGTAAAAACTTGGGATGGATCTTATCTGTCTTGGCAATGTAGCCGTCTGCTAGTCCTGGTGAAATGTAGCCCAAGGGCAGGGGCTTAGATGCCCATTTACTTTGTGCTTCGACATCGGGCACCGTCAGAGATAAGAGAGCTTTACCGCCAAAGCGATCGCCCGCTTTCACCAACTCATTGGTTAGCTTCACCTCGTTCACTTCCTGGTCGCCTCGGATGCTGGCTAGAACTAGCACCGTCACGCCGTTGTCGTAGACAGCCTGGTACAACACGCTTTTGACAATCTGCGTGGCAGAGCATTTAAGAAACTTCGCCAAACTCTCAATAGTCGGTGTGTTGGGAGTATCAAGCTTCTGGAAAGCGGTGAAGCTAGACGGCACGGCATCAGAGGGGAGCGATACGGCCTTTTCAGTGTTTGCAGAATATTGACCGTCTTCGGTGTAGAGAATTTCGTCTTCTCCAGCATCGGCAAGTACCATAAATTCTTGCGAGCCAGAACCGCCGATCGCCCCCGAATCGGCTTCTACAGGGCGAAACTTGAGTCCGCAGCGGTTAAACATATTGCGGTACGCCCGATCCATGTCGGCGTAAGTTTGCTTCAGGCTCTCTTCATTGGTGTGAAACGAGTAGCCGTCTTTCATAATGAATTCGCGCCCGCGCATCAGGCCAAAGCGAGGCCGAATTTCGTCGCGAAACTTGGTCTGAATTTGGTACAAATGCAGGGGCAACTGGCGGTAGGAGCGGATCATCTCCTTGGCTACGGTGGTGATCACTTCTTCGTGAGTAGGCCCCAACGCTAGCTCGCGCTGCTGGCGATCGCTCAGGGTAAACATAATGCCCTCGGCCTGGGTGTACGTATCCCACCGACCCGATTCTTTCCACAGCTCTGCGGGCTGCATGGCGGGTAGCAGCACCTCTTGCGCTCCCGTTGCATTCATCTCTTCACGCACAATTTGCGATACCTTTTGCAGCACTCGCCACATCAACGGCAAATAGGCGTAAATGCCACTGCCAACGCGCCGAATGTATCCCGCTCGCAGCAATAGCTTGTGACTGGGGATCTCCGCCTCTGCTGGGCTTTCCCGCAGGGTGACAAATAGCATCTGAGACAGTCGCATTAGTCGCGTTTCCTTTTACCTGACGTTTCGCTCTCTCAGTCTATAGCAGGCGGTGGATCTGCGAACCAGTCAACAACCGTTGACCACTAGGGTAGCAGTGGAAATGGAGGCGATCGCCCATCGGGTGGAATAAACCAACGGATGGGATGTTCTACCGACGTAGGGATGAAGCATTTGTATCAGTACGCTGGAACTTTAGCCGAGATCTAGGTACAAATGCTTCATCCCTACACCTCTCGGGCAACCGATGTATGATGCCAATGCTTCATCCCTACACCTCTCGGGCAACCGATGTAATTAATCGACCCAGAGGTGTTTGACCAAAATCGCCATCACCTCGCCCGATCGCCCCGTCGGTATCGGTTTACTCCAGTCGTTGGGTTCGGCGTAGCCCTTTTTGTGCAGGGTTTTGATGTTGAGTTGGACGGCTGCTAATGAGCCAAATAACAAGTGCCGGATGGGTTCGCGCTGGGGTTGTACGGTATCAGAATTTGAGGGCACGTCTGCGCCCGAGTCGGTGAAATAAAACATGAGCTGGTCTCCTAGGATTTGTGGGTCAGGAAACCAGAACTCAATACCTTAAGCCATCCTTCTTTGTTTGTAGTGCGAATCGGGATGACCAAGGTATCATTCACCAAGGTCTCCAGACTGGGTATGACAGTGTGGGGATTTAGCCGCTTGGAAGCGCTGATTACACTTCCAAGTGGCGTTAAAGTATTGAATCCTGATGTACGACTGCTACGGGTGTTTGCAACAGCTTAGTGCAAGAGAATAGGGCTAGAAGTGGCTCCCGTCAAGCTATTTTCCGTAGGGGCGGGTTTAGCCGATCGCAATCAACGTGCAAATACCTGAAAACCAAAACCCGCCCGCCCCGTTTTTACCACGAGCACACGGAAGGGCAGGTTTGATTGATCCGTTATCTGTGTGCCGTTAACCGACGGGCAAAACCTGCCCCTACAATACCTGCCGCGATCGCCTGTAGGGGCGGGTTTTGCCGATCGCAATCAATGTATAAATACCTCTCATGGCAACGTACGTCCCTATTCCCCAATCATTGCCTGAAATCGGGCATCATCACGAATACCATCAAAATCTGAGTCTGTTTTTGCCAGTTCTTGGTATCGTTCAGAATCTAAATTCAGAGCGAAGTGCAAGTGTTCTAGAGCTAATTCAACATTGCCCAACAAGGCATAACAACATGCCTTGTTATAAAAAACACCGGGATCGTTTGGAGCAAATTCTAGCCCTTGGTCATAGCTAGCGATTGCTTCGCAAAACTTCGTTAACGCCTCTTTTTTGCGCCCTAGGGCAGACAGCGCATTGCCTCGGTTGTTCCACGCTGCGTGCTTGTCCGGTTTTATCTCCAGCGCTTTGTCGTAGCTGGCGATCGCCTCTTCTTTGCGCTCTAAGGCAGACAGCGCTAGGCCTCGGTTGTTCCACGCTTCGTGCTTGTCCGGTTTTATCGCTAGCGCTTTGTCGTAACCAGCGATCGCCTCTTCCTTGCGTCCTAAATCATCCAGGACATTGCCTCGGTTGTACCACGCTTCGTGATCGTCCGGTTTAATCTTCAGCGCTTTGTCATAGCTGGTAATCGCTTCTTCCTTGCGCCCTAAGTCATATAGCGCATTGCCACAGTCAAAATATTCAGCGACCACTGGATAGGTAGGATCTTGTTTGGCCATCTGAGCCAATTGCTGCAAGATTGCCGGGACATAGCGCCCCACATCCGCTGCGCCTGTCTTTTTAGCCTCAATTTGTCCATCCTTGGGCTTGAGAAGTTGCTCAGTAATGATCAAGTAGGGCAACACAGTTTGCTGCAACTGCCATGCTTGCCACCAGCGCCGCAGGCCGCGCCCCGGCAAGAGGCGTTTTGTGGTGGCGGCTAGCATGGGTGCGGTTAACCACAGGTTTAAGCTGCGCAATAGCTCTACAGCATCGTAGGCATGGGTTGCCAGCGGATAGCGTCGCACCACCTGGTTATAGCGCTTTCGCCAAGTCTCATCTAAATTGGGTGAAAACTCTTGGTTATGGACGGCCAAGCCGCGACTCTTAGCACTTTCCAAATTCGTCATGATATTGCGAAACGTGCCATTATTGCGGCGGGCAATCTGCTCATAGTCTGTCGAGACGCCCTGCATATCTGCCGCCGCTACGCAATCAGTCAACAAACTGACGATCGCACTCTCTGACGGCTCCTCTAGCTCATAGCAGTAAAAGCTGTCCCAAAACGATTTGTATTTTTGCCACTGGAGCTTATCCCACTGTGCTATGTCCCCGTCTTTGTCGGGTTCTGTCTCATCTCTGGCCGTGGCGATTACTCGCACATAGGGCGATTTGCCCTGTTGTTCAAAATACTGAAGCAGCCGAAGCAATCGATCCTGCACGGGTTCTCGCAAAGGACGGGCTAGTTCTTCGCCCGCTTTGGGATGAAATTCATGGTGGTTGCCCGCATACATCCAGCGATTCAAATCATCTAAAAAGAATAGCAGCTTATCGTCCGGGCTAAGTTCACTCGGAAACTGCTTGGGTACATCGAGCCACTCGCCCGCTTGATCCGCCAGCTTCAGTACCGTCCAGCCTTCTTGGTTGAGCACGTCCGCAAGGTGGGCAGCTTCTCGCGTCTTACCCAAGCCCGACTTGCCCAAAATTAACACCCAGTTTTTTTCGGTAAAGGCGTGCTCTAGCTCTTGGCGAATACTGCGATTGGGCTGGCGTTCCTGGTACGGGATTTTGTAGTCGGCTAGGGGGTTATTTTCATCACCGCCCATAATTTGCTTCAGCAGGTCAGGGCTGCGGGGCTTAATGACATCAAAGGGAAA
>JBBQFG010000058.1:0-22446 GCA_038321765.1 Elainellales cyanobacterium
GCTCTCGGCAAGAGAGACTCGATCTCGGTATTTGGCACCGATTACCCCACGCCAGACGGCACCTGCATTCGAGACTACATTCACGTTAGCGATCTGGCAAATGCCCATGTTCTTGGCGTAAAGTACCTTCTGGAAAACGGCAAGAGCGACGCATTTAACTTGGGCAACGGCAATGGCTTCTCCGTCAGAGAGGTGATTGATGCTGCTCAGCAGGTCACAGGACGCGAAATCAAGGTGGTGGAATGCGATCGCCGTCCTGGAGATCCACCTGCGCTAGTCGGCAGCAGCGCTAAGGCTCAAGAAACTTTGGGCTGGCGATCGCAATACGCTGATCTGAACAGCATCTTGACCCATGCCTGGAACTGGCATCAAAAGCGGCACGGCTAAAGTTCTGGGTCGGGCATTACTGAATCTGGGTATGAATTTTTTTTGAAAGGGGCGCTCCGTGCTCCTTTCAAAAAAAATTCATACATGAAATCAGCAACACCGTTATTTTTTTGTTTGCGTTGCCAGCGAAGAATCAACTTCATTACGGCACCTTTCATCACTATTGAGGCGACATACACCATGACTCAACCATTCCGACGCGGGGCATTATATGGCGGAGCTATCGGCTTGGGGCTGCTCTTCTATGCGGCCAGTGTTGGGGCGGCAGAGCGCGTAGTGTTTCAGTACCGAGGGTTAGAACGGGCGATCGCCGTTGCAGATATTACCACGCTGGCCGAAACGGGGCGATCGCCGCGATCGCTGCGACCATTTCTGCGGCTGGCTAATCAAGAACCCGAAGAAGTGCAGCAAACGTTGACTAGAACCATCCCCATGAGTCCGGTACTGCTTGATCGCGTCCTCAATAGCCCGATTGGGTCACTTTTGCTGGATGAAGTAACCCCGATTATTCATACTCCAGGCAATACAGCCGATCGGCAGGCGCTGCGGTCTGCCCTGGTACTTTCCGCAGCAGACGACAATACGATCTCGCTGCTAGAAATATTGCAGAACTATCCCACACAGGATGTAGAAGTGGATGTAGTGCGGCTAGGCGAGGCGGTTGTAAAAATTGGCACCTGGACCGCTCGGATTCAGCAAGCCCTCGATTTTCTTCAGTTTTAAGCAAGTAATCTGAATGACGACTTCTAAGAGTGCTTTGTGAAAGGGCGGCATTGCCGCCCTTTCACAAAGCACTTTTTTCATATCTCTTAAGTAGGTGGGCGTAATTAAACATAAAACCATAAAAGTCTGCACCGTCCGCGCAGCGGGCGGTGCAGACTTTTATGGTTTTATGTAAGTTGAACTACTTAGCTGGTAATTGTTCCCGTCAGAGGAGAACTTGCGATCGCCATTCCCTTAACCGGAATTCGGCCTGCCAGGTAAGCCATTCGGCCTGCCTGGGCAGCAAGTCCCATCGCTTGTCCCATTAGCACCGGGTTAGTGGCTTGAGCGATCGCCGTATTAATCAACAGCGCATCGGCTCCCATTTCCATCGCTTCAGCAGCCTCGCTGGGAGTACCAATGCCCGCATCGACGACTACGGGCACCGTGGCATTTTCGATGATAATTTGAATATTGGCGGCGTTCTTAATGCCCTGCCCAGAGCCAATGGGTGAGCCTAGTGGCATTACCGTTGCACAGCCTACGTCTTCTAAGCGTTTTGCCAGCAGGGGATCGGCATTGATATAAGGCAATACTGCAAAGCCTTCTTTAACCAGTTGCTCTGCTGCCTCCAACGTCCCAAAGGGGTCAGGCAATAAATACTTGGCATCTGGGATCACTTCCAATTTGACAAAATTGTTGTCTTCTTGCCCTAACAGCTTCGCCATTTCGCGACCTAGCCGAGCCACCCGAATGGCCTCTTCTGCTGTTTTGCAGCCTGCTGTATTGGGCAACATCCAGATTTTTGTCCAGTCTAATGCCTCTGCCAAGCCTTCGTGACCCGGTGCATTGGTTTGGACTCTTCGTACCGCTACAGTCACAATCTCACTACCGCTAGAGGCAACGCTTTGGCGCATCAGGTCAAAGTTGGCGTATTTGCCAGTGCCCGTCATTAAGCGCGAGCGAAACGGTCGATTAGCAATAATTAGCGGCGTATCGGCTGTGGTGAGTTGGGGGGTAAGTGTCGCGCTGTCTGCTGGAGTGGAGTATTGAAGCATGGGAGAAAGATGAGGGGGTGAGCAGGGCACGGAAGAACCGATCACGCTGGGTGACGCACCGGAGAGATCAGAGCTTAATCCAGGGGCAAGAGGGGCGATCGCCGCAGATACAAGAGATACAGGAGAGACACTTGGAGCAACCGTTAAGTCAGCAGGTAAATAAAATCGCTCCCACGCAAACGCATCCAATAGCGGATCAGACTGCTGATTCCAAACCCAATCAGCAATCAGCTTAGCTGTAATGGGGGCAAGTAAAATACCGTTGCGATAATGCCCCGTTGCTAGAGTCAGATTGCTACACATACTGCGCCCTAGAATGGGCAACTCATCGGGGGTAGCAGGCCGAAAGCCCCACCAAAACTCCTCTATCGGCAGATGTTGTAGAGCCGGATACAGCCGAATCGCAGCGGTTAACAGCTTAGCGATCGCCACTGGAGTATTGTAGGGCGTAAAGCCAACCGCTTCATTGGTTGCACCTACGACAATACGCCCATCTCGCCGGGGCACAATGTAAACCTCTTGCCCATAGAGTATGCGTTGCAAAGAGCAATCTAAGGCATGTCCCGGTAGCGGCGACAGCGATAGCATTTGGCCTTTACGGGGCTGCACAGGAACGGGCAATAGCGCCTGCGACCACGCCCCTGTTGCCAAAACATAATGAGGCGATCGCCATTCCCCTGCTGTGGTTTGCACCACCGTAACCTGTCCACCTTGTTGCTCAATTCCGGTGACTGTCACCCCCTCGCGCAGATCAACACCGAGCGTCTCGGCTGCCGTTCGCAGTGCCTTGGCTAATGCCCGATTGTCTACCTGACCATCTTCGGGATACCACCAGCCACCCATTACCTCCGAGCCAAGCCCTGGTTGAGCCAGGTGAATTGCAGCCTGAGAAAGCCAAGGGGTCGCGCAAGGTGAGGGGAACTGAGCCGCGATTGGCTCTGCCTGCTGTTCTCGTCCTGTCCTCTCACGTTCGTCATTTTTTCTACGCTCAGACTGATCGCACTCGTACTGAGGAGCGAGAATCCCACAGGCCCAGTATCCAGTGGAACTACCGCTAATGTCTTCTAGTTTGCGAGTCCAGTCAGCGTAAAGAGCGCGGCTACGATGGCAAAGCTGAAAGATATTGCCCGAAAGATCTTCCGCAGAGGGAGCTAGCATCCCGGCAGCAGCCTGGGTAGCGGCCTGCTGAACGTCGCGACTGAGCACAGTAACGTGTGCACCACGTAGCTTTAGTTCGAGGGCGATCGCCAAGCCGATAACACCACCGCCAACGACCAACACCTCATTTGCCGAATTCATAGACTAAAGCTTATCTGGACTCAACGCTGGATTTAGATACTGAGTAGTTCAACCTAAATAAAAACGAGATTCTAAAAGTCTGCGCCGCCCGCGCAGCGGGCGGCGCAGACTTTTAAGGTTTTACATTTAATTACGCCCATCTACTTACACTAGACCGGGCTAGCAAAATCTTGCCTCATCTAGCTCTAGCCTACCAGAGCGCTGGAACTCCTTGCCCAGAAGAAGCGGGTTGAGAGGTGGTAGCTTGAGGGGTAGTCGTTTGGGGAGCGATCGCCGTACCAGAACTGTTAGTCGCTCCAGTCACGTTAGCAGTACCTCCTGCTCCTGTGGGGACGGTATTTGAATTATTTGAATTAGCAGCCGTTCCTTCGGTATCTCCACCACTAGAGTCGAGCGCACCACCATTAGAAGAGTTAGGTTGAACTGTGTCGAAATTTGCGGTTGAGGTCGATGGCGTTGCAGTAGGGCTGGGCATTTGTTGAGCCGATGGACTGAATGGGTTCCTAAATGAAATAGTGGGCAGCTTGCCACTCGAAGCCATATTCACAACAAGGGCTGCAAATAACGCTAATATTCCTAGCCCCAGAATTCGCACTAGTCCCGTTGCCAGGGTTCCTACGATCGCCGCCAGGATAAAAAATACCGCTAATAAAAAAATGATAGAAGCCACACCAAACCTCTCGGTAAAATCCAGTCAAAATGTCATGGCTGAAACGTGAGTCATGACGCACGACGCTCATTACATCACCACAAAACATCATCACAAATGAATCAGATAACAAATGAATCAAATGGACTAGACGCGCTCTAGTCCAGTCTCAACCACTAACTCTACCAAAGTGCCCGAACACCTCGCCCAGTTTGAGTTTGCTGACCATAGCCAGGAGCGGGATAGAATCCGTCTGGATAGCTGCCGTTGTAATAAGGGTCGTTGTAATAAGGGTCGTTAGGGTTATACACCCGACTGGAATCAGGGTTGGGATTGATGCTGGTAGTGTAGCTACCATCCGGATTGGTGCGGCTTGGATAGGTACCGCCGTAGTTTTGGGGAAGGGTGTTATAGGTAGGTTCCCCAACTCCATACGAAGCTGTAGCGGGTGCAGACGTTGCAGCCGGAGCTGCGCCTGAAGAAAAAGGAAAATTGAACGAGGAAAGCTGTGTTCCCAGTCGTTCTTGACCGACGATAATGGCAAACACGATCAACAGGCCAAAGGCAATATTTCGCAATGGGCCACTAGTCAAAGCTGAAATAAATGCCGCTATTAGACCAAATGAGATTAAAAAGCCAAGTATTTCAGACATGCCCAGCGTCCCCCGATCCTTCGTTAGGTTTGAAATAGGTGACCTCGAAATCCTTGCTTAAAACAAAGGCTTTCAATCCCCTAGTCTAGTTCAAGAATTCTCAATAAAAGTGTCCCCAATGGAGGAAATCGTTGATCTTTTACGCAAAATCCTTTAATTGACCGCAGGGGTGCGGTTCTAAGTAGGTGGGCTTAATCTTAATTAAATATAAGATTCTAAAACCCTGCGCCGCCCGCTGTGCAGGCGGCGCAGGGTTTTAGAATTTGGTTTTTATTTAGGTTGAACTACTTAGTTTCAAGGTATGGCGAAATTTGCAGGATGGCGATCGCTCTCCTCTCAAACCTTGAGCAATCTCAAACCTTGAGCAATCTTTGTTACCCGTTTTTGTCACCCGTGTACCTCCTAGCGACCGCGTTTGCAACGCAGGCCAACAGGTTTGCGTGAGAGAATGGTGAAGTAATGACAGTCGCGCTTACTTTCTTCACCCTTAGCCCTGCCATTCCTTATTTTCCCATGACGGACTTGCCTGCTGCTAAACCCATCTGGATCTACGACACAACGCTACGCGACGGTGCTCAACGAGAGGGCCTGTCGCTGTCGCTAGAAGATAAACTGCGGATTGCCCGCCAGCTTGACAAAATGGGGATTCCCTTTATTGAGGGCGGCTGGCCAGGAGCCAACCCAAAGGATGTGCAATTTTTCTGGCAGCTCAAGGAAGAACCCTTAACTCAGGCAGAGGTAGTTGCCTTTTGTTCGACCCGGCGACCCCATCGTCAGGCAGTTGACGACTCTATGCTGCAACCGATTCTGTCGGCAGGGACGCGCTGGGTAACGGTATTTGGAAAATCGTGGGATTTACACGTTACAGAAGGGCTTCAGACATCGCTTGATGAAAATCTAAATATGATCCGCGACACGCTGGAGTTTTTTTGCAGCCAGGGACGACGGGTGATCTATGATGCCGAACACTGGTTTGATGGCTACAAGTGCAATCCTGACTACGCCCTAGAAACGCTGATGGCGGCGATCGCCGGAGGAGCCGAGTGGTTAGTTCTATGCGATACCAATGGCGGCACGTTACCCCACGAGATCTCAGCCATCGTGCGAGCGGTATTTGAGGCGATCGGCAATATGCCACCTGCCTCTGCCACCTCAGCACGTACAATCTCAATTCCCCACTTGGGCATTCACACCCACAATGATTCGGGCACCGCCGTAGCCAATGCGCTGGCGGCTGTTATGGAAGGGGCTAGCATGGTGCAGGGCACAATCAATGGCTATGGCGAACGGTGTGGCAATGCCAACCTTTGTTCTTTAATTCCTAATTTGCAGCTCAAGCTAGGCTACGCCTGTGTACAAGGCGACCAGCTTGAGAAACTGACCGACTCTAGCCGACTGATTAGCGAAATCGTTAACCTTGCACCCGACGACCACGCCCCCTTTGTCGGGCTTTCGGCCTTCGCTCACAAGGGGGGCATCCACGTCAGCGCTGTCGAGCGCAACCCCCTGACCTACGAGCACATTGAACCCAAGCAAGTGGGCAATCACCGCCGCATCGTCATTTCTGACCAGGCAGGTCTAAGCAATGTGTTAGCCAAAGCTCGTAGCTTTGGGATGGATCTCGATAAAGCAGATCCCACCTGCCGTCACATTCTTCAGCACCTCAAAGCGCTAGAAAATCAGGGCTATCAGTTTGAATCTGCTGAAGCTAGCTTTGAACTGCTCATGCGCGAAGCCTTGGGGCAACGGCCACTATTTTTTGAAATCAAAGATTTTCAGGTGCGTTGCGACATGCGCTCAGAGGTCAATGATGGCAACAGCTATTCTTTAGCCACAATTAAAGTTGCAGTCAATGGCAAAGACTATTTGGAAGCCGCTGAAGGAAATGGCCCCGTCTCGGCTCTTGATGCCGCGCTTCGCAAAGCCCTAACTAACGTATATCCGGCGATCGCCAATTTCCACCTGACCGACTACAAAGTGAGAATTCTCGATAGTGGAGCGGGCACCGCCGCCAAAACCCGCGTCCTTGTAGAGTTGAGCAATGGCCATCAGCGCTGGACAACCGTAGGCGTATCTACCAACATCATCGAAGCCTCTTACCATGCCGTAGTGGAAGGCTTAGAGTACGGGCTAATGCTGCAAGATCAGACCAAAACAACCCTAGAGACTTCAACGCAAGGCTTGTAAGTAGTTCAACCTACATAAAAACCAAATCCCAAAACCCTGCGCCGCCTGCTGCGCGGGCGGCGCAGGGTTTTGGGATCTTATATTTACTTAAGCCCACCTACTTAGAGCGTATTAGAACTGCACTAGGAACGCTATGTCAAGATGCACTATGTCAAGATAGAAACATGTCTGTCTCTCAATTCTCTCCATACGGTTGATGTCTTCCACTACTCCTTCTCTTGATACTGCCCTGCAGCGGCTGCGCGAGCTTCGCTTGGCCATCTTACGTCTACACAAGGCAATGCTCGACTCTGAGCGCGTACTCTACGAACAGTTTCATGGGCGAATTCGAACAAATTCCGAATTCTTTCAATTAGTAATTGCAGATGACTGGTTTAGTTGGCTCCGACCCATTTCCCAATTCGTCGTGCAAATTGACGACATAATTTTCTCCAAAGAGCCTGTAGCAATAGAACAGGTAAATGCGCTATTCGCTGAGGCGCGTGTCCTACTCCAACCTGCCGAAAATGGCACAACCTTGGAAAAGGGCTACTTTCGCTCTATTCAACGCGATCCCGACATTGTTCTAATGCACGCTGATGTAGCAGAGCTATTAGGTCGATAGGTCAATGTCACCCTATTTTACTGACCGTCGTAGTAATTCACTGAACTGGTTCGTCTAGTGCGAGGCTGGGGTGGTGACGTCCCTTGCTCAAGCAGATGATAAGACGGATAAACGGGAGGGACATAAGACGGCGAACTTGGATGGACAACGTGCATAACACGAGGCGATCGCCGTCCAGATTGCATCATTAAGACAATCACAACAATTAAGATAGCTCCTGCCCCAAGACCTACTACGAGCAGCATAGTGCCAAAGGCAAGAAACACAAGATTTTGAAACCGATTGGGTGAGTCACCCACGTCAGTAGAACGAACAGACGGAGGAACGCTTAAGGCAAGGCGCTGTTGCTCTTGAAGCTGGCTCAGCAATTTTTCTGTGTTTGCTTGCTGAAGTTGTAGCTGAGATCTTAAATCCTCCGTCTCGTCTTGCTGCTCCTTTAACTGCTCTTCTAGGTCGTCAGTGATCGACTTTTGCTCGTCTAAATCTCTTTGAAGCTGAAATTCTCGCCCATCGTTGACGACAATGGGAGGCTGGAGCACAGGAGCAGGAATCGGTAATTCAGGGGCACTAGCAACGGCTTGGGTCGGTTGTACAGGTCTAGTTTGACCTAGACCTAACTCGCCCCTCAATAAAAGAAATGCAGCAATTCCTGTAATTGCACATCCTGCCAAAAATGCCGTGGTATCGCTCATGAACGTCCTATCTTTCACTACGGTTAAACCGCAAATACGGGTAGCTGATACCTAAATCTATCTATAGAGGTAGCGCAGACTGACTAACTACTGGCTTGACTAAACTCAAAGGTAGCTCAAGACAAACTAAGCAGTGCAGCCTTATTAAGAGTACGGCTTTAAAGGATTAATTACTTAGATTACTGAACAAACTGCAACATAACGCTTTTACAAAACACTTTTATGAATTCTAGATAGCCACAGCTTAGCTTAATTAATTTAGCCCAAGCTACTAAACATCCTGGCTTTGAGAAAACAATAGTCTGAATTTCGATATTCCTTCACAAAAACTTGCCCAAAATCTATCCTAGAGACTGTTTTGAAATATAAATTGTTTTTTGAGAGAAAAGCAAAAGTCCCTTGATTCGTGAAGAGGGGCGATACCCCTCTCAGCCATTTATCTCAGTCATTTAGCTGGGTTTTAACAAGGCATGTTTGAAACGTTGAAGTGAAGGACATAAGAAGAAGGCAAACTGGGGATCTACGTAAAGACTTTTGTAGGGACTTGCTCAGGCGATGTCAGGTTGAACCCATGCTTAATGTCACTACAATATTTCACTGCAATTGTATTTTGCCAAAGTGACCTTAAAGTGGTCTTCAGAACAATGCCATAGCTGTTTATCCAATCATGTTTATCCAATCAGATATGGTCTTCATTGTTCCAACGTCAATTTAATAATCTTTCAAGAACTGCCCATCGCTTCTCCGTTAGGGCAGCTCGTCTCAGGGTATGATCACCCATATGAAGGAATCTTAATGATTCTTTCTGGTGAGGCGCTCAAACGCAGTCCGTTTTATGCTGGGACAGTCTAGCGTCATTTCCGTATCAAAGGAAGCTCAATATCTATTCTATGAAGCAAAAGCTGCCCATCGGGTTAAGAGCTTATGCGCTTATCTCACTGATGACGTAGCGAAGGTACACAATCTGTTCGTCCCATACCCAGGGCAGGAGGTCTCCATGATGACAATCGACAAAGGGCAGGCGATCGCTTCTGCTACCCAAGTCAAGCCTACAGTTCCGTGTTTGTATCCTTGGGACAGGGGACATGCCGTTGCCGAAATGCAAGAGCTACTTTGTGCTCACGGCTATACCATCAAAGTTGATGGCGATTTTGGTTGGATGACTGAAGTTGCTGTTAAATCATATCAAAAGCGACAAGGGTTACGAATGGACGGCATTGTCGATTCGCACACTTGGGTCGCCTTAAAAAAGACTGTTCAACCCGGTACTCGACCTCTGCGGTGGGGTCATACGGGCGCAGATGTTTACACTTTGCAAAAGTTATTCAAAGTGTTGAACTACAACCTGCAAGCCGATGGGTTGTTTGGCGACGAAACTCAGGCAGTGGCGATCGCGTTTCAGCAATGCCACAATCTAAAACCCAACGGCGTTATTTGTCTTCGGGCGTGGAAGGCGCTTGAAGCGGCGACTGCGTCTGCCATATCAGAGTCTAATCCTGTCACAACGAAGGCGAATCGGTTTTGGCACCAACTGCCTGTTCTGGGACGTCAAAACGTTACGCTACGTTAGCAAATGGTACCCCGTTGGGCGGAGCGTCTTTTTGTTTAATGCGTTTAATGTTAAGAACTGAGGAGGCGATCGCCCACCTCTTAGCGGTTTATTTCTAAGAGGATGTTTGAAAAGTGGTCTGCTGTGATTTTAGGCACCTGTTGATCCCCCTAGCCCTCTACCCTTCGGGAAGCCGCTTCGCGTCTATAAAAAGGGGGAAACTGGATTCAAAGTCCCCCTTTTTTCTAGCGCAGCGGCGCGCCAGCGCGGGGATTTAGGGGGATCTAAAACGTTTTGCTACTAACAATCAGACTTTTCAAACATCCTCTAAGGGAAGCGGCGGGCAACGCTGCTTTCAGAAAAGTAACTGTGTCACTTAAGTAAAACTGATAGCCAGCTTAAGCACTACTAAAATAATCACCTCTCCAGATGAACAACAGGTTGCACTTGGGTTCAGCGGAGAGTCCACACCAACGCTACAAAATTCGGCATTGCTTAATCTGGGTATGATTTCTTTTTGAAAGGGGCGCTCAGCGCCCCTTTCAAAAAAACTTTGTACATGAAATCAGCAACACCCAAAATTCTTGTAACGTTAGAGAGTAATTCTGTCTTCCAATTTCCGGCATGACTGCGACGATTCCCTCCCTTCCAAGCCAGTACGATCCAACCGCTGCCGATGCCAAGTGGCAAAGGTTCTGGGAAGAGCATCACATCTTCCAAGCTGACCCCAATGCTGGGGGTGAATCGTACTGCATCGTCATTCCACCGCCTAATGTGACAGGTAGCCTGCACATGGGGCACGCCTTTAACACGACACTGATGGACGTGCTGGTGCGCTATCACCGGATGGCAGGCAAAAACACGCTGTGCTTGCCCGGTACCGACCATGCCAGCATTGCCGTGCAAACAATTCTCGAAAAGCAGCTCAAGGCAGAGGGCAAAACCCGTGATGACATTGGACGAGAGCAGTTCCTAGAACGCGCTTGGAAATGGCGAGAACAGTCTGGCGGCACCATCGTGGGACAGTTGCGATCGCTGGGTCTGTCAGCGGACTGGACACGAGAACGGTTCACTATGGATGCGACTCTATCGAAGTCTGTGCTGCAAGCCTTTGTGCAGTTGCACAACGAGGGGCTAATCTATCGCGGCAAGTACATGGTGAATTGGTGTCCAGCCAGCCAGTCTGCGGTATCTGACTTAGAAGTTGATAACCAAGAAGTCAACGGCAACCTGTGGCACTTGCGATATCCCCTTGCGGATGGCACGGGCTACATGGAAGTGGCAACAACGCGACCCGAAACCATGTTGGGCGATACAGCCGTGGCAGTTAATCCCAATGATGAGCGCTACCAGCACCTAATCGGCAAAACCGTAATGCTGCCGATCATGCAGCGTGAGATTCCTATCATTGCCGATGAATATGTAGACTCTAGCTTTGGCACGGGGGCAGTGAAAATTACGCCCGCCCATGACCCCAATGACTTTGAGATGGGCAAGCGCCACAACCTGCCGTTCATCAACATTATGAACAAAGACGGCAGTTTGAATGAAAATGCCGGAGAGTTTCAGGGGTGCGATCGCTTCGTCGCCCGTAAACGGGTGGTCGATCGGCTACGCGATGATGGCTTTTTGGTCAAAGTAGAAGATTACAAGCATACGGTGCCCTACAGTGAGCGGGGGAAGGTACCTGTGGAACCGCTGCTCTCCACCCAGTGGTTTGTCAATATCAAGCCTCTAGCAGAAGCCGCACGCGATCGCCTTGATAACCATCACGAACCCGCTTTTGTACCTGAACGGTGGACAAAAGTGTATCGTGACTGGTTAGTAAACCTAAAAGACTGGTGCATTTCGCGACAGCTTTGGTGGGGACACCAGATCCCTGCCTGGTATGCTGTAAGCGAAACCGAGGGTGAAATCACCGACGATACGCCCTTTGCCGTGGCCGCTAGTGAAGCCGAAGCACGCGAGACACTGATCGCTTTCTTTGGCGATGGCGTTCAGCTACAGCAAGATCCAGACGTACTAGATACCTGGTTTTCCTCTGGGTTATGGCCGTTTTCAACCCTGGGTTGGCCCGACCAAACTGCTGACCTTGCCACCTATTTCCCTACCAGTACCCTCGTCACCGGGTTCGACATTATCTTTTTCTGGGTCGCTCGTATGACCATGATGTCGTCTCACTTTACGGGCAAAATTCCCTTCAAAACCGTTTATATCCACGGTTTGGTACGGGATGAAAACAATAAAAAGATGTCTAAGTCGGCCAACAATGGCATCGACCCCCTATTGCTGATCAATAAATACGGCACCGATGCCCTGCGCTATACCCTGATAAAAGAAGTGGCCGGAGCAGGACAAGACATTCGGTTAGAATACAACCGCAAAACCGATGAATCCGTTTCGGTGGAGGCCTCCCGCAACTTTGCCAACAAGCTGTGGAATGCCTCCCGTTTCGTGATCATGAACCTGGATGGCAAGACTCCGGCGGCATTGGGTCATCTCGACGAAGTTCAAGATCCAGGACAACTAGAGCTAGCCGATCGGTGGATTTTATCGCGTTATCACCAGACCATCCAACAAACCCGCGCATCCATCGAAAGCTATGGATTAGGTGAGGCGGCAAAGGGCTTGTACGAGTTCATTCGAGGTGATTTCTGCGATTGGTATATCGAACTCGCAAAATCTCGCCTTCAGCAGACTGATTTGCCCTCTCGCACCACGGCACAACAAATTTTGGCGACCGTTTTGGAAGGGACACTACGCCTGCTGCATCCCTTTATGCCCCACATCACCGAAGAAGTGTGGCACACTCTGACGCAAACAGACGAGAGCCAAACTCTAGCGCTCCAGCCTTATCCGGTTGCCAACTCCAGCCTGATTGATCTTGATTTGGAATTGCGCTTTGATCAGCTAATTGATGCCATTCGTACCATCCGCAACCTGCGCGCCGAGGCAGAGATCAAGCCGGGGGTCAAGATCAAAACTGTTCTGAGGACTAACAGTTTACAAGAGCGGCAAATTCTGACGGATGGCCAGATGTACATTCAGGATCTGGCCAAGGTGGAGCAACTGACGATTACGGGTTCAGAGCCGGGATCAATGCTGGGATCAGAAACAGGAGCGGAACCAGCTTCCACCATGCCTGCTTCCTTCCCCAATACTTTTGAGGATGCCGCAGGTGAAGCTGCTCAATTTGCTAAAGGTACCGCTCAAGCCACGTTTAAGGCATTAGAAGGGTTTAACTTAGGAACACTGGAGAAATACCGGAAGCCCCTGATCAACCTGGGCTTGGTGTTTGCTGTCGTTGTAGTTGCAAGAGTGATCTTGGCAGTTCTAGATACAGTTGATGATTTGATCTTGATTTCACCCCTCCTAAAACTGATTGGATTGAGTTACACAACTTGGTTTGCCTATCGCAATCTGTTAACTGCTGAGCAACGCCGCCAGTTTGGTCACACCGTGAGAACGTGGTGGCAGGAGGTTCGGGGTGAGGTGCCTGCTGCCCCAACTAACATGACTGTGGCAGAATCGGCGGCTCCTTCTACGACGACTACTCTTCCTCAGCCCCAGGCAACTCAGGCAGCACCTGCCGCTGCTGAGGAGCAGATGCTGGTGGGTGTTTCCGGCACAATTCAGGTATTAATTCCCCTAGCTGGATTAGTAGATGTAGCCGCGCGTCGGGCTAAAATCGAGAAAGATTTAGCAAAAGTGGAAACCGAGGTCAAGAGCTTGGGCGATCGCCTCGGTAATGCTAGCTTTGTTGACCGAGCACCTGCTGAGGTAGTTCAGGGCGTTCGAGATGCCCTGGTAGAAGCCGAAACCCAAGCCCAAATTTTGCGCGATCGCCTGACTCAACTGCTATGAACCTGAAATCTTTATCAAATGCTTGCCTAAACAACTAAACCTCTTGTCAAAGGCAAGGGTATACTTTATTTCTAATGGGTCGATAAATTGGCTTGATAAATCTTTTGATTCCAATGCTCTACTTAGCTCAGGTCGTAAAACGGGAGCGTAGGGGCAGGGCAAGCCTAAAGCTACTTGCCCAAAAGAGAGGTGAGTACACTTGGACAACCTGTGCCGATGAGGAAACGGTGTTTCTGGAAAATTCTAGCGACCATTCCGCCAGTACTGGCCTCAACGAAGGAATGTTGGTGTTGGTCGAGTTAAACAACGCTAGGGAGGTAAAACAAGTTCAGGATGCGAAAACCTGGGTGTTAGAGGTTGTTAAAGATTATCTCTCTAACGGGGTTTCTCCTGCCTTCCTGCAAGAAGAAACACAACGGGCAGAGCAGTGGCGGCAATCGCTCACCCTACAAAGCCAGGAGTTAGGTCGCCAAGCTCTAGAAATGGAAGCAAGGCGGGATCAATTTCAAGAGCTAGAGGAAAATTTGAACACCAAAAAAAAACAGTTGGAGACCCTAGAAGCTGAGTTGCGCGGTTAAAGTACTACCCACGTTGTATAGCCGTAGCCATAATCAATAGGACGCCTCCCTGTCGTTCCCGCGCAGGCGGGAATCCATCTGCTCGACAGGTGCCAGCGTCATTCCCGTTTCCACGGGAATGACGCTGGCATGTCCTAACCTTCGTGGCGATGGCTATACCAGCCACAGGACTTTCAAAGCATCTTTTTAGAGTCTTCTATTTAGCCAAGGACACCTAAACCAAGAACACCTAAGGGATCAGCAAACAAAAATCATCCCGGTGTCATTCCCGCGCAGGCGGGAATCCATGATAAGCCTTCTGCTTGAGCCGGTATCTTATTTCAACGCAGTTCCCTAAGTAGTTTTTCAGGAAGCATTTACCTTGTCTTCTACAAAAACAGCGGCCTCTATTTTGCTCAATGCCTGCTCCAAGTCGTCATTAACAACCTGCACATCAAATTCATTCGCTGCATCAATCTCTGCCTTGGCACGCTTCAGCCGACGGGCGATCGCCTCTTCTGAATCTTGACCGCGCCCACGCAGCCGTCTCTCTAGCGTTTCCAGTGAGGGCGGTAGGACAAAAATTCGCAGCGCATTTGGGAAGGTTTGGCGAATCTGACGCGCACCTTCTAGCTCAATCTCCAGCAATACCCACTTACCCTGTTGAATAGAATGCTCTACGGGGCGGCGGGGCGTGCCGTAGTAATTACCAGCAAACTCTGCCCACTCTAACAACTCAGCTTGGTCTACCATTTCTTGAAACGCGTCGCGGCTGACGAAATAATAGTTTTGCCCATCGACTTCGTTTAACCGAGGAGCACGCGTCGTCGCAGAAACAGAAAGATACAGCTCAGGATGCCGTTTGAGAAGCGATCGCAATAAGGTGCCCTTCCCCACTCCGCTCGGTCCAGTCAAGACAATTAATCTACCGTTCCCCATTGAATTTCCGATATTTGTAAGCGGATCATTATTTTAACGGCAGGAGTACGGGAAGGTTTAACTTTAAAATCTAGTCATCATTTTGATCTTTGCTAATCATAAAGCGGTTAGCAACCGTTTCAGGTTGAATCGCTGAGAGAATTACATGGCCAGAATCTGTAATGATCACAGCACGAGTGCGACGACCGTAAGTAGCATCAATGAGCTGAGAGCGATCGCGAGCATCGGTAATGATACGCTTAATGGGAGCAGATTCGGGACTTACAATGGCAATCACCCGGTTAGCTGACACAATATTGCCAAATCCGATATTGATCAGCCGAATGTCCATGAAAAATTTTCTAACCGTGTAAAAAATATTGCCGTGTTTGTCTTTATGGTATCGGCAAAAATTTTGACTCACAAGACTGGTAGCCAATATAAAAGACAAAGTTTTAGAAAGACGAAGTTTCAGTAAAGGCAGAGTAGCCTTTTTTAAAGTTGTACATCGCGTGTCTCATACAAAAGATCCCCGGATTTTTGGCAATTCGTTCTTTTTCGGTAGTGGTATTGAGGTAAGGATTTTCAGATGGGCGGGCGAAGCCCGCCCATCTGAAAATTCTTACAAGTTTAGGACTACCCTTTTTCTATACCTATTCTTAGCGTTTTAACCCTGTGCAATCTGTTGACGTTACGACCTTAATTGCAGCCTGTACTGAGTTGCGAGAAAGCTGGTTGCCTGCTCGCCTAGAACAGGTATATCAGTGCGATCGCTACACTCTAGCCCTGTGCCTTCGCACGATGAATCAGCGCGGCTGGTTGACATTATCGTGGCATCCTCAGGCAGCACGGCTTTGTCTCGATACACCTCCGGCCAAAGCCCCCGACACCTTTACCTTTAGTCAGCAGTTACGACATCAGCTAAACGGACTGGCGCTGGTGTCAGTGACGGCGATCGCCCCCTGGGAACGGGCGCTGGACTTGCAGTTTGCCCGCCGCCCTGGCGACCCGCCCCTGTGGCACCTGTACGTCGAAATTATGGGCAAGTACAGCAACGTTATTTTGACCAATGTTGACAATTTGATCGTGACCGCCGCTCATCAGGTTAGCAGTCAACAATCTAGCGTGCGTCCCATCCAAACCGGGCAGCCCTACGAAGCACCCCCCGCACTAACTGATCCAGCTCCTAGCCTGGAGGAATCACAAGAGCGCTGGCAAGAACGCGTTAGCCTAATTCCGACCGACCTCAAGAGCAATTTGCTGAAAAATTACCGAGGGCTAAGTTCGGTTCTGGTTGTCTCAATGATTGAAGCAGCGGGTCTAGCACCGCAGCAATCTACCCACTCCCTTAGTGCAGACGATTGGCAGCGGCTATTTGACCGTTGGCAAGAGTGGCTAACAGCGGTTAAGCAAGAGCAATTTCAGCCCGGTTGGCTACCGCAGGGCTACACGGTGATGGGCTGGGGTGCAGTTGAGCTGGCTCCTAGCGTTCACCCGTTGCTCAGCCGCTACTATACCGATGAACTCAACCGCCAGGATTTTGCTCAACTGCGACACCAACTGAGTCAACGCCTGAGCAACCTACTCAAAAAGCTGTACGTTAAAGCCAATGATTTTCGCGATCGCCTGCACCAGTCAGACGAAGCCGATTACCAGCGAGAACAAGCCGACCTCCTGATGGCCAACTTGCACGAGTGGCAACCCGGCATGAAAGCGATTACGCTAGCAGATTTTGAAACGGGGAATCCCGTGACCATTGTGCTCAATCCTGAAAAAAACGCGGTGCAAAACGCTCAAGCTCGATACAAGCGTCACCAAAAGTTGAAGCGATCGCGCACTGCCCTGGAACCTCTGTTAAAAGCCGTTCAGACCGAGATCGACTACCTAGAACAAGTTCAAGTGGCCGTTACCCAACTCAGCCTCTATACCAATCCCGAAGACCTAGATGCTCTCGAAGAAATTCGTCAGGAACTAATCCAGCAGCAGTATCTGGATGACCCAGAACAGCGCTATCGCAGGACAGCAACTGAGACCACTAACTTTCGACAGTTTCGCAGTCCCGGCGGCTTTGATATTTTGATTGGGCGCAACAACCGTCAAAACGATGAGATTGTTTCCCATGTTGCAAACGACTACGACCTCTGGTTTCACAGCCAAGAAATTCCGGGTAGCCATGTTTTGCTACGGCTAGAACCAGGAGCAGTACCCGACGATGCCGATCTGCAATTCACCGCCGACCTGGCTGCTTACTACAGTCGCGCTTCCCAAAGCGATCAAGTACCCGTCGTCTATACCGAACCACGCTACGTGTTCAAGCCCAAAGGTGCCCGTCCTGGAACTGTCATTTACAAACAAGAGCGGGTGATTTGGGGGCAGCCACAGCGAGGCAGCCTCTCAGCTCCAACGCCTTAAGGCTAAAAAAAGGGACATCTGCAAGAGATGCCCCTAAATTATTCATGCCAAAAAGAAAGGTAAACACCTTCCCAGGCTTCATGCCCTAAGGTAGGGGATGAAACAACAAATCGGGGAAGAACCGATTAAATTCAATCAAAATGCCCGCGGTGACCACCATCAAAGCGGTTGCCAACACAGGGGCAGTAGACAGATATTTGAGGAAATATTGCGCTTGCATACTTCAAAACTCCAAAATGATTCCAGCACACAATCGGGCTGGATTGACGAATCGTCTAAGGATTAAGTTGACAGGCTTTAGATTGCCAAAGATCCTGGATAAATAACGTCGATAGTTTGTGAGTAAAATACAACGTTGCCGCCTTTACAAAAAACTATTGAATTAATTTTATTCATGATCTGAAGGAAGGATGAACCTGGGCTTGTGAGTGTATCGAATACGCCTCATAATCCCAAATTCATCCTTACATTGAGCAATTCCAAAACCATCAACCATTAGGTCTAGAGCATTGCCGAATTAACGAGGCGAAACCGTGATTTCGCTATCTTTAACCGTCAATTTACCAGTGGTGAATTCTTGCACCGCAGCAAGAGGCCATAGGAAGCCAGATGTCATAAATTTGATGGCACGAGGCACATCAATAATGATTTCAGACATTTCCGGGTCTTTCTCGCCCCGAACAGAAATCACATAGGCGCGACCAACCCAACCAATCCAGCCTGCGATGTACAGGAATAGAATACTGGGGATGATGAATTCACCGATGTGAGCGGCACTGCCATCCACAATTAAGTGGGGCAGGCCTTCTTCACCACACAGCACCGTGGAGTAGTTTTGAAAACGAGCTTTAGCTTGAGCCGTTGTGGCTTTAGCTGCCCGTTGTTGGAACGCGGGGGTATCGCCACAGGGCGTTAGATTATAGGCAGAGGCAGGGGAAACAAACCCAACCCACAGAAAAAAGACCAAGACACCAGCAAACAGTGGAGCAAACAATTTGCGCATGGAATTGCTTCCCTTTGTTACAAAACGCAAAGATTAATATTGAAAACCAAGCTGCTTTCCGAGAAAAGCAATCACACTTCAAAGTGATCATACTCCTCCGGTGAAGCCCAATAACGTTAAGCTTTTAGAAGAATGCCACCAGAATAGTCCTAAAAATTCGGAATTTTGGGTGAACGTAAACTCGTGGCTTTTAATCGAGTCAGATATTAACCTGATGTCAGCAGTAACGCTACAAAAATTAAAAGAACTCTACATACCGAATGCCAACAGTTTTAGCGCTTGAAACAAGTTGTGATGAAACAGCCGTGGCGGTAGTACGCGATCGCCACGTTCTTAGTAACGTCGTTTCGTCTCAAATTACAATTCACCAACAATATGGGGGTGTGGTGCCAGAAGTGGCATCACGGCAGCATTTAGAAACAATGAACTGGGCGATCGCCCAAGCTCTACAGGAGTCTGGGCTAGATTGGTCGGGCATTGACGGCATAGCGGCGACCTGTGCACCTGGTTTGGTCGGGGCGCTGCTGGTGGGGTTGACGGCTGCCAAAACGCTGGCGCTGGTTCACCAAAAACCATTCTTAGGAATGCATCATTTAGAAGGGCACATCTACGCGTCATACCTCAGCGAACCAGATTTACAGCCGCCGTTTTTGTGTCTGTTAGTGTCTGGTGGGCATACGAGCCTGATTTATGTGAAAGACTGTGGCCATTACGAAACCCTAGGTGCAACCCGCGACGATGCAGCGGGTGAAGCCTTCGACAAGGTTGCCCGACTAATGCAGTTGGGCTATCCGGGCGGGCCAGTGATCGACCGACTGGCGCAGGAAGGCAATCCTAATGCGTTTCAACTCCCAGAGGGTCAGATTTCCTTGCCGGGAGGCGGCTACCATCCGTACGACTCCAGTTTTAGCGGTCTAAAAACGGCTATGCTGCGCCTTGTGCAGACGTTGCAGCAGAAAGCCGATATTCTTCCCGTGGCAGATTTGTCAGCGAGCTTTCAGGCAGCGGTGGCCAAAGCGCTAACCAAACGGGCGATCGCCTGTGCCCTAGACTACGGTTTATCTACTATTGCTATTGGTGGCGGCGTAGCGGCTAACAGTGGGTTGCGGCATCACCTGCAACAGGCTGCTGCTACCAAGAATCTACGCGTTCTGTTTCCACCCCTGAAATTTTGCACCGATAACGCTGCGATGATTGCCTGTGCCGCTGCCGACCACCTAAGCCGAGGGCATGTTTCAACGCTGACCCTAGGCGTACAATCTCGCATGGAGCTAAGCGACGTGATGCAATTGTATGGCGATCGCCACGGGAGCTAAGGTCAATTTGGGTAGGGATTCTGGCAAGGCGACGCGGTTCACGGTCTCAAAACTCTCAGACAAGCGTTGCCTTAGGCTCCGTGGTCACTTAAAATCTCTCGAATTTTTCCAGTGACGCGATCGGGATGTTCGATCATCGCCAAATGTCCGCACTTTGAAATTTGGGTGACATTGCTGCCACAGGCTTGAAAGAGCGGATGGAAACTGGCCAAATGCAAAACATACTGCGGTTCCATGACGCTATCGTCTACTCCAGTGATGAAATGGACGGGTTGTTGCAGACGCGACACGATTTGGGGCAATCGGTGGACTTCATTTTCAGTAGTGGAGTCAAGCAATGCGCCCCGAGCAGCATCCGCATCCGCCATCACCAAATCTAACAGCCGCTGCCGCCCCCACGGGCGGGCAATTGGGCGGGCAACGTTCATCCATGCCATCATCCAATCCATCAGGGGCAAATAGCACAACCAGCGGGAACGCAGCCTGACCAACTGTTGACCAACAGCCCGGAATTTTTCAAATTCTTCTTTGAGGTAAATACCGCCACCCGAATTAATACAAACCACCCCTTTGACCCGGTCGGGCATTTGGTCGGCTGCCCACAGAGCAATGTTGCCGCCAAGGGAATGTCCCACCAACCAGGCATTCTCAATATTGAGACAGTCTAGTAAAACGCCTAGGTCATTGGCATAATCGGCGGGTGTGTAGCCAGTAGCAAACTCAGGCGCGATCGCCGTATTAGATAGCCCAGAGGCGATCGCAGTGGGGGGTAATTCTTCGACCAGAGCCGTTTTCACAAAGGTAGCCCCAGGTTTTGGCTCTGTCTGCTGATTCGCTGAGCGGTATGCCCGATCGGCTTGAGAACCACCAAACCCTCGTAAATCGTATGAAAGACACCGATAGTCTGAAGACAACCGCTGAATCATCGGCTCCCAATAAGCACGACTTAACAGCCACCCATGAATAAAGACCAGTGTCGTTGAAGACTGGGTAGGGGCGGTTAGCTCGTAGGCGTGGGGAATCCCAAGGACATCGATCTTTCTAGCCATAGTTCTATCGTATCCCGAACCGTAGCGCAGGAGAATGATCAGTATCGTTAAGCGTGATTTTTTTAGGCGCAACCTGCCCGAGAAATCATCCCTAAAATCATCCCTAAAATCAGCAGCGCCATCACCACTACTCTCCGCAGAAATCCACCATAGAAGAATCCTGGGGCAGACTGGCGCGGGCATTACGGCGCATCATGGCTGGCTTGATCCGCCGCAATGCCGAGGCCGGAAAGCGATCGCTCCACTCTTGATCAGACAAATTTGCCAGTTCAGTCAACTTGGGATTAACGTTCCACTCATAGGGTTGAAACGCAGGTTCGTTGGTGACTTGAGCAAACCGTTGATTCCAGGGGCACACGTCTTGGCAAATATCGCAGCCCGCTACCCAGCCCTGAAGCTGAGGCGCAATCTCGTCTGGGAGAGTCTCTGCACGATTTTCGATGGTGTGGTAAGCGATGCAGCGGTTTGCGTCTACCACAAACGGTTGGGCGATCGCCCCGGTAGGACATGCGTCAATGCAGCGGGTACAGGTGCCGCAATGGGCGGTGTGGGGGCGATCGGGGGTTAGGGTCAAATTCGTCAGAACTTCGCCCAAAAATACCCAGGAGCCGTATTCCCGCGTAATGACATTGCTGTTCTTAGCAATCCAGCCAATCCCGGCTTTTTGCGCCCATGCTTTGTCTTGAACCGGACCAGTGTCGGCATAATAGCGCGCCTGAATTTGTTCGCCTTGGGCTTCTAGCCAGAGTGCCAGCGCTTTCAACTTTTTGTGCAAAATGCGGTGATAGTCGCGCCCCCAGGCATAGCGAGAAATTTTGCCGTGATCGGGGCTGGGCGATCGCGCCTGATCGGTGTAGTAATTCAGCGCCACACAAATCACCGACTGCACCGTTGGCAGCACTTGCCGCACATCTTGCCGCTTAGCAGCGCTCATCCAGGCCATGTCGGCTTGGTAGCCCTGCTGGAGCCAGTGTTGCAGGGCGATCGCATCGCCATCTTTCTCGTCTGGTTCGGCGGGGTCAACTCCTGCAATTCCGACCAAGTGAAAGCCCAACTCCAGCGCCTTTTGCTTAATTAGGTCACTGTCTATGATCAAGTTCTCTACCAATGGGAGCAAGGAGACGAGCGGCTTTACAGATAAATTATAAACTGAAGTCGAATTTACAGAAACGAAAAACCGAAAACTAGTCGTTTAGAGGGTGAGTTGACTGTGGGTATAAATCATGGAATCAGCAATTCTACAATTGACGCATCGGAGACTGAAAGCATTCAAACTGGCAGTCTCCACCCAGTCATTGAGCAGTATTTCCAAACACTGAACGCCGGAGAGTTTCCAGCTACGGCAGAGCTGTTTGCTGAACATGGCGTGCTGCACCCGCCGTTTGCATCAGAGATGATTGGGCCAGAGGCGATCGCCACCTACCTTCACGCGGAAGCAAAAGACCTACACCTTGTGCCGCTGAGCAGTCGCGATCGCCTACTAGAAACAGGCGACACTGAATTCGACATTCGTGGCCGAGTGCAAACACCATTGCTAAGCGTTAACG
>JBBQFG010000059.1:0-22443 GCA_038321765.1 Elainellales cyanobacterium
TCGGGAAGCCGCTTCGCGTCTATAAAAAGGGAGGAACTGGATTCAAAGTCCCCCTTTTTTCTAGCGCAGCGGCGCGCCAGCGCGGGGATTTAGGGGGATCGATACCGTTTTTATACCAGCGACGGGACTTTTAAAACATCCTCTAATATTTAGTGAGATTTAGTGAGAGTGAGATTTAGTGACTCAGTTACGATTAGTTTGATGATTTGGAGTGATGACTGGCTTCTCTGGTATGGGGTATGGTGCTTTTATGACACTACTTTTTTAACGTAAGGGGATAGTATCTTGGAACAGAATTCAGACGATATCAATCAAATGATGAACCCGACTAGTCGGTACTATGGCGAATTTACACCCGCAAACTTGGCTTTTAATGCCAATCTTCAAGAGTTTGCCAATCGTATTGGTATTATCTGTAACCTCGAAACGGGTGGAAAGCTTACACCTGAGGAAGCCTATGTTCAGGTTCGACAGCTTTGGAAAGCGCTTAAAGATTCTAAAAAAGCTCTGCTAGACCAAGCTGACCAAGCTCGGCCAGATTTGCCGCCTGAGTAGGACTGGCTGGCTAGCTTTACCTAGCAGAGCGGCTACAACTCGGCAGTTTACCCAACTGACCGATTAGCTACTTAACTCGTTTAACTTAAAGGGTAGTCCTAAATTGGTAAGGATTGTTTGATGGGCGGGCTTCGCCCGCCCATCAAACAATCCTTACATCAATACCACTACAACTTAAAGTACTGTTCTACGATTTGTTCAATTCGTTCGGCGGCATGACCGTCACCAAACGGGTTTGCCGCTGTTGCCATAGATTTATACGCAAGGCGATCGCTCAATAATTGAGTAGCAGCCGCCGTAATTGTTGATGGTATAGTGCCCACTAGCTTAGCCGTACCTGCGGCGATCGCTTCCGGGCGCTCGGTTGTTTCTCGTAGCACCAGCACGGGTTTTCCCAAACTGGGCGCTTCTTCCTGAAGTCCACCTGAATCGGTTAGCAACAAATAGCATCGCTGAATGGCTCCTACCAACTCCGCGTAATCTAACGGCTCCGTCAGAAATACTCTGGGGTGTGATCCCAATAGTGCTGTTAGTGGCTCTCGTACGGTCGGGTTGCGGTGCAAGGGCAATAACAGTGCCGCGTCGGGCACTGCATCCAACACAGCCAAAAAGCCATTGGCGATATCGGTCAGCGGTGCGCCCCAATTTTCTCGACGATGCACCGTTGCTAGCATTACCCGATACTGATCCCAGTCGAGTTTAGGAATGGGGCAATCAGGCTGCCGAGCGGCTACAGACAACAAGGCATCAATCACGGTGTTGCCCGTCTGATGAATTTTTCCCACAATGCCAGAGCGTTTGAGATGTTCCACCGACAGTTCGGTGGGAGCGAAGTTGAGCTGGGCGATTTGAGAGATCAATCGGCGGTTGGCTTCTTCAGGAAAGGGGTTGAACAGGTCATTAGTGCGTAATCCTGCTTCAACATGGCCCACGGGGATCTGATGATAAAAGGCGGCGATCGCAGCGGCCAGCGCAGTAGTGGTGTCCCCCTGCACCAAAACCAACTGTGGCTGCATATCCCGAAATAAGTCTTCTAACCCCCGTAAACTGCGACAGGTAATATCGGTTAGGCTTTGCTTGGGCTGCATAATCGCCAAATCGCGATCGGCCTGCAAGTTAAACAACTGCATCACCTGATCCACCATTTCGCGGTGCTGCCCGGTCAACACCACCTGGGTCTCAAATTTAGAATTTGCCCGAAATCGTTGAATTACGGGCGCTAATTTGATGGCTTCGGGTCGAGTTCCCAGAATGATACAGACGCGAAGAGGCATGGGGGAAGGATGAGGGATAAGGGAACTAAGTATCTTGAAGATGGATTTAGTAGTGCCTGCACTACAAATCCATCTCCACTTGTTTCTAGGCAAAAACGACGGTGCGATTGCCGTAGACCAAAACCCGGTTCTGTAGGTGATGGCGGACGGCACGGGCGAGGACAATACGCTCTAAGTCTTTGCCTTTGCGAACCAGGTCGGTAACTTGATCGCGGTGGCTAACCCGCACAACATCTTGTTCGATGATGGGGCCTTCGTCGAGATCTTGAGTTACGTAGTGTGCAGTCGCCCCGATGATTTTAACACCCCGCTCGAAGGCACGTTGATAGGGATTGGCTCCTGCAAAGGCAGGCAAGAAGGAGTGGTGGATGTTGATGATCTGGGGAAACTGCGTGATGAAGTCGGCGCTGAGCACTTGCATGTATTTGGCTAGCACCACTAGGTCGATGCGGTAGTCCTGAAGCAGCTTAAGCTGTGTAGCTTCTTGCTGGGCTTTGGTGTCGGCGCTGATGGGAATGTGGTGATAGGCGATGCCGAACTGGTGGGCAGTGCTCTCTAAGTTGGGGTGGTTGCTGAGAATGAGGGGGATCTCAGCGGCAAACTCTCCGGCTCGCTGTCGCCAAATTAGATCAAACAGGCAGTGATCTTGTTTGCTAACCCAGATAGCAAGCCGGGGAATGTCGTCTGAAAAATGCAGTTCCCATTTGGCGTTAAGCGGTTGGGCGATCGCCCTAAAAGCTGGCGCGATCACCTCTTTAGGCAGGTTGAATCCCTCTAGCTGCCACTCCAACCGCATCAAGAATAGCCCTGCCGAGAAATCTGTATGCTGATCGGCGTGGATAATGTTCCCACCGTTGGCATAAATAAAGCTTGCCATTTTCGCTACCAGCCCTGGTTGATCGGGGCAAGAAATCAGGAGGGTGGCGGTGGGGGAAGGCATGAAGGAAAGATAAGGGATGAGAGACGAGGAATGGTTAGTGGTATTGAGGTAAGGATTTTGAGATGGACGGGCTTCGCCCGTCCATCTCAAAATCCTTACAAGTTTAGGACTACTGAGGTATGAAAGGAAACGGATGGTAGGGATAAGCGTTGCCCCTAGGGGAATCATTGCCCACCTTCCTTTTTACGTTTGCTATGGATTTTACGTTTGCTATGGAGTGGGAGAGGGGCTGGCGGCTGGGCTACTAGATGGATCAATGGATGGGCTAGGTGGGGATTGTTTCCAGTCTGCCAGGGAGCGGCTAACGGCGTTTTCAAAATCGGGCGACACCAGTCGGAGGCTTAGATCCGTTGCGGTTTCTGGAGTATCTACCAGGGCGTAGAGAGCCGTCTGATTGAAGTTTTTGGCTCCTAGTGCCAGGGTGTGGGTAGTTTTGTCTTCCAGTTTTATTTCAACAGTAGCTAGGGGAGACTGTAAGCCAAAGCTTTCTTTGTCGCTGGCGGGAACGGTGAGGGTGCGATCGCTCATTCCGGTTGCCAGTAGGTTGGCTAAATAGGCGATTGAAGCATCATTGGCGACGGCCTGTTCTGGCGATCGCATCTGCCAAACCCTAGCTGAGTCTTTTTCAAAAACAATCGACTGGTTTCCAGTTTTTAGGGTCAATCCCTGAATTTGGTCTTCTTCAAACGAAAATAGCTTTGTGGCGGCTGCCTGCTCTTGGGTGGGCGGCGATCCTTGCTGTGCTACTAAATAGGCCACGCCGCCTAATAAAATAGCCGTCATCAACAAACCGAGAGTGCTGGGTTTTAGTGCCATAGATTCTATTAGCGTCGTCTCCACCACGTACCGCCTGCCATCACTAACCCGATGATGGGCAACCCCAGCAGGGCTGTTAGCACAAGCCAGAGCTGTTGAGCAGGCGCGAGTAAAATGCGTCGGTTGGTTAGCTCGGCTGGACGCACAGCCAGGGTCGGGTTTTCTTGTTGGCTCAGCCAGTTTACAGCATTAAGAAACATATCTTTGTTGAGCTGCTGGTTGAATAGGCCATCGGTGATAAAAGCCGAGTTACCGATAACGACTAGGCGAGCTTCGCCTTGGGCAGTTGGAGTCGGTGATGGTGATGGGCTGGGTGACGTGAGTGGAGTCGGTGACGGGCTAGGTGACGGTGATGGGCTAGGTGTAGCAGCAGGACGGCTGAGGGCAACCCCCAAGACGAGAGTTCCTTGGGGATCAGTCGCAGAATTGGGTTGAAGGTTGCCATCTGCGCCAATTCGTTGGGCTTGGGTGCGGGGGTTGGGTACAAGCAGGGGAACTGATTGAACGCCTTGAACCTCACCAAGCTCTAGGGGACGCGCGAGGGGATAGAAGGAGATGCCATTTTGTAGGGATTCGGTAATCGGATGCTGTCCATATTGAGTGATGAGGGTAACTAATCCGTCGCGTCCAGCCGTAGGGTCTACCATAACGCGATCGCTAAAATCCACCCCCCATTCCTCTACCAACCCCGTCAGTTCTGGGTTCGTCTGGGGATCAATCAGCAGCATGAGTCCGCTACGACGTTGCAAATACTCCTCCAGCCGTGTCACTTCTTCTGCTAGTAGTGGCCGCTGAGGGCCTGCAACCACAATCACAGCCGCGTCGTCGGGAATAGCTGCCTTATCGGCCAAGTTCAGCGGTTCGGCAGCGTAGCTTTCGTCCTTAAGATTGTCAGTCGCTTGAGAAAGACCGCCCTGTCCGGCTTCCAGCGGGCGCTCGCCGTGTCCCTGCAAGAAATAGACTTTGGTCTGGCGATCGCTGCTAATTTGCACCAGCCCGTTGGTAATTCTACGTTCTGACAGCCGCTGCTCTGGCGATACCGTTTGAATCAACTCTCGTTTTTCGCCACGCTCTAAATACACTTCACCAAAGCCTTTCACCCCAAACCGTTGAGCGATCCCCGGCTGAGCCTGCGGGTCTACCATTTCATAACTAAACTGGTTGCTTTGACGACGATAGTTTTCTAACAATTCTTTATCGCCAGGGTCGGGTGTAGTTTCAAACAGCCACACTTTCACAGGCTCTCGTAGATCTTTAGTGACTTCTTGCGATTGAGGTGCCAGGGTAAAAATTCGATTCTCGGTCAAATCAACCCGGCTGTTATAGCGCACGGCCAAAAAGTTGGCTAGACAGAAAATAGCTAACACAGCGATCGCTGACAGCACGGCATTGGTACTCACCTGAGTCGATCGGCGACTCCAAAAGCTTCTGACATCACCACCCTGCGACAACAGCCACAGCACCATCAACCCCACACCTGCCCCAACTAACCCGATTGCGATCGCACCCCAGCTACCCGCCACCAATCCAGCCGTGATCCCTGCCAGCGTAAGGAAAGGCCCTAACCAGTAGATATATTTGAATGATTTGAGATTAAGGGCAGATTTCATGGGTAAAGAGGGAGGGAAGGGGTGTCTGCGTAGAGACATGGCATTGCTATGTCTCTACAGGTCTTTAATTTTGGGATTTAATTTTTTTAGGCCTTAATTCACAATTCTCAGGAGCGTTGGAACCTAAACGCTTCCACTGACTGAGCAGTGAGAAATAGCCCAAGGAAGGTGTAACTGGCGAATAGGACAAGGCTGCTGCTATTGAAAACGCCACGGGAGAGGTCGCTGTAGTGTTTGATTAGGGAGAGATGGCCGATCGCCTCGCCGAGAGAGCCGCCAACGCCATTAGCAATCAGATCGGTGATCCAGAGCAACATCGTTAAAGCAAAGGTGAGGATGGCAGCAAGGATGGTGCTGTCGGTGAGGGACGAGATAAACATCCCCAAAGAGAGCACAGCGGCGGCCATTAAAATTAGACCCAAGTGACCCAGGAGTAAGACGTTGAAGGATGCGGGCGGGTTCGACGCGCTAAAGGCGATCGCCTCAAACCCCATAATCGGCAGCACAATCGTGATGAAGAAGGTGAGCACACCCAGCAGCTTGCCCACGGCGACTGCCCAGTTGGTTACAGGAGATGTGGCTAGCAGTTCTAACGTGCCGCGCTTGCGTTCTTCCGAATAGAGACCCATCGACAGCATGGGCAGTAAAAACAGCGCCAGCGAACCTAGCAAATTTAGAAAAATGCTGAGAAATTGATAGGGCACATCAATGGGTGGCTCTGTGATCCCCGCTTGGTCGCGCTGGGCAATTTGTACCAACAAGCCGTCTGGCCCCAGCAGAATAATCACAAAAAAGAAACCGCTCAGGAGCCAAAAAATGGCGGCGATCGCGTAGGCAAAGGGCGATGCAAAGTAGCTCTGTAACTCGCGCCGATAAATCGCCAAAATGTTGCTCAAAATTATCTGCATCTATGCCGCCTCCCCACCCGAAGCGGGTTCTGATATTTGCATTTCATTCGGTTGATCCGGTACATCGGCATCGGCATCAGGATCGGCATCGGCATCGGCATCACCACCAGAGGCCGCGCTGACAGCCACATCTTCCATCGTCAATTCCAAAAACACATCTTCGAGGCTAACGGTGGTACGGCGCATCTCAAACAGCCCCAGCCCAGCTCCTACAATTGTGGAGGCGATCGCCCGTCCATCATCTGCCCCCGGTTGAGACACCAGCCGAATTTTGAAATGATTCTCTGGCAGATGGTCAGCGACATTAGGCTTGCCTGTCTCGCTGAGAATTGCCTCTACCGATTTTACGCCTGCCAGGTTGCTTAGCGGTTCTTTTACCGCCGCAAAGTCGCCCTCTACTTCCAACTCGTAGCCATTGCCCCCGGTCAACTCTTCGATGAGGCGATCGGGAGTATTCGTGGCAACCACTCGGCCTTTATTGATAATGGCAACCCGGCTACAGGTCATGCTTACCTCTGGCAGAATGTGGGTCGAAAGAATAATGGTGTGATCCCCAGCCAAGCTCTTAATCAAATTACGCACATCGATGATTTGGCGCGGATCAAGCCCCACCGTCGGTTCATCCAAAATAATTACAGGCGGATCGTGCACAATCGCCTGCGCCAGCCCCACCCGCTGCCGAAATCCCTTTGAGAGCTTGCGGATCAGCGTATGGCGTTTTTCTAATAAATTGCAGCGAGTTAGTGCCGTTTGTACTCGATTGGCGCGATCGCCCACCGCTACCCCTTTAATCCGCGCTACAAAATACAAAAACCCCTCTACTGTCATTTCGGTATACAGCGGCGGCGTTTCTGGCAAATAGCCAATCCGCTGCCGCACCGCCAACGAATTCTCATGCACATCAAACCCTGCTACCCGCGCCGTTCCACTAGTCGCCGGTAAGTAGCCCGTCAAAATCCGCATTGTTGTCGTCTTGCCCGCGCCATTAGGCCCCAAAAACCCCAAAATCTCACCCTTTTCAACCGAAAAGGTAATATCTGCGATCGCCGGAGTTGCGCCGTAGGTTTTGCTCAGGTGTTCGACTTCAATCATGGGGAAGAGGGGTATGAAGGAGTAGGGTCTGAAACAGTGGAAAAATGGGAGAGTTTTGTATCAGAGTTTTGTATCTGCGTCCCAACAGGAAATTGTAGCCAAAATAGCGGTTGTCGGATCTATCTACGTTATGGAGTTTCTGTAGACTTTAGGTGTCATCTGGGAAAACAGGCGGTTGAGTTTGGCATAGGAACAGTTTTGATGGGCGATCGCCCCGCCAATTCGCCCTGTTTGGCATAACTAAGTAGTTCAACTTAAATAAAAACAAGATTCTAAAAGTCTGCGCCGCCCGCGCAGCGGGCGGCGCAGACTTTTAAGGTTTTATATTTAATTACGCCCATCTACTTATCACTGGTATACCCATGCAAATTGACCTGACGACTCCGACCATTTTGTTTCCAACAATTTCGCTGTTGCTGTTGGCCTATACCAATCGCTTTATTGCTCTGGCTGCCATTATTCGCAACCTACACGCAACCCATAAAAGCCAGCCCGACCCTGTGCTTCGCAAAGAGATCGCTAATTTACGGTATCGTGTTCGCCTCATCCGCGATATGCAGGCGATCGGTGCCCTCAGTCTACTGCTTTGTGTCGTCTGTATTTTGCTGCTGTTTTTGGGGTTAGAGACTCTGGGCAGGGCTGTGTTTGCGATTAGCCTCATGCTAATGACGGTTTCTCTGGCGCTATCGTTTCGAGAAATTCAGGTTTCAACCCGTGCGCTGAATCTGCACTTGCGAGATTTGGAAGCTTGCGGTGCGGTTGATCTAGTCCAGATGTCGGCAGTAGTGGAGTGAGGAAGCGATCGCCATCAGTATCAACCAACCTAGACCTCTGCTCTAAGAGAATGCTGTAGATTTTGTTGATCCGAGCGTTATTTTGAGGAACTTATCCTGTCTTTATAATTGCTAATCAGCAGTTCCTAATTGGCAGTTTCTAGAGGGTTTTTACACAGATCTTGGGGGCACTCTAGAACTAATTCTTTATCCTGAATATCTTTTAAGGAAAAACCATGCAATTTACACGCTGGCTTATAGGTACGCTCAGCCTAGGCACCTTGCTGAGTCTCGCAACGGTAACTCAAGCGCAAAGTTCGATTCGCTATATTGGTCAAGCCGTGGGTGGACAGAGGGTAAGCGTTGACCTCAACTCGATCACGTCAGCTAGTTTTAGAAGCGTTAACTTTGTCTACTACCTGGGCAATGACCGCAGGCCAAGCCAAGCTAACTGTGTGGACAGAACCTGGACCACGTTTGAAGATGGGGTTGTTCACAGTCCTCAATCAGTCACAACCGCTAACATGCTGGATCTAGTCTGTAGCAATGGAGGCTCTACCCAACCGTCCCAATCAGTTGGGTCACAAAGCTGGTTTGTCTTTGCGCCACCGTCGAACGTGCGAGTTTCCCCCAACGGCAATGTTCTATGTGTGCTGCGATCGCCCGTTTCGATTAACGTTTCTGGTTTCAGTGGCGACTGGGCTATCACTAACGCGTGTGGTTCTAGAGGCTACATTCATAGCAGCCAGATAGAGCCGATTAACTAAGAGTCAGGTATTGCGATCGCGTTCTGACTCAGTCGCGCTCTGGCTAAATAGGAGCGATCGCACACCACAATGGGACGCAGATACCAAAATCACGAAACAGCTTTTGTTTTATAGGCAATTAAACAAATTCTTGCGACCGTTTAGAACAGTCACAAGAATCCGCAATTTATATTGATATAGCCGTCGCCACAAACGTTAGGACGCAGGTTAGCATGTCAGCCAACAAGGGGCTTAAGCCCCTTGTCCTAAGAGGATGTTTGAAAAGTGGTCTGCTGTGATTTTAGGCACCTGTTGATCCCCCTAGCCCCCTTAAAAAGGGGGGAACTGGATTCAAAGTCCCCCTTTTTAAGGGGGATTTAGGGGGATCTAAAACGTTTTACTACTAACAATTAGACTTTTAAAACATCCTCTAAGATGACTGGCTGAAGCTATACAAATGCATTAGAAGCAGGGTACCGCTTATGCAGCGTCGGGTGCTACTCCCAAGGAGGCTAAATCAAGCCAACACCTTTGCCGCGTCCATCCCCTTCCTCGGTCAGCTTACCTGTCTCATCAGTCTGGTTCACTTCCACCAGCTCCTGAGCACGAGCGGCCTTTTCCGCCGCCTCCTTTTCGCGCAAATCACCAGGTACTTCGTAGTACATTTCAGGCTCAATGGCGTAATTGTTTGCCAATCCTTCTTTGTCTACAGTGTAGCCACTGGTTGTGTCCAATGATTCGTCTTGCTCAGGTAGCTGCTTATAGCTATCACCTTCACGCTCTTTACGAGCGGCTGTTTCTGCAGGAACAATACCTCTATCGTAGGTATCTGGGGAGTTTTTTGGTTCAGTCATCATATTTCTCCAAGCTAAATATTTAGAAATAGTTAATGCCAGAAATACCTGTTTGTGCCGAGGAGTTTATCCCAAGTCTTGTAACTGTAATGCAAGCGTCACGCACGCTGACAAGACTCTCAAATCTACTTTGTCTTGCCTACTTTTCTTACAAACAATTTTTCTGGCTATTCCAAGACCTAAAAGTTCCAAGACCTAAGAGGAAGAGGTGAAATGGCTCGTCTCTCAAAACCTTTACAGGTTAATCCTCTAAGGCCTTGGGTTTAAGCTTCGTTGATAGGGCGTTTCAGAACTGCTTTTAAGTAAAAACTATCAACAAACAGAAGACAAAATCAGTCAGTCGATTAATCGATCGCTTTCTTAACTTCGTCTTTAACATCTTCACCAGCATGGCGAGCTTTTGCCTCGACCTGCTTGGCTTTCCCTGCGGCTTGGTCTTTAGGATCGCCAGTGATGTTGCCTGCCGTTTCCTGAAGCTTGCCTTCAACGTTTTTGGCAGTAGCCTTCAATCTATCTTCAGCACTCATAAGAATCCTCTCCGGTAAGATGGAGTTAACATCTACTAATGTACAAACAGGCTTTGCTTTATTCATCTATCAACAGAGATATGTGTTTCTCTTTTACTACCTACAAAGGTCTATCTCTTTAGCTAGAGCCAAGTCCTTGCTGCTGAGCTGCTAGCGCTGAAGTACAAAGTGGGCTACAAAAAATGATTTCATTAAAGTTGTTTTTTTGAGCCTTGGCCTATTGGTAAGGGTTGGCTTTTTTCTATTCCTTTAAACAGTCTTTACGCAAATAAACGGTCTTTACGCAAAGTACAACTAAAAGTCTAAAAGTCTGAAAACCCAAGTTTCTCAGATTAGTCATCTTGCCTGACTGGTTTAGACGGGAAAGATGACCCTCTCACAAGAGATTTGAGAAAATTCCACATCGCGTAGTTTTTGTATTTGACGTACTGGTAGTCCTAAATTGGTAAGGATTTTTTGATGGGTGGGCGAAGCCTGCCCATCAAAAAATCCTTGCATTAATACTACTACCGCAATCCCAAATAGGTCGCTATATCGGATTTTCATACCATTTAGATAGCAAATTCACTTGTCGCAAAAGCAAGTCAAATTTGGGTGTTTCGAGTTATAGGATCACTGAGGTATTTGATGCTGAATGTGAGCGATCGCCAGAGTGTGTTTTTAATGCTTCTGGCAATTACCTATAAATCTTTTTGAAAGGGGCGCTCAGTGCCCCTTTCAAAAAGATTCATATCCAGATTAAGCAATGCCCGTTTTCAATCGGTTAGTGACTCTAGTTCAGGCTCTGCATCAGCGCTAATCCATGCAATTTGACGAATGGAGCGATCGCGTGCAGTTGCCCGTACTGCATCAGCTCTGGTTTCGCCACTCAACTCTACTTCTACCCGAATTGAGGGTGTCGCATCTCGAATGGTTTGGGCATAAGCAAACGCAGCCGCATAGGCGTTAGCGATGGGCACAACTAGCCAATCAATCGGGGGCGTGTCTTGAGGCAACTGTTGGGTGGGCAACAATACCTGATGTAGGTCTTCAATGTTGAATGTGAAACCGATTCCGGGAGCGGTTAACCCCTGAGGATGATACAGCCCCAAAAGCTGGTCGTAACGTCCGCCCTGGGCCAAAATGCGCTGCCCAGACCCATGACTACTAATGGCTTCAAACACGATGCCCGTATAGTAATCAAAGGTTTGAATGAGGCTGAGATCCAATACGAGCGCTGGCGCAATTCGGTGCTCACTGGCAAAGCTGGCTTGCAGTAGTTCAATCGACGCCTTGAGGGTATTGACAGTTGCCCGCTGAGCGCTATCCAAATCAAGGCTAGAAACCTGCTGCAACACATCTTCTGGACGACCGCGCAAATCCAACAAAAACAGTGCTCTGGCCTTGAGTTCAGGACTGAGGGGCAATGTTTCGAGCTGCATCCGGTTAAGGTGGGCGATCGCCCGTCTAACGTGTTCTCGCTGGCTGTCGGGAAAAGTGGATAGGAGCGATCGCGTCAACCCCGCATCGCCTAATACCAAAGACCAGCCGGTTAATCCCAAATTGGTTATACAGTCTGCCAGCAGCAGCAGTACTTCCGCATCGGCACCTACTCCACCAACCCCCAATAGCTCTACGCCTGCCTGGTAAAACTCTTGCTGACGCTTAAAGTCACCCCGGCTGGCTCGCCGAAACACATTAGCGTTGTAATATAGCCGTTGAGGATAGGCAACACCTGCCATCCGAGTTGCGGCTGCACGGGCGATCGATGCCGTTAACTCAGGCCGTAACCCTAGCGCTTCATCTTCTCGGTCTTGCAGTTGCAGCACTGTAGACCTCTCTACTGCCCCGCCTGCCATCAGAGTGTCTAAGCGCTCTAGCGTAGAGGTAATAATTCGGTGGTACCCCCAACTGTGAAATACCTGCTGAAGACGGTCTTCAATCCAGCGTTTTTGAGCCACATCCAGTGGAAATAAATCCCTAGCACCAACAGGAGGTTGATACACCATCACTTTTTATTTCCGCCAAATAAACCAAACAAGCCCCCACCCGACTGGGGTTTTCCTTTCGCATTAGGATTAGCGGCCTTAGATTTAGCCGTCTTTGGATCGGGCATACCCTTAGCTTCAGCTTTGGGCGCTGTTCCTGTGGAGGCATTCAGAGGATCGGCTCGCCGCAGACCTTCTTGGGCAATCGCATCTTGAGGGTTAAGTTCTAAAGCCTTACGAAAATGAATTTTTGCCATCGTAGATTGGTTTGCCTGCAAATACACCGCGCCCAAACGGCAATGAATGGTGCCATTTTTGGGGGCAATTAACAGCGCATCCCTTAGTTCTTTAATCGCTCCTGGGTAGTTTTGCCGCGTTTCCATCTCCTGGGCACGCCGCAAATAGGAGGTAAGCACAGCTTCGCGCGTTGCAGGAGTTTTGGGAATTGACTGAGCTGATACTGGGTGTTTGCCAGATGCCGCTCCGTTTTCTGAGGCGGTTGTCCGTTGGGTAATTGCCGATGGGAACTCACCTTTGCCTGCTTTTCGCATCAGGTACACCAGATTCAGTTCACTGATGCGACCCGTTAGGACTAGGGTTCGCTCCAAATGTTTGTATTGCTGCTCTGCTAGGTCTTTAACGGCTGTACGATAGGCTGCGTCAATACCGCCCATCGGTTCGGCTGCTAGCTTTCGAGCTTCATCAGCGGTTAACAGTACGGTCTCTTGTTGTCGCAGAGCCTGTTGCCCTTTGAGCTTCAAAAGCAGGATATATTCGGTATAGTTCTTTTCTTTTGAGAGCGCCTCGTAGGCTGGATTCACCAGCTTCGACAAAAATTCTTCAGCGTGTTTACGTTCTGCCTCGCCCGACCTTGCACAACTGTCGGGATGAAGACGTTGAGCCAGCTTGAGATACTTTTTCCGCATATCTTTAGGCTCGGCATCTACTGGAACGCCTAAGATTGCGTGGTGGTCGGTAAAGTCTAACCCAAACAACCCGGACTCTATCGTGAACGACATGCGCTTCTCAACTGAACCTAGCCTAAGTTCCTTATAGTTTACTTCGCTTAATCGACTTATGGGCAGTTGTCGGGGTTGAATTCTAACAAAGGTTTAATCTGTCCCAATTCGTGACTAAGGGCTTGGTGAATCTGGCCATTGGTGGCTAAAATGCGCCCGGTGTTGAGGTTAAACGCACTACCATCATAGGCTGTAACGGTTCCTCCTGCTTCTTCTACCAGTACAACTCCAGCAGCTAAGTCCCACGGCGACAGGCCACGTTCCCAATACCCATCGAGCCGCCCACAGGCTGTGTAGGCCAGGTCAATCGCAGCAGACCCACCCCGGCGCACCCCTTGGGTAATATGGGTTAGATGACAAAACTCGGCGTAATTGTTGTCGGGGGTTTCGCGGCGATCGTAGGCAAAGCCTGTCACGAGTAAGCTGCTGGACAGGGTAGGGGTGCGAGAAACCTGCATGACAGAACGGTTACGGGTGGCACCTAACCCTTTGGCCGCGCGGAATAGCTCTTGCCGAAATGGGTCAAAGACCACGCCAACTTGGGGTACTCCTTCAATTAGCAACCCAATTGAAACGGCATAGAACGGATATTGGTGAGCGTAATTGGTGGTGCCATCAAGGGGATCAACTGCCCACAAAAATGGGTTGGTGCGATCGCCCAGTTGCCCCGATTCTTCTGCCAGCACCGCATGGTCTGGAAAATGCCGAGACAAAATTTGCAAGACCACTGCTTCGGAGGCTTTGTCAGCTTCGGTCACCAGATCTCCCGGTCGCCCTTTTTCCTGCACATCTTCTAATTTGCCCCAGTAGCTTTGGAGCACGGCTCCTGCCGCTAGGGCAGCTTCGGTAGCAATGTCAAGGAAGGGTTGAAGTTGGGGCATGAAGGCAGGTAGAAATAGGAAATGGGGATAAAACTAGAAAATCCATCTTTTATCCTACAGGTGATCTAAGGTATTGCTAGGCACAAGCTTAAGACTACCCAAGACTATCCGTTCTTCTAAGTAGTTCAACCTAAATAAAAACCAAATCCTAAAACCCTGCGCCGCCCGCTGCGCGGGCGGCGCAGGGTTTTAGGATTTTATATTGACTTAAGCCCACCTACTTATCCTTTCCGAAACTCCCCTGGCGTTTGTCGCATCGGTTGGTCAGGGTTCCAGATGCCTACACCACGCAAGCGGGCGCTTTCTTGAGCACGAGTAAGGCGTTGGTCGTATTTGAGGTTGGGCGATCGCGACTTGGCTAAGGTATATCCGTCTGCGATCATTTTCTCGTTTAGCAGGGTGCCGTCTAACCAAACATAGGCCAGCTTTTGAGGAAGCCCTTCTTTGGGTTGAAAGGCGGGTTCGACGTCGGATTCTAGTAAAACAGTTTTGCCGATGGTTAGAGTCTGAAGATAGGTTCGGGCTTGCTGACTCCATGGCTCTTGATCAAACGCAGGTGCTTCAACCCCAATGAGCCTGACGCGTTCGGTATTAGTGTTTTGATTCAGGGGCAGCACCTCCAGCATCATTCCACTTACGGCTGTGGTAATGCGGACGCGATCGCCCTGTGGAGTTGGCGCAGGTTGACACCCCCACAGCCCTAGCAGCAAGCATAGTCCAGTCATCCACAGCCCTAGTTGTCTCATGTCTGTTCAGTTGCGGCACGAATACTCAAATAATTCCCATTACCGTAGGAAATCTCGCATTGCATAATCGGGGATGATTTTTGGATGAGAGGGGCGCTCAGCGCCCCTCTCATCCAAAAATCATCCCTAAAATCAGCAACGCTGGAAATCTCTAAAGAGGATAATTCGGTATTGCATACTCTGGGTATGAATTTTTTTGAAGGGGCGCTGAGCGCCCTTTCAAAAAAAATTCATGCATGAAATCAGTAACACCGATAATTCTATTCTTCGTCTAGGGGCAAACCGCGTCGCACTTTGCCTTTACCAAAATATTGGCCAAATTGCAGTTCATAGACCTCGTCTTCATCTTGGGTTTCAACTTCTAGATCGGTGAGCGCATAGCTGACGCAGAGGAGAGCGTAGCCTTTTGCCCGCAGTTGTGGTGAAAGCCCCATCGCTTCGGGCTGGTAGATTTCTCCAGACAGCACACGGACGGCGCAAGCTGTGCAGGCTCCATTGCGACAGGAAAAGGGTAATGTTACCTCCTGATCTTCGGCAGTGCGGAGCACGTAGCGACCTTCGGGTACCTCGACAACGTGACGAGTTCCCGTTTGACGGTTGTGAATTAAAACAGTGTGCGATCGCGACATTGCTGAAAAAATTAAGTTTAAGAGGAATGAAAAAAATCAGGGTAGTGGTATTGAGGTAAGGATTGCGTACAAAATAAAACCTAATCTTTTTTTGAAAGTGCCGCGCGGAGCGCGGCACTTCCAAAAAAAGATTACAGGTTAATTAATTGGTAATCCTTAGGACTACCAAAATCAGGAATTCGGGTAGAAGACTAATGCGGGACAAGTTGCTAAACACGCGCAGGTTTCTTCTTCCATCCTATCGCCTGACTTTGCTCTCACTTGACGGGTTTGTTGATTCTTCCTTTCAAAAAACCTGGACTAAGCTTAGCCGTAGTCTGCTAATATAAAAATTCTGTGGCTAAGCTTTCTAAGCCACAAAATAGTTTGGAGAGGTGGCCGAGTGGTTGAAGGCGCAGCACTGGAAATGCTGTTTGGGGCAACTTAACGAGGGTTCGAATCCCTCCCTCTCCGTCCGATAGTCAGCAATTGACTCTAAATAGGGCTTAATTGGCGTTGCTTAATTCAGTTGAAAGGGGTTGCGAGTGCTTGTCACCTGCAACCCCTTTCAGCTTTTTTAGCTACTTAGCGAGTTTGGCAGTCTTGTTTTGCAGACGCATTCGTTCAAAACTCAGCCCTAACACCCCTAGCGTTACGACCAAGATCCCCAAGATTTGAATCGGCTGTAACGCTGTGCGAGCGCTAGGTGTAATGCCGTAGGCCAATAGTGCTGTTAGTGCAGGGCCGCTAGAGGCCAAAATAGAAGCCCGTGCTGCGCCCATACACTTAACGCCCAAATTGTTGAGCAAGTAACCAATTAACGTGAGTGTGCCCAACACAACCCCACCCAAAATTAGCCCTAACAGGTTGCTAGGTGGTTCTTGTACGCCAAAGTACAACAGAAGCAGATTGGCCAGCACAAAAATAGTCACAAACTGAATCACGCTTACCGGTACAGGATGCAACTTGCGGAAGCTAATTTGCATTGAGAGTAGGTAAAGGGCAAAAAATAGGCCAGAAAGAGCGGCAAAAAAGATCCCTTGATAGGACAGTACGGTAGCTTGAACTAACTTAGGATATGCCGTCAGCAATACCCCCAGGAGGACTACAAATGTAACGATCCACCGTTGGACGGTAGGGCGATCGCCAAACAACCACCACGCTAACGGCACTGTAATCAGGGGATACATAAACAAAATGGTGACCGCCACCCCTGGCGTTATAGCGGCGATCGCCAAATAAATAAATATCTGGGATAAGAATAGGAACGCGCCGCTACCGATTACATTGACCTGAAGGCGGCGATCGTTAGAGAGACAAAATGCCCGCACATCTTGTCTGGCGTTGGGGTAGAGCGTCTTGGCAATCAAGATCATCACAGGAACTACCACCACCATTCGCAGCCATAGAATTAGTAGCGAATCGCTGAGACTATCGAGAGAGATGGAGGCGGGTAAATTAAACACGCCAAAAATGCTGGTTTCTCCACCAATGATTCCGACTACTACATTGTGTAGTGACAGTGCTAGGGTGGACAGCAATATAAAAATCAAACCAGTTTGCACTGAAGATAGGTTCTTGAAGCGGAGAAGAGGTGATGCTTCGTCTGGGGTTCGATCTGACGGTTCACGGGAAGGAGCCAATTTGGATTGACGCCACAGCAGATAGCCTAATCCTGCGGCAATGGCTATGAGCAGAGCTGGCAGTAGCCAATCTGCCGATGTAGCCGCACCGCCCGTAAACCATAGCAACACCTGGGTAAACAGTTTACCCAATACCACCACACCCGCAATGACCAGAAAACCACCCACCAGCATTGCTAACGAGCTTAGCCAGGGATTTTGACTCATTGCGGAGCTGGAGACGTAGGATCGGACGGATCTCGGCCTAGCGTCGTTCAAGGGCACGGGGCGATCGCGCGCTCCCAGCTTTTGCTGTGGCAATGTGGGATCAGGTGCCGATGACGTTGAGGTTAGTGGCTGGTTTAAGCCAGATGCTTGAGAAACAGATGGTGAGGAGGTAAGGGGAGGCAGGGTGCTAAATCCGTCGCGAGCAGACGATCCCAAATCAGCAGAGGAATTAGATGGAAGCGTCTGCTGAGACGATGCCGGATTCGTCACATCCATCTGAAGCTGTTGGCTCAGACGGCTCACGAGGGCTTCGAGCAATGCCTCTCCCTGTTGCTCCATGCTCTGCATTCGACCGATCTGTTGCGCCAGACTGCTTTGGTAGGTACTGAGGTCGCTCTGAAGCGAATTCAGCGCATGGTTTAGGGTTTCATCGAGCGATAGGAGTGCTCGATCGGCGTTGCTAGTGTATCCGGAGCCAGGAGTGCCAGGTAAATTGGGTGGGCTTGATCCATCTAACCCACCAGACTGACCCAGCCGCTGCGCCAACATGCTGTACAGGTGCCCAGCCATCGTTTGAGCCAGTTGTTTAGCCCAGGCTCGCTGTTGGGCTAGCTGCTGTTGGGTGAGTAAAACTTGATGCTCAGACTGAAGCATTTGCTGCTGGGCTTGCAGCTTTTCAATTTCATTCAACAGACGCGATCGCTCGGTTTGAAGCCGTCCAACATCTTGGCTAAGCTGAGACACCAGATCCTGCTGAAGCGTTCTTAAATCCTGTGTGACGCTCCTCAGAACCTGGTCAGCGGTCTGCGGATCGTTAGCGTCAGTCGATTTGGATAGGTTTTCTGGTTCTCCCATTTGGTTTGTTGCAACCCTAATGATGCCAAGTGGATGCCCTTGGTAAGGCATATGATCCTTGCTTCAGAGGTTAGCCCAAATCTGGCAGATGTGACGAACTATCTGCCAAATGATTCTACAAAATCTACAAAAGTTTTGTAGACGAGCCAACACACGTTTCCGCCAAGTCTAGGATGCCCAATAAACTCAGCTTGAGTAATGGGGAGACAAAGCAACCTTTTTGCTCGGAACGGGCAAACGGCAAAAATCCGCAAAGCAAAAATCCGCAAAGATTGTTGAGTGGAGTAGACGTGGTAATTTCATGAGTGAACTGTCCGGCTGTTTCAGCGTCCGCGTGCTGCTCGTCATGCCTATGTCTCCCTCTAGTTCTCAAGCCTTCTCAAGGCTACCAATTCCTCCAAAAACAACTCCAAAAATTATTGTTTTAGACGATGATCCAACGGGATCTCAAACAGTTCACGGCTGCTTGCTGTTGACTCGCTGGAATGTAGAAACGCTGCGGCTAGGGCTGGTGGATGACTCTCCGATTTTCTTTGTGCTCACCAATACGCGGGCACTGACTCCAGACCGAGCAGAGGCAGTGACGCGAGACGTGTGCAGAAATCTGAAACAGGCGATCGCCCTGGAAGGCATTCAGGATTTCCTGATTGTTAGTCGCTCAGACTCGACCTTGCGGGGGCACTACCCAGTCGAAACGGATGCGATCGCCGAAGAGTTAGGCCCGTTTGATGCCCACTTTCTTACCCCAGCCTTTTTTGAGGGCGGGCGCGTGACGCGAGACAGCATTCACTATTTGATGGTCAACGGGATCGCTACCCCGGTGCATCAAACCGAATTTGCCCAAGATTCGGTGTTTGGCTTTCGCCACAGCTACCTGCCCGACTATGTGGAAGAAAAAACCAAGGGGCGAATTGCCAGTGCCCAGGTAGAGCGGTTTCTGTTGGCCGATGTGCGAACGGGGACAGGCGATCGCCTCCTGGCCTTGACCCACAACACCTGTGTGGCCGTTGACGCTGAAACCCAGGCAGACTTGAATCGGTTTGCGGCGGATGTGCTGGCAGCGGCGGCGCAAGGCAAGCGCTTTCTATTTCGCAGCGCTGCCAGTTTGTTGACTGCGCTAGCCGCCTTGCCCCCTCAGCCTGTGGCTCCTGAAGCAATGGCCGAGTATGTGCGCGATGGTAGACCGGGCGCTGTCATTGTCGGTTCCCACGTCAAAAAGACCACGGAGCAGTTAGAAGACCTGCTGCAAGCTCCTGGTACCGTACCCGTTGAGGTTAACGTGGCGATCTTGCTGGATGGCTCACTGCCTCAACGGACGCAATTGCTGCATGATCTGCTGCAACAGGTGAGCGCGGCACATGTTACGGGCAAAACCCCCGTCATCTTTACCAGTCGTGCAGAAATCAACTTTGCCGATACCCAGACCCGGCTAGACTTTGGCGCGGCGGTTTCTAGCTTGCTGATGGATATTGTGCGAGGGCTGCCGACCGACATTGGGTTTTTGATTAGTAAGGGGGGTATTACGTCCAATGATGTGCTCAGTGATGGCTTGGCGCTAACGACAGCGCGGCTGTTGGGGCAAATTCTTCCCGGTGTGTCGGTGATTCGTACCCCTGCCGACCATTCTCAGTTTCCTAACTTGCCCGTGGTGCTGTTTCCCGGCAATGTGGGCGATCGCACTGCTGTAGCCGCAGCCTATTCTCGCCTGAGGTCTGCCCCCGCAGATAACAAATGCAGATAACAAATTTCCGCCCTAGGTGTTTCGAAATGCAACCTGACGACTAAGATGTATAGGTAATTTGAGCCGCTGACTGAGTGCATCAGTTCCATCTGACCCTCTTGAACCCTTCGTCTTTTCCCTGGCATGACTTCTGACTCTCCTCCAGTTTCTGCATCTGTGTCGGCCATTTCTCAGCCTCCGGCAGAGCTAAAAGAGCTAAATCCAAATTTGCAAGTTCGCTTCAAGAGTGAAGGCGGACGGCTGTTGCTGATGTTGCCCACCGAGTCAGAAAATGGCTTTGGCGCAAACTGGGCAGATGTATGGCAACAGTTTAAGCAGCGGATCAACTCAGGTGAGCGGTTTTGGCAGCCTAATACAACGGTTCATCTCATTGCTCGCGATCGCCTGCTAGATGCACGGCAATTGCAGGCGATCGCCGACACCCTGGCCGAAACTGAACTGCACCTAAAGCGGGTTTATACAAGTCGCCGTCAAACAGCCGTAGCTGCCGCTACAGCAGGCTTTTCGGTCGAGCAACATACTCCCATTAGCCACCTCAACCAGACTACAGAATCGGGGCAAGCGCTCGCAGAACCGCTGTATGTCGAAGCCACCGTGCGGTCAGGCATGGAAATTCGCCATCCCGGCACGGTCGTAATCTTGGGCGATGTTAACCCTGGTAGCTCCATCGTGGCCTACGGAGACATTGTGGTGTGGGGTTCGCTGCGCGGCGTAGCGCACGCTGGCTCAGGCGGCAACGATCGCTGCTTGATTATGGCGCTGCGCTTAGAGCCAACCCAGCTTCGGATTGGTGAACATGTGGCGCGTGCTCCCGAAAAGCCGCCCGCTCAGTTTCAGCCCGAAGTGGCCTACGTGGCCTCAGAAGGTATTCGCATTACCAAGTCTACCGATTTCACCAAATTGAGATTAGTCTCCCAGTAGCTATTCTCTCAGTAATTTTTTTGAGGCTGCTGTTCATGAGTCGCGTGATTGTCATTACATCTGGAAAGGGAGGGGTCGGAAAAACCACGACGACTGCCAACCTGGGCATGGCGCTAGCGCAACGAGGGCGCAAAGTTGCCGTTGTGGATGCCGATTTTGGGCTACGCAATCTAGATTTGTTGCTAGGGTTAGAAAACCGCATTGTGTACACAGCGGTGGAGGTGCTAGCCGGGGAATGTCGGCTGGATCAGGCGTTAATCAAAGATAAGCGCCAGCCTAACTTGGCCTTGTTGCCCGCTGCTCAAAACCGCACCAAAGACGCGGTAACTCCAGAGCAAATGAAGCAATTGGTGGGTTCCTTAACCGAATCGTTTGAGTATGTGCTGATTGACTGCCCCGCCGGAATTGAGATGGGCTTTCAAAATGCGATCGCCTCCGCTACCGAAGCGCTAATCGTCACCACGCCAGAGATTTCGGCGGTGCGCGATGCCGACCGGGTCGTGGGATTACTAGAAGCCAACGATGTTAGAAAACAGCATTTGATCGTCAACCGCCTCAAGCCTGCCATGGTTCAGGAGAATCTGATGATGTCGGTGAGCGATGTTCAGGAAATTCTGGCTATTCCGCTAATTGGGGTGATTCCTGATGATGAGCGGGTGATTGTTTCGACCAATAAAGGCGAACCCTTGGTGCTATCGGCTAAGATGTCGCTGGCCGGAATCGCCTATGACAATATCGCCCGCCGATTGGAGGGTGAGAAGGTGCCTTTCTTAGATCTGACGGCTGCCTACGACGACTTGTTTTCTCGCATTCGACGAATGTTTCGCAGCCCATCGCGATAGTGGGGTTGCCTCATCGCCCAGCGCAACAGTCAGGTTGCCGTTGCTTTAGCCAATTCCTCTTCTTCGCCCCCGGTATTTCATGCTTAGCGAACTTCTTGATCGACTTTTTCCCCGCCAGCCCGATGTCACCAGTCGCGAGACTGTGAAGCAGCGCTTGCAAATTGTGCTAGCTCACGATCGCGCCGATTTACCCCCCGCCACCATCGAAAAAATGCGCCAGGAAATTCTGGAGGTGGTGTCTCGCTATGTAGAGATTGATCAGGAATCAACGGAATTTTCTCTAGAAAATAATCAGCGAGCTACGGCTCTAATTGCCAACCTGCCGATTCGGCGAGTCAAACCAGAGCCATAGCGGTGCGCCGAGTGTTCGCCGTGCGGCTCTGGCAATGCCCAGCATTTCCAGCGACCCTTGAGGCTAACTGAGGCGGCCTTGCGGAGGGGGTGTGGGGAACGCGGGCTTTGTCGTCCCTGCTGCGGGCTTGGGGGCAACCCTCAAGGCTGTTGGCTCGCAAATTGGTAGTCCTAAATTGGTAAGGATTTTTTGATGGGCGGGCGAAGCCCGCCCATCAAAAAATCCTTACATCAATACCACTACCCGCAAATTAAGCGCCCTAATGCAGTTTCAGAACTTGTGTATACCCGGTAGCTCTTATAGCAGCAATTCCAAATTCAGAACGAGTTTAGGTCGTTCCAACCGATCAACAACCTTCAATAGAGCTTGAACTGAACGAGAAATCAAGGGTTTCAGCCCCTAAAATTTTTGAATTTGGAATTGCTGCTCTTATAGAACTCATTTGACATCTTTCCGGTGATCGCGAATATTCTGTAGGGGCGAAGCATTTGCATCAATATTCTGGCAACGCAGCGTCAATTCGAGTGCAAATGCTTCGCCCCTACTGCCCAAAAATCGCCCTAAAT
>JBBQFG010000060.1:0-22300 GCA_038321765.1 Elainellales cyanobacterium
AGCTCACCAGTGAGTCCCTGAATCATTGGGTTAGCGTTGCCACCAATTTCTAAAATTTTGGGTTGAGGCTTTCCCAGTCGATCCAGTCTTTCCTTAAGCAGCTCAATACCACGCTTATGGTCATCAGCGTAACTTGTTGGAACAATTTGTGTTTGGTGCCATTTGGCCGATTGATCTAAGGGTGCATTAGCAACAATTTCGGTAGCAATTATTTTCGAGTTCTTGTCCAGCCAACGGACTGTTTCATGTACCAATGTGATCTCTAGCAAATATGAGCCAACATAATCAGGAGCTGTAATTAACATCGGTACTGTTAATTGATGACCTGGTAAAAGTTCAATTGGTATTGGGGTTCGGTGGCCGTCGTAGACAAGTATGCTTCCATCCAGATTACGCCAATGATAGGCAATGAAGATCGGAGGATTGGCATGGGAAGAGATTGCTGAAGTTCCTGTATTCTCTAACCTGACATTACCTGTAAATGTTGTTGCTACCTGAATTTCTCGTGGCAAATAATCGAGCAACCATTGGTAGCCTACTTGATCAGATATGTTTACAGGATAGTCATTTTTACCATTAGCTATTTCGCTTTCCGAGGCAGATTGATCTGATAGAGTTTTGCCTGAATTTTTGACCCGATCAACGAATTGACGACTTTCTACATCGATCAAAAAATCTGCAAATTTGTAGTCTTTAGAAAAAATATCCTGAATTAAACTAACCGTAGATGCATCAGAGGACAGTGAAAAAGCACTTCTCATCTGCTGGGCAAATTCCTGAGGTGGGCGTTGCTTTGTTGGCTCCACGATTACATCTATAAACAGGATCGGCACATCATGAACGATGGGATAACATGCGTTGCACTCATTGCACATAATACTAGTGTCTGTCAGGTTAAGTGAAACAGAATTGCAGCGAACGCATTGTAGACCAATAAGATGTTGCATTTATACTCTTATCCTTTTCTTCACTAATCAACCTTTTGGATGAACTCTCTCCTACGTGGAGTTTTTATACAGAGGAGTCGTTTTAGTTCAGTCGTGTGGCACCCTATGGCTCTTTCTTGGTGAACCAGAAGGAGGCTCCGTGTGTTTCTATGCCCTCTAAAGCAGGAGCATTCCAAATCTCATGGAATATGGCGGTTAGCTTTTGATAATGACTGATGTATGCATTTGGCAAAAGAACGTCTATCTTATCCTGTGCGTAAATTAATAACGCGCCCAGCAGATATTGTTCTGAATACATCCGCTTTGACCAAGCTAACGGGTAATCAAAGGGCCAGAAAATATCATGAACTTGAACAATAACTCCGGATTTTAAGAGTGGAAAAATTTCTAGGAAAAAAATAGTAGCATCTGAATTCTGTAAGGTTCTATGAGAGCCATCTAGAAATAAAATGTCACCTGCTTGCAGACTTTGAAAAATTGAAAGGTCGCATTCCTGTAATGGCTTGCGAATCATTGTGTCGCAAATTTGATCAACCTCGGCTCTGGGTTCAGGATCGATTGAAATAATCTTTGTGTTGGGACTATGGGCAGCTTTGGCCGCTACTGCAAATTTGGTGGAATTCCCCGATCCAATCTCGCAGAAGATATTGGGCTTTTGAGTAGAAATTATTCCGTATAAAGTGATAGAGTCTAAACCTGGAAAAAATCCATTGATCCAATAGGGAGCATGCGGTTGAGATGCGTCAAAGTCGCGACTGATTTTGAGAAAGTCGCTAGAGAGTTCTGCGAACTGACGTAATGTCTCTTCGTACTGCTTAAGGTTTTTTGCCAGGATGGGTTCAATGATTGGATGCGGCGGATAGTCGCCACCATATCGAACGATTGGCTGGTACGAATAAGGATAGAAATCCTCAATTTCAATTGTGATACTCATCCCCACTCCTTGCGTCAGAACTATGGTTAGGTCTTAGTTTCTATCTAAGCATCGTAGCAGGATCGTGTTGGCTCAATGATATGGAGCCATTCCTCTTTAAGAATATTGGACAAAAGTTTTGCGGCACTCTGCTTCCACGTTTGCCAAGGCATTGCATCTGATAAAGGATGGGTTCCATTGTTATATAACTTCAGCCAGTGTTGGGTTGCGGCAGCTAGTTGGTCTGGCGCAACCCCCTCGAAGTAAAAGGCATGCTCACGCGCGACTTCGCGGAACACTGGAAGATCGCGGGCGATAATCGGTAATTTTCGTTGGGCGGCTTCAATCAGCGGCAGTCCAAACCCCTCTCCTTCAGAGGCGACTATTAGACAGGTACAAGCAGCATAAATTTTGTCTAGATATTCATCACTGATGCCCTCCAGCCAGATGAGCCGTTTTCCCAATTCTGGATGATGACTGAGCCGTTCGATCAGTGTTTCTACCATCCAGCCTTGTTTGCCTACAATCACCAAGTTGATATTTGTCGCTTGCACCCAAAGTTGCTCAAATGCAGACAAGGTTTGGTTGTAACCTTTACGCGGCTCGATGGTGCCTACCATGAGAAAACTGGGTTGTCTTGATAAGGCACTTAATATGATGTCGGCATCATGAGGTAAGCCACTAGTAGGTGCAGAAGATTCGATGTCGGCACCGAGGTGAAACCAGCCAATTTTGAAGGGATGGGAGTGAGCCGAACGGTTGACTTTTATCCACGTTGCCAATTCGTTGGCAACTGACTGAGAGATGCACACTGCACCTTCTGCTATCCGAGAGACAGTTTGTAGCCAAGCTAAATGGTTTTGATTGGCTTGAGGCGGAAAGACGTGAGGATACAGAATCGGTAGCAAATCATAGACTGCAAAATAAATTTCTACGCCGCTATTGCGGAGCCATGTGAAAAGACCTGCTTTTTCTGATTCGATGATGTAAACCCCCGCTAGATCTGCACCAAAGAAAACATCTCCGGGCTGAGGTTCAAGGACGTCGTCTGATAGCGACTGGTCGGGACAGCCTAGCAGCTTAAGTGTGTATTGGCGAGCGTAGCGACACTGCCACTGGCCTGATTCTGGTGTGAAATAAACGGGTTCTATGCGATATCCTGCGGGTGGATAGTGGAGCCATTCCAGCAGTAGCGATCGCACAACTCGTTGAATGCCTGTTTTTAAGTCTGTGCGACAAATTGCAGAAACATCTAACAGTAACTGTTTGGTTATCGGCTGAGGTGGAAGTGATTGAGCGATTGAACCAGCAACGGTTAGCCAATCGGCATGCTGATGGGGAGCATTTTCTAAGGTGGCGATGCGTTGAGTTAGTCCATAAGAGGAGGTTTCGGCTTTTTGGTAACAGGTCTCAATGAACTTGACATACTGAGCGGCACAGTCCTGTGGGGCATGCTGTGTGTGAATCAATCGTCGTGCTTGTTCTCCTAGAGCCTGACGCTTCTCTGGATTTTGCCACAGCATCTCGATCGCCTGGGTTAATTCTGTGTCAGCAAAATCTTCTGGCAACATCCAGACTGCATCCGGTGGCAATTCAGCGGTTGCACCACAGGAATTGACAATAGTGGCCAGGTTGTAATTCATACAATCGAGCACTGTACCCGAGGTTTCACCCCGAGAATTTGCCCGGAGTTGGACAGCTACATCAGCCGCTGCTAGGTATTGACGGAACGTTGCGGCGTCTGTCCAGCCCGTAACGCGGATTTGGTTCGACCTAGGGTTTGTTTGAATTGTTTCAAGCACTTGGGTACTGTACTCGCAACCCGTATTTCCTCCAACAAATACTAGGATTGAGCGTTGATCTTGAGCGACCTCTGAATTTAGCCATGCCTCTAACACACGATGATTTTGCTTAATCGGCCCCATTAACCCGAAGCTGCACACAACAAACGCGGCTTCGGGTAGCCCCAAGGTGATGCGAGCCGCCTGTCGATCGCTTCCTGTAACGGGTGTACGCAGATGGGGGACTACAGCCCAGTCTTGCGACCAGTTGTGGCCATACCATTGGTCGGCCAAATGCCGAGCAAACGCAGAATGGACAAGAACTCCTTGAGACTGTTGCAGCACACTCAAATTGCAGGGATATTTTAGAACGATCTCAGATTGAGGATGGACTTGAAACCGTTCCTGTACTGCTGCATATCCATGGGCATGATGCAATTCACGCGTCCAGCCTTGAGGGGCTAGCCCTCGTAAATCCATTGCGGCTACAATATTGCCTAAGTAAAAGTCGTGTAAGACTACGACGCCGGGAATCCGCGCCAGCAAGCTAAACATGTGCTGGTGGTAAGGTGAGTTACCAAAGTGGTAGAGCACCCGATCGTACTGGTGGGCATGGGCTTTAAACCAGTCAACCTGCCGCACAGGGCAATTGACGTTGATCCAAGAATCAGCAATCGTTTCCTGAGCTACAATCACATCGATATCGTAATACCGAGCTAGTTCTTGCAACAATTCGGCGCTGTAGTCGGCAATGCCACTTTTTTCAGGGGGTAGCGGCGAAATGTAGGCTAGTTTAAGCTTGGGAGTGGTGGCTGGCAAGCTTGCGGGCGATGATGCCTTTTGAGGGCTGTGTAGATGTTCAAAGACTGCGATCGCCCCTTCAGCCACGACATCCCAGTCAATATCGGGTGCGCCTGTTTGAGCCGTATTCCATTGATTGGCAGCAACAGAAGCAGCATTAGGCTCTGCGGCCAACAGATTCATAACCTGGTCAGGCGACAGTGCCCCAGAATTAATTGCCTGTTGGCGCACCGCTTCGGAAACCGTCAGCCACAGGTCAGCCGATTTGAGCGGTGCTAGCGTCTGCTGAAACGATAGCGACGGTGCATCATCGCTTCCTGGCGTACCAAGCAAAGTAACAACTGTAGGAAGCGTTTGAGTAAATTCGCCAATGCTGATGACAGCGTGATCTGTCCTGCTTTCGGCTACGCTTTTGGTTGAAACAGGAAGCGTGATGTGGATAATGTCAGCCTGTAAGCGAACCAGAAAAGCTTCTCGAATGAGTGCGGCTGATTGCTGATACCAGTTCTCATGGGTCTGGCCAGACATTTTACAGGGTGGAGCCTGCCAAACACGGATACTGTCGGTTGAAACCAGTTGGGCAAAGTAGGCGCGAATTGGGTCAATGGTGTCTGGAAAGCGATCGCTCACTACAATCAACACCTCATGATGGCGGCGATGGCGAGCGATCGCCTGCGCCAACGCGATCGCATCTTGACTGGAGCTATCGCCAGCGCTAAGTTGAGCCTGGGCTGCTTGTAAATCCAGAACGATTCTCATAAAGCTCTTCCTCAATCAGGATCTTGATGTCCGGGGCGGCGGGCTTGCATGAGACGTTGATAAACCTGCTGAGTTGCACTAGAAACCTGATTTAACTCACTTGTTAGACCAGAGTTATCAGCCGATTCACCCTCAGGTATTGCTGCACCCAGGGCAGGTTTCAATTGCTGACCTGATTGGGCAGTTTTAGCCTTTGGTTTACCGTTGCGCGCTTTTGCCTTTGGCTTACTCAAAGACGCTGGCGGTGGAGCAGTAGGAGTTGGAATCACCCCTAAGATCCGCAGAACCTTTTTTGCAGCTCGCTTGCTGATTCTCAAAGGTGCCCCAAACTTCCACGATAGGCTTGAGTAGACCGACGTTAGCTCCTGACTGAATTGGTTCGCTTCTCTACGTGCCTGGTTAGCCCGCTTGTTGAGCGTTCCGTTTTTCTCTCGGACGGTGCTCAATTTACTTTGGATAATGCTCAATTTACTTTGTAATGTCCGAGCGCGATCGCGTTCCCGATCGACTGCTTGCTCTCGTTGGGCAAGCTGAATCCGAAGTGCTTCGATCTGGCTTGTTGCGTTCTGCTTCTGACTTTCTAGCTGTCGAACTAGTGTTTGGGCGTGTGCTTGTTCCTGAGCTAGCTGTTGGTGAAAGGCTTGTTCCTGCTTGTCGATCTGAGCATGTAGGGCTTCAACCTGTCCTTTAGACTCGTTCCATGCTGCTTCTAGATGCTGGGCGCGATCGCGTTCCTGGTTGAGTTCTTGTTGGGCGCGATCGCGCTCTTGGTAAAAGGCTTGCTGAATTAAAACAGTAAAGGAGTTAGGAACCGTGGGACTAAAGGTAAATTGGTCAAATACCGTCGGACCATGCTGTAACGCTTCTTGCAGTTCTGGATGATGTTCAGAAACGTAGTAGCGGTTGAGTCCGTCAAACAAAGCTGGTGTATAGCCTCGTTCTACCAGTTGGGCTTCCCATACGTCGTGCGTGTCGATCTGCGTATTAGGGAGGGTACTTTCCACCACCACAATCCAGGGGCGAATTGGCGAATCTCCCCATCCATCTAGTACCGCCAGTTCAAACCCTTCTACATCAATTTTGAGCCAATGAATGTCGCGATCGCCATAACGCGCCAGCACATCTGACAGGGGAATGCAGGGAACCGTCGTTTCTCGTACCGCAAAGCCCTGATGGTGATGGCCTTCGGCAATACTAGAGTCAGCGGTCGATAGCCCCGTATCGGGAATGTCGTAGAACGTAAGAATGCCACTTTCTTCAGCTATGGCAACCTCTAAAACGATCTCGTCGGGACGATATTCGCGTAAGAGGTCAGCATAACGTCGGATTGGCTCTACATGAACGCCCCGCCAATCGTGATCGTAAAACGCCTTGCTAACTGAGTCTATTTCAGGATGCTGAGCGCCGATGTCAATGTAAAATCCTTTTTCGATATGTTTAAGCGCCCGCCAAAGCAAAACGTCTTCAAAGTTCTGAGCAAACGAAATAAACATACTTAAGGAAAAGTAATTCTAAGGTCAATTCCAAGTAATAATAGCAGCTCTCCTGGCTAGACTATCGTTCAGATTGAGTTCATTAGACCTCCTGCGTGAATGCCTTTTTGAGGTCGTGAATCGCTTCACTCAGGAGGTCTATTCAAAACTGCGCTTCGATATCTCAATTTTTCCTGATCCGTTTGGAGGATGTAGAACCTGTCCAAACCGAGCAAAATGGTTGGGTTCTTTTGTTTCTACAGGATTTTTCTCTTGGCGGACGCTAGGCTTCAACACGCAACACGGACTAATCACTCCCAGCGGAGCAAACAGGGTCGGGCATCGCAACAGCGCCCAGAGCCACCTCATCCCTTGCCCAGACTAATGAGCTACGGGCGAAAATATCGCAAGCAAATTTGGCAGGCAACTACCTGTTCTATTCTCAATAAAGTGTTTGACTTAGCACCTCCAGCGCTAATTGGGGCAGCAGTTGACGCGGTGGTGCAAAAGCAAAACTCCCTGCTGGCTCGGTTCGGATTTGAGAGTGTATTTGACCAGTTGTTAGTGCTTACGCTGCTGAGCGCGGTGATTTGGGGATTTGAGTCACTGTTTGAGTATGCCTATGCGCGGCTGTGGCGAGATTTGGCGCAGACGATTCAGCACGACATGCGACTAGATGCGTACAGCCATTTGCAGAATTTAGAACTTGACTATTTTGAGACACGCAGTACGGGTCGGTTGATGTCGATCGTGAATGACGATATCAATCAGCTAGAGCGATTCTTGGATTTTGGAGCGAACGAAGTCTTACAGGTGTCTGCCACCGTCGTTATTATTGGCGGCATCTTTTTCGTGTTGGCTCCAAATGTGGCGTGGTTGGCCATGCTGCCAATGCCGTTTATTTTGTGGGGATCAATCGTCTTTCAGAAGCTGTTAGCCCCACGCTATGCCGAGGTCAGGGAGAAGGCTAGCTTGCTAAATAGCCGCTTGTCGAACAATTTTAGCGGTATTACTACGATTAAGAGCTTCACAACCGAAGCCTACGAAATTGAGCAAATTCGACACGAAAGTGAGGGCTATCGGCAAAGCAACCGACGAGCGATCGCCCTCAGTGCAGCATTTGTACCGCTAATTCGGATCTTAATCTTGGTTGGATTTACCGCAACGCTGTTTTATGGCGGCATGGAAGCGGCGGCAGGTCGGCTGTCGGTGGGTAACTACAGCGTATTGGTCTATTTAATCCAACGCTTGCTGTGGCCGCTCACACGTTTGGGCGAAACTCTAGATCAGTATCAACGCGCTATGGCTTCCACGACGCGGGTGATGGATTTGCTGGATACGCCAATCGCAGCGCCTCAGGGGCATATCGCGTTGCCAACTCGTGCGGTGCAGGGCAACATTGTTTTGACCGATGTCAGTTTTGCTTACCGAGAGCGATCGCCTGTCATTGAACACTTGTCGCTCCACATTCCGGCAGGTAAAACTATTGCAATTGTGGGTTCAACGGGGTCAGGTAAGAGCACTCTGATCAAGCTGCTGCTGCGGCTGTATGAAATTCCCTCTGGCAGCATTACCTTGGACGGCCTTAATATTCAGGACATTTACCTGCAAGATTTACGCCGTGCCATTGGGTTGGTCAGCCAAGATGTATTTTTGTTCCACGGCACGGTTTGGGAAAACATTACTTACGGCAGTCCCGATGTGACACCGAGCCAAGTGGTAGCCGCCGCTCAGATTGCCGAAGCGCATGAGTTTATTGAGCAATTGCCCCAGGGCTACGACACAATTGTGGGCGAACGGGGACAAAAACTGTCGGGGGGCCAGCGGCAGCGGCTGGCGATCGCTCGTGCCATTCTCAAAGATCCACCTATTTTGATCTTGGATGAAGCCACCTCGGCAGTAGACAACGAAACTGAAGCGGCAATCCAGCGATCGCTGGAAAAAATCACCCAAAACCGGACGACGATTGCGATCGCCCACCGACTGTCTACCATCCGTAATGCCGACTGTATTTACATTATGGAATACGGCCAATTGGTAGAACGCGGCACCCACGAAGAGTTAATCAACCAACAGGGCATCTATGCTAATCTGTGGCGCGTGCAGATGGGGGTCAAAGGAAAAAGTCTTGAAAGCACCTAGACGTGCTATCATTGGAAACGCTGTTCAAATATATACCCATAAGATTATTCATGGCTAAGAAGAGCATGATTCAGCGCGAAAAGCGCCGCGAAGAACTAATTGAAAAGTATGCTGAGAAGCGGCATTCTCTTAAAGAGGCCTTCTCTCAAGCTAAAACCCAGCAAGAGAAGCTCGAAATTCACCGTCAAATTCAGCAATTGCCCCGCAATAGCGCTCCAACTCGGCATCGCAACCGCTGCTGGCTCACGGGTCGCCCCAGAGGGTTCTACCGCGACTTTGGTTTGTCTCGCCACGTGATCCGCGAAATGGCGCACCAAGGTTTACTCCCAGGTGTCGTAAAGTCAAGCTGGTAAGAATTTAACGGTCGGGAGTCTGTTGCGCCTGGTGTCATTTTCGCATCCCCTTCAATCTGGGCAGATATTTTCTACTCCAGGCTGCTGTTACACCTATCGGGTTGTTGGTGCTTGTTGTCGATTATTTGACCGAGAGGAGTTGCCCTATCCTTGCTGTCGGATAGAGTGGCGTGGTAAGGAACCAAGCTGGCGGCGTATTGGTAGACGGTTTGTTCCAGATTTGGCATCTCGCCAAGCCCCGTCTTACTGCGTGGAAATCCTGGGGCAAACCCGTTCGGAAGGAGAGTTTGTTCTAACGTTATATTGGGTTAGGCTATCTCCTGAAGAACGAAATTGGTGGTATCTGCGTCCCGGCTCAGCGGAATTAGCTGACGCTGCCCGTTGCGACATCCCAACGCTCTCAGTAAATCTCCCGTCCCAGGAAGATCAGCCCAGCCAGAGTGATTCTGGTCAGAGTAGTAGAACCACAGAAATTAAGGGCGACGAGCAACTAGGCTTATCGCTAGACAGTCTTGTTAGTCAAAATATAAGCAACCACTGATTCCATCACGGCAGGTGGGGCTGATGAAACCAACGTAGATGGGTAGACGGCTGCGCCCAAAGTTGGATGTACTAGAACATGGCATCCACCGCGATCGCACGTTTTGTACCCCAGCACCGACTGGGCAACCGCAACATCATCCAGCCGTTTGTGTCCGGTAACTGACAGCATCGGTAAACCGCTGCGGGGATCAAAAAGGTCGGCCAGATGCCCCAGTTTCTGTAGTTCTAATGCGATCTGAAACCCGACTTTGAGGAAGCGATCGCGCAATTCTGATTTATAGCGTTCATTTTCAGAGGTTCGCTCTACAAACTCAACTCGACAGGGCTGAATTACAATCAGTACCGAGGCGATCGGCAGAGACCATCCCGGCAATAGCTGCGACCCATGTGCACGGATATAAGAGCTAGGCGGATGAGCAGAACAAAACACAAAGAGTGGCTAGAAATTGGAAAAACGGAGTATTTCTAATTCTAGAACAGACCTCCTGCATGAATGCTTTTTTGAGGGCGTGAATCGCTTCCCGGCGAGGCCGGGAAACGATTCACACAGGAGATCCAATGTCTTGGAACGTGGAACTCTAGTTCCACGTTCCAAGACATTCTAGGATATTGGTCGCTGGTTACAGCTACAGCAAACAAGCAACCAGAGGCAAATGGCTGTTTGTCTCTGCTAATTGCTTAGTTCTCGCCATTCCCTGGCTCAAAGGCTAGAGAGGCTGAGTTAATGCAATATCGATGACCCGTAGGCTCGGGGCCGTCACTAAATATATGCCCCAAGTGAGCACCACAAACACCACATTGAGCCTCAATGCGGCGCATAAAGAATTTGTTGTCTTCTTCATAGGCCACGGGGTCAGGGGTGAGAGGTGCCCAAAAGCTGGGCCAGCCTGTACCCGAATCGAACTTGGTGTCTGAGCCGAATAAGGGCGTGCCGCAGCAAATGCAGTTGTAAGTGCCCGCAGACTTGTTGTCGTGGTAGGCTCCTGTAAAAGCCCGCTCGGTTCCTTTTTGCCGGGTAACTTTGAACTGCTCAGGGGTAAGCTGTTGCCGCCACTCTGCGTCGGTTTTAACCACCTTTTCTTTGTAAGCCTTGTCTTCCATAGTGAGAGTTCAGTCTCCAGTTATGCAGTTGCCACAGGCTTTAATCCTAACGTTGTCATTAGGCGATTGACATCGAAGTGCTTCTGCATCATTTGGCGGACGTGCTGCACCTTAACGGCTTCTTGTAACCGCACTTGGCCAAAGGTGCGATCGATAATTTCTACGGTGGTCAAAGTATCTAAATCGACTGATAGAATTGGCACTTCCAAGTCTTCGGCACGGCTGAGAACCGCAGGGGTGGGTGGAATTTGCCCTGTTAGGATGAGGCAATTCGTTGATGTTTCGAGAGCAGCAATTTGAATATCGGTGCGATCGCCCCCCGTTACCACCGCCATATTGCGCGACTTGCGGAAATACTTCAGCGCTGAGTTGACGTTCATAGCTCCAATCTTCAGGCTTTCTACCATCAAGTCTAGGCGATCGTCCCGGCAGAGTACATCGGCATTGAGCTGATGCACCAACTCACTAACGCTAACGCTGCGAAGCAAATCGCTGCGGGGCAAAACCGCTAGTACCGGAATGCCTCGACTTTCTAGAAAGGAACGCACACGGGTGTCTACCGCATTGAACTGCTCTAGGGGTACGTCATTGATCAGCACTCCTTGAAGGCGATCGCCCAACTCTCGCTTAGCAGCAAGCAGAGAATCTACCACCAATTCAGAATGAAATCGACTCACCAACACCACAGCCGCGTCCATAATCTGCGCCATTTGCGGCAGCGCCAAGTCAAACAGCCGTCCTTCATCCAGCGTCCCCGGCCCTTCAATCAACGCCAAGTCCCCACCTTGACCGTAGTTCTGAAGGAATTGGGTATAGTTGGTCTGATCAGTGCCATCTAGTCGGTTTGAAATAGTCGTACCGTCTAGTGACAGCAGCGTAGGTCTGAGGCGTGTTTCTGGCAACGTCAGGGTTTTGGCAATGAACCGGACATCTTCATCAATGGCATCGTTTGTAGATTCACTCAGGCAAGTTCCTAATGGTTTGCCATAAGCAATATCCAGCCCTTTTTCCTGAAGTTGAAATGCCATTCCCACAATGACGGCTGACTTGCCACTGTAAGCTTCGGGTGATCCCACTAGTAAATACGTCACGGACACACTAACTCGCTTTTGTTCTAAAACCGAGCCTTGCGACTCGTTGACTTTCTACCTTGACGCTCAACACCGTTAGTGCCTCACGTCTGGCTTTTCATTTTTACCATTGTAGAGGGGTAAAGAGTATCGCAACCCTATTTTCTCGAAGAGCATAGCCCAGCGGTTTTACAGAAATCCGCTATTAACCTCCACGGGACGTAATACCTTGGTAAGTAGTTCAACCTAAATAAAAACCAAACCCTAAAACCCTGTGCCGCCCGCGCAGCAGGCGACACAGGGTTTTAGGGTTTGGTTTTTATATTTGTCTATTTCTATATTTAAGGATGTATCATCACGCTAATTTGCTAAAAGGTCAGCACCAGTCTTGAGGGTGAGGTTTTTACCGGTGCTGAGGTATGTGCCATTTTGCTAATCATCTACGCGCAGGAGCCTGCGATAAAATCCCTGAGAGAAGTCAGTAATGCGTCCTGATTTGAAAGTAAAGATAACGTCAATTAAGAAATCAACATATTCAAAGTTTGCCAGCATCAATTCATAGCTCAATTCAGCGTTGCCATCAAACTGCAACCGACAGCGCGTCAGATCAGCCGGAAGAGAGGATACGCTCCAACTAGCTACAAATGGGATGCTTTCTCCACCCTCAATTTTGCGAGATCCTTCCAAGCTGCCTTTTTGGTACAAGCTAATAGCGAGGGGAAGGGCGTTGCGCTTACGCCCCTGATAGTAAGGAGAGTAAACATTTACATCGCGGGGATTAGCGGGCTGGAGGGTCTCAATAGTCATGCTCAAATCGTCCTTGATGTATCGTCCTTGATATTCTGTTGATTTGGCAGATTAGCAGTCGGGCATATTGGCCGTTTGTTTCTGCTGCCTGCGGAAGTTATGACATGAAAGTAACGACGAATGGCTCTATTCTAGAGTTGCATTAATTCTACAAGAGCAAATCTACAAGAGCAAAACAGAATTCTCTCGTAGTCTAGCTTGCCCTGCAACGTATCGTTATTAACCTTCTCCAGCCTAAAGTTATAGCAGAGCGGCATCCTCTAAGAAATTCTTGTAATAGCTATGGTGTAGCTTGGCACGATACCAGGGTGCCATGGCCGATGTTCAACTACTACTATATTTATTTTCTTTGGCATCTTCACCCTTGCAGGTTTTAGTGATTGGCGGTGGCGCAGCGGGCTTTTTTGGAGCGATCGCCTGTGCCGAGGCTCATGCCCATGCCCACGTTACGCTGCTAGAGACCAACCGCACACCGTTAACCAAAGTTCGTATCTCTGGTGGGGGGCGCTGTAATGTAACCCACGCTTGTTTTGACCCAGCCTTGCTCGTACAGCACTATCCCAGAGGTGGCAGAGCTTTGCGGGGTGCATTCAGTCGGTTTCAGCCGCGTGATACGGTATCGTGGTTTGCTCAACGAGGGGTACGGTTAAAAACTGAAGCAGATGGGCGCATGTTTCCGGTGACCGATGACTCGGCCACTATTGTAGATTGCTTGATGCAGGCCGCACGCCACGCTGGAGTGAACGTGCGAACTGGTACGGCGGTGGTAGGTTTGACCCATTCAGCATCAACGTTTCAGGTGGAGCTAAAGTCAGGAGAAGTCATCACGGGCGATCGCCTTCTGTTGGCTACGGGCAGCAGCCCGCAAGGCTACGCCTTGGCGAAGTCTCTAGGGCATACCGTTGAACCTCCGGTTCCATCGCTGTTTACGTTTACTGTCTCTGATCCAGAGTTGCGATCGCTAGCAGGTGTCGCCACCGAATCGGCTCAGGTACAACTTATCCTTCCTGAACAAAAACCTTTAGAACAAACCGCTCCCTTGTTAATTACCCACTGGGGCTTCAGTGGTCCCTCTATTCTTAAACTGTCGGCCTGGGGTGCGCGACTTTTGCACGACAATCACTATCGGGGCATACTTCGCGTGCATTGGCTACCGGGGCAGTCACCCGATCATATTCGTCAGCAGTTGATGGCAGCCAAACAGCAGCAGGGTAAGCGGGCGATCGCTGCAACTTGCCCGCTCCTCCTCCCCCGCCGTCTCTGGCAATACTTAATTGCACGTATCAATATCGGTAGCGATCAACGCTGGGCTGATCTGTCAAAGCAGCAGCTTCACAATTTGATTCAGGAAGTGACCCAGAGCCAGCACCTTATTGAAGGTAAAGGTGTGTTCAAAGATGAGTTCGTTACCTGTGGTGGGGTTTCTCTCAAAGATGTAGACTTCAAAACCATGCAGAGCCTTCGCTGCTCTGGCCTTTACTTCGCTGGCGAAATCTTAGACGTAGATGGCGTTACGGGTGGTTTTAATTTTCAAAGTGCCTGGACGACAGGTTGGCTAGCTGGGCAGGCGATGGGGTTGGATAGTAGGAGCTAAATATCCTGCTTTAGAGCTTAAATTTTTCGTACGATTCTCGTACGAAAAATCGGGCTTCCCAGGCACTATGCAGTCATTCCCCTGTTGGATAAACTCTAAAGCTCTGCGCCGTTCACTGAGCGGGCAGCGCAGGGCTTTAGAGTCTAGATTAATTACACCTAACTATTCATTTTGCTGCCTTCGTATCTTCTTTTCTGCTGTCTTTAATGCTCTCTACTAAGAGGGTCTTAAAGGCTTCTCCAAATTTTTCTTCAGAGTTTTTCTTTTTTTCTTCTTCTTTGCGATTTAACAAAAACGCACAGGTAAATAAGAACGCGATAGTAAGGGTGTCGATGCCAAACATAAGGTGTTATAGGGAAGGGTGTAGATGAACTTACAGTGGGTTACTTCTGCATTTGGGAACACACGCATCTTGAGAGCTACAAGCTCACGTACTGGCGACATCTAATAGAAAAACAGCACCAACTGAGAAATGTTATGGATACCGCAAATATGATGGTTTAATTTTTCGCTACCTGTGGGGTACTAGAGCAAAATTTTTCGGATTTTATCTCACCTATAGCGTTTTTCTTAGAAAAGCCCAATATACAACATATTTTTTTGTTTTGGTAAAGATGGGTCTGACCCTCTCTATTGAGACTAAATGGCTGATTTATAAAACATTTTCTAGAGCTAGCGAAGGTTAGATAGAGGATCAGAGCCAGACAGATAGGTTTTCATGCCTTGAGGTATACTCCAACCAAGAACCTGACGATTCCAAGAAAGTTGACGAGTTTCAAATAGTTTTTTCAAGAAAAAAGTAAGTCAGAGTACCTTAGGGGAAGCATCACATAAGACTGCTAGTTGGACTCTGCCGCAGCCATGAAAGTTTTAGAACACTCGTCTACTCGGTTAGCGGTAAAATCTCGACCGAGCCTAGTGCAGTGGGCATTAGGTGGAGGATTGATCGTGCTAGGAGTAGTCGCCTTAAAGCAGCCTTCTCTCTGGCAGATGGGTAATTGCTCATCGTGTATTCTTGCGAGACTACATCTCACCGTCGGAACAAGTCAGCTAGGAGAATTTTTCTTAGGGTTAGGTCTGCTGCTACTGCTGTTATGTTGTCAAACAAAAACGCTGGTGCTTGATCAATCGCTGGGGCAAGTCAGTTTAACGTGCGATCGCCTCCTTGCTAGGAGAACAGTCACCTACCCACTAGGCCAAGTTACGGGAGCTGAAGTAGTAAGCCGTGGTAAGGGGGTGTACGTCGCTTGGCTACGTCTCTGGCTAGAGGAGGGCGATCGCTTACGTGGCGCACCGCTTTCGATCACAGTGCCGGTTGCTGCCTGTCCTGCGACTAGAGGGAAGCTAAATGTCATCAAGACCCACATTTATGGCCTTTTGGATGACATAGGTCAAACCCGTTGTACAGCTACGTTCGCTGGATGGATAGCTGAGAAAACGGCAGATCAACTCACCATTCGTAAGCCTCAAAGCTTCGCCCAGCCTGCAATGGCGATCGCCTACGTGATCAAAAAGTCTGAGGATCTTTTAACCATTCAAGGGTATCCAACTCATACCAATTTTAACCAGGACTATACCCTGACTCAAATCTTGGCTATTCAACTAGAAGAAACTCATGCCCCTGATGAGGACGAGGCCACCCACCGTATTGGCTTATTGCTAACCTCTGGAGAGCGCCTATTCATTTCAGAAGAACGGTATGCTCGCGTTGGATTAAAAACGGTTGCCTATTGGCTAGCTCAATTTCTGACAATAGAACTTCAAATTACTAATTTCTTAGCCGACTCGTCAGACAGTTGGGACTGGCTATAAGATGCGACTGGCAGGTTTAACCGCTTGGTCAAGCGGGTGAATATTCTCGCAACAACGTCAAAAAGCGTTCTTGATTAAAGCTGCGAGGGTCGCGGCGAGTACCAGACCGATCGACCGCTTTGTGTGTAGTCAAACGGGCTTCAGGCACACTTGTCCGTGCAGTCAGCCAAGCCAACGAACGATATTGGGCATCAGTATATCCGCTGTGTCGGGCACTGTTGCCACGACCATCCGACGGACTTTCTAATGAAATATGATAAGCAAAATTGTTGACTGAGGACGAAAAAAGTGGGTTGGTTGCAACGCTCTCAGAACCATTTGAGCCTTCAAAGACAGAGTTGCCTGCACCAAATGCTCGATATTCGGGCGGTAGGAAGTAGACGACTCCACCATTGAGCCGAATCAAGGCATGATAGCTACGCTGATCGGCTCCGTTGCGGTGAGGAGTCTGGAACGTATTAATAGCGCTACGGGCAGACCCAACTGTTTCGTGGATGACGACAATAGGAGCGTTATTAACCGGGTTGCCCAGTGCATCGGTCAAAAATCGGTAGCCGTAGTTGCTAGGGTCAGGCACGGCTGTTTCTTGGGCAGGCGTGTAGGACGAGTTAGGCAGGTCGCGCAGGGTGGGGTAAGGCAACACAATCGTTGATAAATCTACCTTGCCAGGAATTAAAATCTGCCGCAGGTCATTGGGAATGGGATCAGGTGGGAGAGGCACAGGCACCTGATCCGGACTGAGCTGAGCGCTGGCACTAGTTCCTAACGGCACTAGCCCTTGATTACTCCACAGCAGCACCAAGGCGATCGCCATCACAGCCACCAACACCAGCCGTCTGATCATGCCAACCTTACCCTTTACCATAAACTCCTGAAGATTTTGGGGTATTGCTGATTTCATGTATGATTTTTTTTGAAAGGGGCGCTGAGTGCCCCTTTCAAAAAAAAATCATACCCAGATTAAGCAATGCCGATTTTGAGCCGATTTTGGATTACCCTAACATTTGTCCAAACCTTCTGGACGTTAATTCAACGAGTGGCGGCTGAATCTTGATGGAAATGAATACCAGCCAACAATCATTTCTTACACAATAAGTTTCCCTAACCAGTTAAGATTCTAGATTGAATACCCACTGAAAAAGCAATCCAGATGGCAGAAACCCTCCTATTTAACGCACTGCGGGAAGCGATCGACGAAGAGATGGCGCGAGATCCGTCTGTATACGTCCTTGGGGAAGATGTGGGGCACTATGGGGGTTCCTACAAGGTCACGAAAGACCTCTATAAAAAGTATGGAGATCTGCGGCTATTGGACACGCCCATTGCTGAAAACAGCTTTGCCGGAATGGCGGTCGGCTCGGCAATGACTGGGCTACGTCCCATCATCGAAGGTATGAACATGGGATTTTTGCTGTTGGCGTTTAACCAAATCGCCAACAATGCTGGCATGTTGCGCTACACGTCGGGGGGCAATTTCAAAATTCCACTGGTAGTGCGTGGACCAGGCGGTGTAGGGCGGCAGTTGGGTGCCGAACACTCACAGCGCCTAGAGTCTTACTTTCAAGGCGTTCCGGGTCTAAAGATGGTGTCGTGCTCTACGCCTTACAATGCCAAGGGGCTGCTGAAATCTGCAATTCGAGATGACAACCCAGTCATGTTTTTTGAGCATGTTCTGCTTTACAACCTCAAGCAAGATTTGCCTGACGAAGAGTATTTACTGCCGCTCGACAAGGCAGAACTGGTGCGCGAAGGGGGTGATGTCACCATCCTGACCTATTCGCGGATGCGGCATCACGTGATGCAGGCTGTGAAGACCTTAGAAAAAGACGGCTACGATCCAGAAGTAATCGACCTGATTTCTCTGAAACCGCTAGATTTTGACACGATCGGGGCTTCTATCCGAAAAACTCACCGCGTCATTATCGTAGAAGAATGCATGAGATCGGGCGGCATTGGCGCAGAGTTGACTGCTTCAATTATCGATCGCCTCTTCGACGAACTCGATGCGCCTGTGATCCGCTTAGCCTCTCAGGATATTCCAACGCCCTACAACGGCATGTTGGAGAATCTGACGATTGTGCAACCGCCCCAGATTGTGGAAGCCGTCCAGAAACTTGTGGCTCTAAAGGTTTAGCATTCGAAAAAATCGTGTTTACGGGCACCGCCCGCCCGTAAACACCGTTAATGTTGTCGAATTTGAAGCAATAGTACAGCTCCCAGTACTAACACTCCCCCCACTGTTTGCATGGGGTTAAGCGTTTGACCCAGCCAGATCCAGGCTAGTACCGCTGAGAAAACGGGTTCTAGCGTAGCAGCGATCGCCCCCCGATCAGCCCTCACCTGTTGAATGCCCCAGCACAATAAACAAAAGGGGATCAACGTACCGCCAACGCCAACAAAGAGAATGCTCGGTAGATTGGCAGTCGCAAACACGGCATCGGGAAACCCCTGCGTGAGTTGAATCGTTCCCCAAAATAAACTGGAAACCAGGAAGCCCCGCGCCATTACCCCTACTGCGCCGTAGGTGTCTACCACCGCTTCACTTAGCAAGGTGTAGCCGGCAAAAAATAAGCCACTTAACACCGCCGCCATTAGCCCCAGCGAATCTAACCGAAACTGCCCACTTACGCCTGAAATCAGCACTACACCCACTAGAGCTGCGATTAAAGCACCCAGAATCGAAGGTTCAGGAAATTGCCGCCGCTTTAGCACTCCAACCGCCACCACTAGAGTCAACCCCGCGAACTGGATCACGGTGGCGATCGCTACTGGTAGCCGCGAAATCGCGACATAATAGGTTGCCGTCACCAGCGCCAAACATAGCCCCAGTGCCACAATGCGAACATCCCAACGTCTAACCTGTTGCGCTTGCGTTGGCCAAACCTGAGTGATTAACCCCAACCCAATCGCTGCAATCACCGCTCGCGAGGTGGTTAACTCAAACGGCGTGACACCTGCCTGAAATAGAGCACTAGCCACAATTCCAGCGCTTGCCCAAAGCAGTGCCGCCAGGGCGATCGCCCCCAGTCCCACCTGTGATGCACACCGCTCAGATTTCCAAAACCTCGCTAGCCCACCTGAAAACATAGCCCACACCCAGCAAATTTCTCCACCATCGCGTTAATTCGATTGTTTTAGAATCCCACTACTGGGTGATTGCAAGGAAGCAGACCTCGCACAGGGCAATTATTCTGGCGTGATGCTAGCTTGTTCTAGATCTGCTGCATAGGAGCGGCTACAGTCACGCAGTTGGCTAAAGTCAAAGTCTTTGTGCCCCTGAGCATTGCGGGCGATCGCCGTCCACACGAGCGCGATCGCAGCCGAAACCACTACAGCCGCCCCAAAACTGACCAGCAGATCCTCGGCAAAGGGCAAATTAATCCACGGTGTAAAGTCTGGCTTGGGAAAGAATAATGCGCCAACCGCAATGCCCACCACGGCACTCCAAAGAGCAATTGTTCCCGATAGCTGCCGCGCATACATTCCCCATACCACGGGAAACACTGCCCCTGCACAGACTAAATCTGCTAGCAGAAATAGGTACAGCACGTCGTATCCCTGAGCTGCGATCGCGATCGCAGGAATACCTATTGCCACGGTCAGCACCTGCGACGTGCGGAGCAACCGACCGGACTGCATTTGCGGAAATAACCGCGTTAAATCTACAGCAAACACACTAGCAATTCCATTTAGCAAAGCAGAAAGCGTGCTCATGACCAGTGCCAGTGCCAGCACCAGCACCGTCATCACAAACCACAGTGGCAATGCTAGCCGTTCTAATAATGAGAAAAAAGCGCGATCATCGTTAAATCCATAGTGCGCTGCTAGCAAACCCAGGCCACCCGCAATCAGAATCAAGGGCAGTATGACCAGCGCCGAACTCAGAAACGATCGCTGCACGGTTTGGTCAGTGCGGCAGGCATAAATCCGCTGCCAGTTGCTTTGGTTAAACACCTCTGCCGCCAAAATGGCAATGATCAGTGTTGCCCCAAACTTAATACCATCCACGTTACCGAGTGAGAGTAGAGCAGGTGCATTCAATCGAACAGGCTCCAGCGCTGCGCCCCAGCCTCCCAACGCGAAAACTGCGACCCCAAAACTAACGAGCAGCAACGGCAAAATTACTGCAAACTGAACCGCGTCGGTAAAAATGGTGGCTCCTAATCCGCCATAGGTGGTGTAGATAAAGGTGGCCGTAATTACCACTAACGCCGTCCAGCCTAGCGGCACGTCGGCCAAAATTTGCACCGCTTTGGCGATCGCCGTCAACTCTGCCGCCAAATAAATGAACATGTAAAACACAATAATTCCCAACACCATCAGGTACATGGCGTTGCCAAATCGGTAGAGCACAAACTCGTTCAGCGAATGCCCACGCGGCATTAATTGCCGAATGCGCGGCCCAATTTGCGTAAATAATGCCAGTGGTGCGGCTGACCCCATGCAATAGCCAATAATCCCTGCAATGCCACTAGTAGCGCCCACTTGGGGTGGACTGAACAAAACCCACACTCCCATCGTCGATGCCACAATCGTAGCAAACGCCATCCCAATACCAAATCGGTTACGGCTAACCATGTATTCTTCTAGGTTAATAGTCTGCCGACTAGCATGTAGCAAGCCCAACAGTGCGAACAAACCAGCCGTCACTAAGGTAACGGCGATCGCAATTGACTCAACAGACATAACAAACCCCTCTCGTGGTTCAACAGGTAATAGCTAGAGGTGGGTTGTGAAGCAGACGAATCAGTGTTCCGCACTTGGAACAGCAAAAGATGTTTGAACGATTGAGATCCAAAAGTCACAGGAATGCCAGTACTTCCCGACTTAAAAACCTAGGGTAACCCTCTACTTTTCAGTAATCTTTACCTTCCAGCGTTAGCAGTCCTAAATTGGTAAGGATTTTTTGCTGGGCGGACGAAGCCCGCCCAGCAAAAAATCCTTACATCAATAACACTACCCCAGCGTTTATCGTCCACTCTTTCCAAATCACGCTTCCCTCCGCTGGTATTAACCAGTCTCAGGTTCCAAGGGTGTAATCTCAGCCTGATTGCTCAGGCACCCCTAGCTTGTTGTGAATTGTATCACCCTTTACGGAGGGGTAGTCCTAAATTGGTAAGGATTTTTTGATGGGCGGACGAAGCCCGCCCATCAAAAAATCCTTACATCAATAACACTACCTACGAGGGTTAGGCATTAGCGTTAGGTATTCCCCTAAGGCACGTTCATGCCGCGCTGTACGGCGGGGCGACCCTGCACTGTTTCTACCCAACGCTTTAGATGGGGATGGGAATCGAGTGTGAGTCCTTGAAACTCGTAAATTGCTACCCACGGGAAAATAGCAATATCCGCAATGGAATAGTCGCCGCACACAAATTCCTGGTCGGCTAGCTGTCGATCTAGCACGCTGTAAAGGCGAAGGGTTTCTTTTTCGTAACGGGCGATCGCATAGGGAATTTGCTCAGGCGCAAATTTACGAAAGTGGTTGAGTTGACCAAACATAGGCCCCACACTACCCATCTGAAACATCAACCATTGGAGTACATTGAAGCGAGATTGAGTTTCAGTGGGCAACAGTTGACCAACCTTTTCGGCCAAGTAAATTAATATTGCTCCCGACTCAAATACTGTGATCCCTGCATCTTGGTCAACAATGGCAGGAATTTTGCTGTTGGGGTTAATCGCCACAAATTCGGGTGTGAATTGATCATCTTTGCGGATATCAATCACATATACAGAGTAGGGTAACCCAGTCTCTTCAAGCATGATGGATGCTTTGCGTCCATTAGGAGTAGTAAAGATATATAGGTCAATCATAGTTAGCCACACTCGGTAAATTAGCCATGTGTTTAGAGGTGAATCTAGAGAGGTGAATCTAGATGTGAATTCGGCGATGCACCCTCGAATCACATCGTAGATCCCTATTGGGCAAGTCAGATGGCTCAGGATCGTGGCTAAATTAAGTAGATGGGATTAAGTAGATGGGTCTAATCAAATATTAAATTCTAAAACCCTGCCCTGTCCGCGCAGGGTTTTGAATTTGGAACTTATTTAGCTTGTACCACTTATAGCCATAGTCATAAAGCTTAGGACATGCCAGCGTCATTCCCGCCTGCGCGGGAATGACGCTGGCACCTATCGAGCAGATGGATTCCCGCCTGCGCGGGAATGACAGGGAGGCGTCCTATTGATCATGGCTACCGCT
>JBBQFG010000061.1:0-21851 GCA_038321765.1 Elainellales cyanobacterium
CGCGGGCGGCACAGACTTTTAGGATTTTATGTTTAATTACGCCCATCTACTTAGTAGGTTGGCGTCAGTAAACATAAAATCCTAAAAGTCTGTGTCGCACAAAGAGCGATAGGCCGGGATTTTAGGGATTTAGCGTCGATCTCAGTTGAATCATTTGTATGGCAACTAAGCTTCCGGTGCTGGCTAGGATTTGGAATTATCTGTATTTACCATTCATTGTCTATTATCTAATCAAACTGTGTTCAGAATGCGCTGAATAATAGCAGTGGTAGAACTTGGCACTTCTACAGTAACTAGCTCAATTCGACCACCATAAGCATGAACTGTGGCTGCTTCGGGTAGCGAGTCGATGGTGTAGTCGCCACCTTTAACGTAAATGTCAGGTTTTAGGGCAGCAATTAGCTCGATCGCCGTGGGTTCGTCAAAGATCACCACTCCATCCACTGGTTTAAGTGCGGCTAACACCTCTGCCCTCTGTGCTTCGGGGTTAATGGGGCGTGTGGGTGCGCCCAATTGAGCAGGCTTAATTGTACGGACAGAATTATCACTATTCAGCCCAACGAGCAGCGATCGCCCCAGACTCCGTGCTGTTTGCAAATATCGAACATGCCCCGCATGAATTAAGTCAAAGCAACCATTGGTCAACACTAGCGGTCGCCATTGTTCGGGCTGATCGGCGATCGCCCGTTGCAGCTCGGAGAGAGAGTAAATCCCAACCATGACGAGAAAATGAATAATCCGTATATAGACTTAATAGTAGTAAACCTCTGATGCGTTTGATGCAGTAGACAACCAGGGAGACTTTTTCTCAGCTTCACCAAGAAACGGCTCTCACCCTAAAGCCTGCCCTTACGCACAGTTCCTAGACAATGCCATCATCCTTCGGTTTTACCATTGCGTTCTGCCGACGGACGATACCCACGTTCAAAAGCGTAGCGGATCAGTTGAGAGCGGTTTTCTAATTCGAGTTTGCCGAGGATATTGCTGAGATGGGTCTGAACGGTACGGGGGCTAATGAAGAGGCGATCGCCAATTTGCTTATTGGTGTAACCCTGGATCACTTCCCAAAAAACTTTTTCCTCAGAAGGGGTTAGCGGCAACTTCACTAGGGAAGTTGGAAGCACCGCCCCAGGCTCAGCAGCATGTTGGGTAGACTGCTGCTGCATCAAGCGAATAATCTCAGAATTGAGACGACGCGATCGTTCCAACTGCGATTCGATCTTTGCAACCAGTTCCTTCAACTCAAACGGTTTTGCCAGATAGTCATCAGCCCCGATCTGATGCCCATAAATCCGATCATCAACATCCTTCCGACTAGACAGAAAAATGAACGGTACTAACTGTCCAGAACGAGTTGCTCGTAGGCGGCGGCAAAATTCTAGCCCATCCATTTCTGGCATCATGACATCTGACACCACCAAATCGGGTGACGTTTGTTCAAACAGATTTAACCCTTCCAGTCCTGACCGAGCCTCACTCACCACATAGCCCCGAGTTTGCAAGTAGCGAGTCAAAGCCGTTCTTAAGGTCAAATCATCATCGACGATCAAAATCCTTTTCATTCAAACTCCTAGGCGGCTACTGACTAGAATCACAAGTACTACAAACACAAGTACTAGACGCTTTTTCTCCAGCTTTAACCGCTACGTAATTGCTCAAAAAATCACAAAATAATATGGTTACACAGAGTTGACACCTCCTAAAGACTGTAGACACACATCTAATATCAATAGCGGATATTTGTGAATTAATCCATTTTGATTGATGAGATTGTTCAATTTTTTGCAAAGCGTTTTAGGAGTAAATTGTATTGTCTTATCTAGACAGATCTATTGCAGTATCTTTGCAACAGTAAACTAGCAACCTAATTGGCTGACAAAACTTGTTAGTCAGATCCCCGAAAGCCCTCACCCTAGCCCTCTCCCGATGGGAGAGGGAACCGGAAGGGTAGAGCAACTCCCCTCGCCCTCTGGGAGAGGGGTTGGGGGTGAGGGCTATAGATTTTTGTCAGTCAACCAGCTAGCAACTCTCATTTTAGAGACCTAAAGACTTAAGTGGTCAATTTCGTACCCCATAGGTGCGAAATTGAGTACTTGAGCTTGGTACAAGTACAAGCGGGCAGACTTGCATCAAATTTAAATTGAGAATACTGAGAGTAAGCAGGTATGCTTTGGACTGCATGTCCCCGCGCTAGATTTTTTTAAGCAGGAGTCGCTCTAGAGTATGTATGAAAAGATCACTCCCCCTAATACGGGGTCTCACATTACGTTCAAAGACGGAGAACCGAACGTTCCCGATGACCCTATTATTCCTTTCATTCAAGGTGACGGGACTGGAGTAGACATTTGGCCTGCTGCCCAAAAAGTATTTGATGCTGCGGTGGAAGCAGCCTACGGAGGTACGCGCAAGATTGTTTGGTTCAAAATTTATGCTGGCGATGAGGCGTGTGAACAGTACGGCACGTATCAGTACCTACCAGAAGACACACTTACGGCCATCAGAGAGTATGGAGTTGCGATTAAAGGGCCTCTGACCACTCCCATTGGTGGCGGCATTCGATCGCTGAATGTGGCACTACGACAAATTTTTGACCTGTATACCTGCATCCGCCCCTGTAAATACTATCTGGGTACACCTTCACCCCACAAAACACCCGAGAAGCTAGACGTTATTATCTATCGTGAGAATACTGAAGATATTTATTTGGGGATTGAGTGGAAACAGGGCAGTGAAGTGGGCGATCGCCTGATCAAGATCCTCAACGAAGATCTGATTCCAGCTACCCCCGAACATGGCAAAAAGCGAATTCCGCTCGATTCAGGAATTGGCATTAAGCCCATCAGCAAAACTGGATCACAACGCCTGGTGCGCCGAGCTATTCGCCACGCCCTACGGTTACCTAAAGCCAAGCAAATGGTGACGCTGGTTCACAAGGGCAACATCATGAAATATACCGAAGGAGCCTTTCGGGACTGGGGCTACGAGGTTGCGATCAATGAATTCCGTACAGAGTGTATTACCGAACGGGAATCGTGGATTTTAGGAAACAAAGAAAAAACACCCGATCTCAGTGTCGAAGACAATGCCCGGATGATTGATCCGGGCTACGATGCCCTTACCCCTGAGAAAAAGCAGCAAATTTGCAGCGAGGTAGAAGCTGTTTTAGAGGCAATCTGGGCTACCCACGGCAGTGGCCAGTGGAAAGAAAAGATTATGGTGAACGATCGGATTGCCGACAGCATTTTTCAGCAGATTCAAACCCGCCCTGATGAATATTCCATCTTGGCGACCATGAATTTGAACGGCGATTATTTGTCCGATGCAGCCGCGGCGATCGTCGGCGGCTTGGGAATGGGACCCGGTGCTAATATCGGTGACTCGTCTGCCATCTTTGAGGCCACCCACGGAACAGCTCCCAAACATGCCGGGTTAGATCGAATCAACCCTGGTTCCGTGATTCTCTCTGGCGTGATGATGCTGGAGTACATGGGCTGGCAGGAAGCCGCTGACCTGATCAAGAAAGGTATCGGTGCTGCCATTTCCAACCGTGAAGTGACCTATGATCTAGCCCGATTGATGGAACCTCCGGTAGAACCACCGCTTAAATGCTCTGAGTTTGCTAGCGCTATTATTCGACACTTTTAACCACGACTTACCAATTTAGGACTACCCAGGCGTTGCTGATTGTATAGCCATAGACGGATTGGTTAGGACGGGGTGCAGGGGTGGAACCCCTGGCTGGGGGCAAAGCCCCCACACCCCCTTTGATCCCAGTGTCCTAACCTTTGTGGCGACAGCTATAGCTATGAAATTTGTTTTGGGGGCCGCGCGCCGCGGGGGGCCCAAAACAAAATTCATAGCCGGGTTTTGCCAAGCCGACTACCCGCAGTTGAATGTTGCAGGCGCTCCGCGCCTGCAACATTCAACTTTCTTAGTTTTCCGTGCGAGGTGCGAGAGGCACCAAAAACCAACCTAGCGCGTCCTGCGCGCGTCATAGGAAGTACGGTTCGTGAGCCGCTACATCATGGGTTTGAAAAGGTGTTAATTTGCCCGTTTCTGCCCCGCTGGTCAGACGACGAAAAGGGTGGCGGTTCTGGATCTGCGGGAGCGATCGCCCCTCCCCCGGTGGGTGGTGCGTAAAAGCTGCCATTGCCAAATTGAGGACGAGCCGCGTCTGAGCTGTTTTGTCTCCCACTCGGCGACGTAGAGCCGCCAGACTGTAGTGGAATCGGCTGCAATCCCGCTGGGAGTGACCCTCCACTCGTTGGAAATAATTGAACAGGAGCCGTTTGGATGCTAGACGGCACAGTGTAGCCGGTGCTGCCCAAGGGTGGCGAAGTCTGCGGGGCGTAGGAGCCAGAAGACGGTTGACCGGGCAGGGTTGGAGATAAGCGCAGGGTGCCCGTCGGGGAAAGGCGATCGCCTCCTCCCTCATCCACCGCTTGCCCAACCCCAGTCAACAGCGGCGCGCCAGTGTTGCCCTGAGGCATAGCGGGTGTTGCCTGTCGCTGTAACGCCGACTCCAAGGGATGCAGAGACGATTCTGTACCTGGTGAAGCGCCCAAACCTCCTGCCGAATTAGTGCTTGTAGCCGCAGGGGGGCGATCGCCCATGCCTGGTGTCATTCCACCCAGAGAGTTGGCGATCGCACCTGGAGGTTGATTAGGCGAGTAGTTTGGGGAAAACGGATTGCGTGATGGAGCCGGAACTGTGCCACCCGCTAGACCCGGACTGGGTGATGGAGCCAATGGCAGCGGCACTGACAACCCAGCAGACGCACCCCCGATCGGCGAAGGTATAGGTGATGGAGAGCTTGACCGTGATGCTGGCAGACCTAACGTTCCCAAGTTAGGCAAGGTATCAATGTCAAGATCAGCCGGATCAAGGTCAGCGGGGTCAAAGCTAGGGGTAGGAGATGGACTCGTCGTAGTTTGAGGGGATGGGCGATCGCCCACAACTATCCCCAGCCAGCCAGGGCGCATCCAATAAAACGATGCAATGATCATTGCTAGCAAAGGTACTGCTGCCGCTTGCCACACACTGGGCCGCTGCAAAACCCGTAACCGCGCCAGCCAATACCGAGACAAAATTGGAGATTTTATTGGAGATTTTTTAGACGCAGGCATAGCTATCCGTCATGACTTTGCAACCTTAACGCGATATTCAACTTTCTCCAACCTCTTGTGGAACAAGCATCTTGCTCGTCTGCACCAATCAGGCAAGATGCCTGCTCGACGAGAAACTTGGGTTTTCAGACTGTATGGGTTTTCAGACTGTATGGTTGCACATCTCGTTAGCTATACTGTCGGAGCCTTCCAAGGCAATACCTTAACAACATACCCATGCGTCTGGCAATTGGGAATCGAATATACTAATGGGTGAGAACAAAACTGTAGAGATCAAATCCAGTCGGCGAGACATGTAATCTCTCCACTGAATTCTATCAGTCTCTGATTGAAGTGGGTTGCTGGAGGAAGGCGCGTGAATATCTTTGGAATTGGTCTGCCAGAAATGGCGGTAATTATGGTTTTAGCTTTGCTAGTGTTTGGCCCCAAAAAACTGCCCGAAATTGGGCGTAGCTTGGGTAAAGCCATCCGAGGCTTCCAGGAAGCGTCTAAAGAATTTCAAGATGAATTCAAGAAAGAAGCTGAGCAAATCGAGAAAACCCTCAGCCAACCAATGCAGGCAGAGCTAGAAAATCCTCAGAAATCTCTGTCGGCTAAGGTACCAGAGCCAATCTCTAACCCGACTGATGTTGAAGTTATTACCCCTATTGAAGAGGATATTGTCAGCACATCTTAGCAAGGCTAGTAAAACTACTACTTAACTCAATTTGATCGTCATCCTGTTAGCTATGCTCCATGCCTGAGAACACCGCGCTTCCTACCCCGGTGATCCCTCAATTAATAGTGGGGTTGGGTAATCCGGGAGCTAAGTACGATCGCACCCGTCACAATGTAGGCTTCGTATTGGTTGATCACTTGGCGAAGTCCTGGCAGATCACCTTATCGGACAACAAGAAATTTCAAGGTATTTTTGGCGAAGGCGTTGGCGCACACCGAAGCAAAATTCGCTTACTCAAGCCACAGACCTTTATGAACCTATCGGGGCAATCCATCCGAGCTGTAACGGATTGGTATAAGCTCCCACCCGAATCAGTCCTGGTTATCTACGACGACATGGATCTACCCTTGGGTAAGCTGCGGCTACGACTGTCAGGTTCCGCTGGAGGACATAACGGGATGAAGTCTACCATTGCCCACTTAGGCACCCAAAATTTTCCCCGGCTTCGCCTCGGCATTGGTAAACCGAGAACGGCTGCTGTGGAGGATAAGGACACTGTTTCTCACGTCTTAGGGCAGTTTGCTAAAACAGAGGCAGATATTTTGGCTGGCGTATTGAATTTGGCGCAGGACGCTGTTTCTCTATGCCTGAAGCAGGGCATAGAAAAATCGATGAGCTTGTACAACAACCGCACATTTCCCGAAACGGATTAGGTTGAGTACGAGGAAGTCGAATCAGATTGGAATTGGAGACCATCTCTATTTCACCCGCGTTTGCAGTCGCTGGAGTGCGAGTTCTGAGGCCAGGTGAATGGCGGCGCTCATACTGCTGGCATCGGCTGTTCCCAGGCCTGCAATATCGTAGGCGGTGCCGTGGTCAGGGGAGGTGCGAACAAATGGGAGGCCAATAGTGGTATTGACTGCCCGGTCGAATGCCATGAGCTTAATGGGAATCAAGCCCTGGTCATGGTAAAGCGCTAAGTAGGCATCGTGAGCAGGCAGAGCCGAAGAAGAGAACTGGGATGTCGAGCCGAACCACGCCTGACCAGGGCGTACCCAGAGGGTATCGGGCGGAATTGGGCCGTCTAACTGCACTTGGGGATAGCGATCGCGCATTGTTTGCACCCAAGGAATCAGCCACTCTAGCTCTTCACGCCCCAGTTGCCCCTGCTCACCACTGTGGGGATTAAGTCCGGCGATCGCAATCCGAGGCGTTTCTAACCCAAACTCTCGCCGTAAACACTCCACTAGTAAGGCAAGCTTGCGGCTCATTAGCTCAGGGGTTAGAGCATCGGGCACCTGCCGGAGAGGTATGTGCGTTGTCGCCAACAGCGCCCGCAATGTCCAGCCTGTGTGGGGCGATCGCGCCACAAACAACATGCCAAACCGCTCTGCTCCTGCCCGTTCGGCCAGTAGCTCCGTCTGACCGGGATAAAAATGCCCCGCCGACTTCCAGGCAAACTTAGAAATTGGGGCCGTCACAATGCCGTCAAACTTGCCCGCTAGCGTCTGGGCGATCGCCGTTTCCAAATAGCGAAAGCTTGCTTCCCCACCCGCCGCATTCTCAGTCCCGGCTGCGATTTGCTGCTCCAAGTCAGGCACCAGCGGCACATCTAGCCACGGGAAGTCGGAGGCTACTGTTGAATATCTCCTGTCTGAAGCACTCTTTGACAAACGCTCTACCAGCGATCGCGTCCCCACCAGCGTCACCTCGCAGCCTACTGTCACCGCCGGATCGCTTAGAGCTTTCAGCACCACTTCAGCCCCAATGCCTGCCGGATCACCCAGGGCGATCGCCAACCGGGGACGCATTGTCTCAGATAGGATTTTGCTCACATTAAGTACCATCTAGAAAATCATCTACCAAACTGCTCTAAAATACTGAATGCAAGCTTTCAAGCTACCGCACCATCCCAATTCGGCTCAGCTTGTCAGTTAAACCCTACTCAAACCCCACTACAACCCGAAGGAGATTTTCCACATGAGTGAAATGTTAAATGCAGGCATTTTGTCCTCCGTCTTAATTTTGGTTGGTTTGAGTTTAGGTTTTGCCCTCCTCAAACTGCAAGGCGGAGAAGAATAGGAGAAAAGCAGATGGAAAAGAATGCAAGATGGATGCGCCTAGTGCATCCATCTTGCATTCTTTATTTTTACTCTCGCAACTGGTGTGGTATAGCAGATTCACCCCTATCTACCACAGCGCCTAAGTCACAGACGCAAAGTTTTTGGATTCGCCCATTTATTCGCTAATTTAACTGCCTTTACAGGCTAGCAACTTGTAGCAACTGACGGCTGGCTTTAGCCCCATCCTAGTAAATTGATCTGACGGGTTAACTTTAAAAGTTGATTTTTTGTGCGCTTTGGGTACGAATAATCAACTTCTTGCAATACTTTTTAAGCAGCCTCTCACAGAGGAAGGTAAAAGTATTAGAGAGTTAGGGTGTATTCTTATAAAAAGTATAAAAAGTTAACGATTGTAAGCGAAACCCCTAATGACGTTATTAGTTGTGGGTGCCACTGGCACTTTGGGCAGACAAATTGTGCGGCGTGCTCTGGATGAGGGACATCAGGTTCGTTGCTTAGTGCGGAGCTTCCGGAAAGCGGCATTTTTGAAGGAATGGGGGGCTGAACTGGTTCCAGGAAGCTTGTGTGATCCTGAGAGCTTGCCGCCTGCGCTCAAAGGGGTGACGGCTGTGGTAGACGCAGCCACTGCCCGTGCTACCGACTCTCTGTCGATTAAACAGGTTGACTGGGAGGGCAACATGGCTCTAATCCAAGCAGCTAAAACGGCAGGGGTAGAAAGGTTTATCTTTATCTCCATTTTAGATGCCGAGAAGTATCCCGATGTGCCCCTAATGGATATCAAGCACTGTGTGGAGCAAGCACTAGCTAAGTCGGGGCTAAACTACACCATTCTGCGAACGGCAGGCTTCTTGCAGGGGCTAATTGGCCAATATGCGATTCCGATTTTAGAAAAGCAAGCGGTATGGGTCACGGGAGATACCTCGCCTATTGCCTATATTGATACGCAAGATGTAGCGAAGTTTGCAGTGCGGGCATTGGCCGTGCCTGAAACCGTAAACCAGACCTACCCCGTAGTAGGTTCGCGTGCCTGGGGTGCATATGAAATTATCCGCTTGTGTGAGCGGATGTCGGGGCAAGAAGCGAAGGTGTCACGGATGCCGACGGGGTTGCTGCGGGCGACGCGACGGATTGCACGCTTCTTTCAATGGACCTGGAATTTGGCCGATCGCCTCGCCTTTGCTGAAGTGATTGCGTCGGGTAAGCCCCTCACGGCTTCAATGGATGAAACCTATCGTGTATTTGGCATCGAACCTAGCGAGTTGACAACGCTGGAATCGTATATGCAAGAATATTTTGGCCGCATTATGAAGAAGCTGAAAGAAGCCGAATACGAAAAAGAAAAAGCAAAGGAGAAGGCAATGAAGCGGAAGATGAAGCGATCGCCCTTTAAAAATAAAGCCGAGTAGAGGGTTGCTTAAATCACAACAGGAGAGGGGAGTGGCGATCGCCATCCCCTCTCCTGTTACGGTATGGGTGCTTAATAGGCTTCAACCAGCTCTGGTTCTGGCGCTTCACCCCCCTGCCAGTCCAAGGCAGCTAGACGAGCGATCGCCCGATCCAGTAGCTCAACGCCCTGAGACACATTTTCAATGAGCGCCAACTGCCCCCGCAGCTCCGCCGCCGAGGGAAACCCTTTGGCATACCAGGTCATGTGCTTGCGCGCCTGACGAATGCCGCGATCGCCCTTGTACTCCCACAGCATTTGCAAGTGGTCACGGGCGCACTGGAGTCGCTCAACCGGGCTAGGAATCTGGCGTAACTCTCCCGTCCGCAAAAAGTGGTCTACCTCACCCACCAAAAACGGATAGCCCAGCGTTCCACGCGAGCACATTACCCCATCTGCCCCTGTTTCTTCCAGGCACCGCACCGCCGCCTCTACTGAGAAAATATCTCCATTGGCGATTACCGGAATGGACAGCACTTGTTTTACCTTACCAATCCACTCCCACCGAGCCGAGCCGTTATACCCTTGCGATCGCGTTCGTCCATGCAGCGTTAGCATCTTGGCTCCTGCCTCTTCCATCCGCTGGGCAAACTCCACGGCGTTAATTTCCTGGTCAGACCAACCAATCCGCGTTTTAACCGTCACGGGCACATCCACCGCCTGCACCACCGATCGCACGATTTCTGCCGCTAGCTCTGGCTGGCGCAACAGAGACGAACCACCGCCATTTTTGGTGATCTTATTCACCGGGCAGCCCATATTGATATCTACCGTATCTGCGCCTTCCGCCACTGCCATTTGGGCTGCTTCAGCCAAAAAATCAGGGCGACAGTCAAACAATTGAATGCTAATTGGGCGCTCGGCTGGGTCAATCTCCATAATTTTGGGTAGCTGCTTCACATAATGCAACCCCGTCGCGTTCACCATCTCGGTGTACATCATAGAATCTGGGGCATAACGACGCACCAATCGCCGAAACACCAAATCCGTTACCCCAGACAGCGGCGATTGCAGCACCCGGCTCTTTAGCTCCACTGCACCAATCCGCAGAGGGGTTTCAAGCCGCGCTCTCAATTCAGGAGATAGCGTCACCATACCCAACCCTAAAAGAATATCCAAACCCAAACAAAACCTGGTCTTCTCATCTTACCGCCTTCCTCCTTCTGCCTTCCTCCTTCTGCCTTCCTCTGCTTCATCTGTCGGTAACCCCCCTTAAAGCTTACGGTTCACCCCCACTCGCTAAACGACAGGACTCTTTACACTGATAGTCATGACATGTGTGAATACTCCTTACTCCAGTCGAAGTTCGTCTATCGGTGTCCAAAACAGTGAACCGCCCCACCCAAGGTTCGGGAAATACGACTTCATTGAATTAGGCAAAGGTACGCAGTATATAGTTGTGTACCGCGTGACTAGAAGTTGGGACAGGACTTACTCCCTAGCTCACGTCTGACAACTGGCGCTGGGTAACAACCCGCTTCCCCACAGCTTCCCGATGGATTTTTCCTGCGGCTGCTCAGGAAGAAAGGGTCAACCTCACACAAATAACTAGTTAATCAAAACCTGGAACTGTATCTGAACCGGAGACTAATATGGCAAAAGTTGTTGGAATTGACCTGGGTACAACCAATTCCTGCGTGGCAGTGATGGAAGGTGGTAAGCCCACGGTGATTGCAAATGCCGAGGGATTTCGCACAACGCCTTCGGTAGTCGCCTTCGATCCTAAAACCAAGGAGCGGCGCGTTGGTCAGATTGCCAAACGTCAATCGGTCATTAACCCTGAGAATACCTTCTATTCAGTTAAGCGGTTTATTGGTCGTCGTTATGACGAAGTGACCAACGAAACCACCGAAGTGCCCTACAAGGTATTGAATGTAAATGGCAACGTTAAGCTGGATTGTCCGGCTGAGGGCAAGCAGTTTGCACCAGAAGAAATTTCTGCACAAGTGCTGCGCAAACTGGTGGAAGACGCTAGCAAATATTTAGGTGAAACCGTTACCCAAGCGGTAATTACGGTTCCAGCCTACTTTAATGACTCTCAGCGTCAGGCGACCAAAGATGCTGGCAAAATCGCTGGAATCGAAGTCCTGCGAATTATCAATGAACCGACGGCTGCATCGTTGGCCTATGGCCTAGACCGCAAGACCAACGAAACCGTTCTGGTGTTTGACTTAGGGGGTGGTACGTTTGACGTGTCCATTCTAGAAGTTGGCGATGGCGTGTTTGAAGTGTTAGCAACCGCCGGTGATACTCACCTGGGTGGCGATGACTTTGACAAAAAGATTGTTGACTTCTTGGCAGAAGAGTTCCGTAAGAATGAAGGCATTGACTTGCGGAAAGACAAGCAAGCCCTTCAGCGCCTGACAGAAGCCGCAGAGAAAGCCAAGGTTGAGCTATCTAGCGTGACCCAGGCAGAAATCAACCTGCCCTTCATCACGGCGACTCAGGATGGGCCAAAGCACCTCGACACCACTCTTACTCGTGGCAAGTTCGAAGAACTCTGTGCAGAGCTGATCGATCGCTGCCGTGTGCCTGTGGAGGCGGCACTGCGCGACTCTAAACTAGCAAAAGAGAGCATTGATGAAGTGGTGCTAGTTGGTGGTTCTACTCGAATTCCGGCTGTGCAAGAAGTGGTACGGCGCGTGTTGGGCAAAGACCCAAACCAAACCGTAAACCCCGATGAAGTAGTTGCCGTGGGTGCTGCCATTCAAGCGGGTGTCTTAGCAGGCGAAGTGAAAGATATCTTGCTGCTAGATGTTAGCCCGCTGTCACTGGGTGTAGAAACCCTGGGTGGTGTGATGACCAAGATTATTCCACGCAACACCACTATTCCGACTAAGAAATCGGAAGTGTTCTCGACCGCCGCTGATGGCCAAACCAACGTGGAAATTCACGTCTTGCAGGGCGAACGCGAAATGTCGAACGACAACAAGAGCTTGGGAACCTTCCGCCTAGATGGGATTCCTCCTGCTCCTCGCGGCATTCCTCAAATCGAAGTAACGTTTGACATTGATGCGAACGGTATCTTGAACGTGCGGGCTAAGGATAAGGGGACGGGCAAGGAGCAGTCCATTAGCATCACGGGCGCGTCTACGCTGCCTAAAGATGAAGTGGAGCGGATGGTCAATGAAGCCGAGCGCAATGCCACGGCTGACCAAGAGCGGCGTGAGCGGATTGACCTGAAGAACCAGGCAGATTCGCTGGCGTACCAGGCTGAGAAGCAAATTGCTGACTTGGGCGATAAAGTGCCCCCGGCTGACAAGACCAAGGTAGAAGGCTTAACGAAGGATCTGCGCGATGCGATCGCCCAAGAAGACTTCGATAAAATTAAGTCTCTGACCACCGAGTTACAGCAAGCCCTCTACAGCATTAGCAGCAACCTTTATCAGGGTGCTGATGGTGCTACTCCACCTCCCCCTGACGGCGGCGGTGCCTCATCTGGCAGTACCGGTGAGGACGATGTGATTGATGCAGAGTTCTCGGAAACGAAGTAAACCAACTCCTGATCGTTCCGGGTGTTAACTGAAGTGGGGAGGGGGCTTTGCCCTCTCCCCTTTGTTATAGCTGTCGCCACAAAGGTTAGGACACTGGGATCAAAGGGGGTGTGGGGGCTTTGCCCCCAGCCAGGGGTTCCACCCCTGCACCCCGTCCTAACCAATCCGTCTATGGCTATATGTCTAAATCCGATTCAATGGCGATCGCCTTGAAACAAATGCGATCGCGCTGGATGCGGAGCAGGGCAAGTTTTGTGGGTCAGTTCACAGTAGGGCAGATCACGCACTGGCTGAACCTGCCCCTACGGACGGCTGTGTTGGCGTTGAGAACTGGATAAAGCGGAGTTAGAACGGGGGCGATCGCCCTCATCGGTTCAGGTGACTTGAGAAATTCCAACCGCTTGTGCCAATGACGCTAGGCCGACACTACTACCCGCTGACTGCCCGCTAGTCCAAAGGCATGATGAATGGCTTGTAGGGCGCGAACCCCTTCGGCTTCGGATACCACGCAGCTAATTTTTATTTCTGAGGTGGCAATCATCTGAATGTTGATGTTTTCTTGAGCTAGGGCGGCGAACATGCGGGCGGCAACGCCGGGGCGACCGACCATGCCAGTGCCCACTACGCTGACTTTGGCGATCGCCCCATTCACCGTCACCGCTCCACAGCCCAACTCAACCGCCGCCTCTAGAGCCGCTTTGGCTGCCTCGGCATCGGCCTGGGCAACCGTGAAAGCAATGTCGCGGGTAGCAACGCCATCGACTAAGCGACAGCGCTGCGACTGAATAATCATGTCTACGCTGATGTTGTGGATGGCCAGCAAGCGGAAAATTTTGGCCGCCATGCCGGGGCGATCGGGCACAAACCGAATGGCGAGCTGTGCCTGATTTAGATCGAGGGCGGCTCCTCGGACGGGAGGGATGTCTGTCGCCAACACTGTGTTGGAGGCGATCGCCCCTGATCTCTGCTGCATCGCATCGGGTCGCTGCCGACTGACGGGAGAAGAAATAACCGCAAAGGCATCGCAAAGGGCGGCAATGGCGCGATCGCAATCCACCGCTCGAATGGCACAGCTCACCTGCACCTCTGAGGTCGAAATCATTTCCAGATTTACCCCCGCATCAGCTAGTGTTTCAAACATTTGTGCCGCGACCCCAGGACGACCAATCATGCCCGCCCCGGAAATACTCACCTTGGCCATTTGCCGCTCTACCATCACCTCTGCTTCAGCCGATTGGGGATTGGAATCGGTGCGGAAGGCGGGAGCGATCGCTGCTGCTACGGCTTCAGCTCGGTTTAGCGATTTTTTGGTAACGGTAAAGGCAATGTCGTTGGTGTTGCCCTCGTGAATCGACTGGATGATTAAATCTACATCCAGATTTTGGCTGGCGATTTCCCCAAATAGCCGCGCGGCGATTCCCGGACAGTCGGGAATTCGCAACAGCGCCACCTTTGCCTGGTCGGTATCAAACTCAACAGCATCAACAGGATGGGCAATTTCCAACCCGGTCAGCGATCGCGGCTGTGGCACGGGCGACACCACCCGCGTACCCAGATCATCCGTCCAGCTTGACCGCACCACCAGCATTACCCCATAGTTTCGGGCGATTTCGACCGCGCGGGGATGCAGCACCTTGGCTCCTAGGCTAGCCAGCTCTAGCATTTCATCCGCCGTAATTTCGGTCATCAACTGGGCATCGGGCACCAGCCGGGGATCAGCCGTCAAAATACCCGGCACGTCGGTATAAATCTCACAGGCATCCGCTCGCAGCGCCGCTGCCAAAGCCACCGCAGAGGTATCAGAGCCGCCGCGTCCCAGCGTAGTGATCTCCAAATCCACGGCACTGCTAATTCCTTGGAACCCAGCAACTACCACCACTTCACCACTACGCAGATGGCGCTCCATCCGCTCAGTTTCAATGTTGAGAATGCGGGCACGAGAATGGCTAGGTTCCGTTACAATGCCGACTTGCGCCCCGGTTAGCGAGGTAGCGGGCTGGCCTAACTCTTGCAGCGCCATACTCAGCAGGGCGATCGTCACTTGCTCCCCGGTGGACAGCAGCATATCCATTTCGCGGCGACTGGGGTTTTTAGAAATATCGTTGGCCAACTTCACCAGGCCATCGGTGGTTTTGCCCATTGCTGACAACACCACCACCACCGAATTGCCAGCCTTGACCGTTTGCAAGACTCGCTGGGCTACCGCCTGAATTCGTTCAACCGTTCCAACCGATGTACCACCGTACTTCTGAACAATTAACGCCATATTTTTTGCTTCACCCACTTACTGCTTGCGATCCCCGACTGTTGCGCTGTCGAAATCCCCAGTAAGCGAAAATCATTGACCCAACCAACTTATCAGACTAAGGGGGGTGGGGGAAAGGGATTGAATCTGAAGGATACGACTAAGAAGAACCTTAGAGCAGGGTTGAGAAGTAGTCGGCTCTAAATTTTTAATGTAACCATGACCGGGCAATTTTCCTGTATGGATTCCCGTGTTTGTGCTAATCTTTTTCATTCAAGCGGGAATGTTCAAGGTTCACGCTTGAATCTCTACAATTAGAGCTTTATCTCTCATCCTTTATCCTTTTTTTATACAGCGTATATTGCCTAATGGTTTGAGCGTATCGATGGCTAATGTTAGTCGAGCTGTTGGCGTTGTGCATCAAAGCGTGAATGGCGCGGGTGTATCCACGCTGATGGGCGATCGCCTGCACCTGAGCCACTAGCAGATTTCCCAGTCCGGCATACATCCGCCCTGGCAAGACCGCAACCGTTTTGATAATAAGGGTATTGATGGACTCACCGCGCTTGGCCTGAAGCAAATCGGGAATAGCAAATAAAAATCCAACTAGCTGTCCATGCTGTTCTGCTAACAGCACGAATTCTGGGTCTACATAGGGTTGGATTTGACTGTACTGAGCAACGAATTCTGCTTGATCAATCGGCGTGTAAAGGAAGTTTTGGCGAAAACTATTGAGTGAAAGTTGATGAATCCGCTGCAGTTCCAATTCAAAAGATTGCGTGTTGAGGAGCGATCGCACCGTGATCCCCGCTTGGTGGAGGCGATCGCTCACTGCCTGTAAACGGGGATCAAGCTGTAGCGGATCGTCTGACAGCGTTGCATTGAGGGCAGAGGTGTATTCAGCCAGCGGGCTAAAGCCAGCATCAAGAAACTGGTCACACCACTCGTCTGGATTATTGGGTTCTAAAAAAAAGCTGGGTTCACTGCCCCGCTGACTCAGCAGCCGATAGGGTCGCCAAGTGTTGCCATCAATCGGAGCAATGGCGATCGCACACCCTTGCTGCGCCAATTGGTCACAGGCATGGTTCAGTAAAAGCGTTGCTGCCAAGCGATCGCGCCCGTTGTAGTGGCCAATTAAACCTGGTGCGCTGGGATAGGGCGGCACCTCGTTCCACCAGAGCGAGCAATGTGCCGTAACGCCGCCATCTTGTACCAAGACCCAATGGACATCGGGCTTATGGCGTAGCAGCAGCGCTGGGTCTAACAAAGGCAAGCTATCTAGAGCGGTTGGTTGTTGACTCAACTGCCGCTCTAGGTGCTTCCAGTCATCAGCCGTTTGAATCGCAATAAAACGATGCATGTCAAATCAGGACGCGTACGCCTTGCATTAAGTAGATAGGCGTAATTAAATATAAAACCTTAAAAGTCTGCGCCGCGCGCTGCGCGGGTGGCGCAGACTTTTAGAATCTTGTTTTTATTTAGGTTGAACTACTTACTACGCCTTCCATTACAATAGCTTTCATGCAGATTCTACTGGTAGACGATGAAGTGGAACTGACCGATCCCCTTAGGCGAATGCTGGCAAAAGAAGGGTATCAGGTCGATGTGGCGCACGATGGCGCAGAGGGAAACCAGCGGGCTGCCGTCGGTGCGTATGATCTGCTGATTTTAGACTGGATGCTACCCCACCAAAATGGGCTAGACATCTGCAAACAGCTTCGGGCTAGAGGCGATACCACACCTGTTTTATTCCTTACAGCCAAAGACACCATCGACGATCGCGTGGCAGGGTTAGATGCCGGAGCCGATGACTATTTAATTAAACCGTTTGAGCTGCGAGAGCTATTGGCACGGGTGCGCGCCCTGCTCCGCCGACCGCCAACGCTAGAGCCGTCCTTAACAAATGAGCGACTGCGGGTAAATGATCTAGAACTCGATTTGGTCAATCAGGTAGCCTATGGGCAAGGACGCACGATTGAGTTGTCAGAAAAGGAAAGTCAGTTACTGGCCTACCTGATGCGCCATCCCAACCAATTGCTAACCCATAGCCAAATTCAGCACCATCTCTGGGGCGAGGGCGAACAACCTAGCAGTAACGTCTTAGCAGCACAAATTCGTTTATTGCGCCGCAAGATTGAAACCAACCGAGATGTGCCGTTGATTTATACGGTATACGGCAAGGGATATCGATTTGGGTCAGCAGGAGGCAGCGACGAATAGAGGTGCGGCACCCGTTTTCCGAAAGTCAGAAAACGGGTGCCGACCTCTAGGTCAAGTTAGAGCGCGGCATTGCTGATTTGAAGTACGAATTTTTTTTAAGAGGGGCGCGGAACGCGCCTCTTAAAAAAATTTCATATCCGGATTAAGCAACGCCAGAGCGCTATTCTTGTGCCCATTGGAAGGCATCGCGCTTGGCATGGATATTGCGAACGTGCTTCTTCACCGTATCAATGGTGATGTGTAGTCGGGCACCGATCGCCTTATACGTACAGCCGACCTGACGCAGCAGCCACACCTCCGCCTCACGAGCGGTTAGCCCATAGCGGGCTCGTTCGGCGATCGCCATCTTTTGAGCAGACTGTAACCGATCTTCTAAGCTAACGTGCAGACAGGGACGCTCGACCCCGTCTACTTTGAACCAGCGGACACGTACCCGAACTGAGTTCGACTCACCCGCTTCGATCACATCATCGAGAATAACGGGCTGATTATCATGCAAATCAGCATTGTCAATCATGATTTGGCAAATCCGCCAGATTTGTGGAGGTACCTGCCTCGTTTCTGATCCACCAGAACCTAGTTTTTGGCAAATCTCACGGGCAGAGCGATTAGCAGAAAGAATCGTGCCGCGATCGCTCACGATCAAAATACCGTCGATGTAACTTTCAAATACTGCTTGCAGCAAGAAATCGTGACTCATCTTGGGGGGGCCTCCAAATGAATTAGGTCTTCCTCGTGGCAACATCATGAGGCAGTCGTGTCCAACTCCCGATTTACGGTAGTGGTTCACTCATTGCCTCGGATTAAATTGTGAATGCCACGAAATGCTGACATCTGTCTGGGACCAGCGGGAGTTCCGTTAATCACAAAAAATATCTGACATTAGTACATACACAACCTTAAGAACGAGATTCGGCAATGCTGCATTCATAAATGAATGAGCAAAACGCAGTAGCCCAACCTTGAGCGGTTGAACGTATCAGCTCGCTCTGATGCAACCGTAGAGGTTAATCAGTATCAAAGTTCATTCCTATCCGTTAAGTAGTTTCAACTATGCCACTACCTAAATTGAGCTTGGAATTCTAACCCAGACCCATGCAATAGGGAGTTTTGTTCCCACGGTAGTAAACCAATTTTGAGATCGGACTAGGTAGCACCTGAGAAGGCCAACACACAAAAAATCAGCTCTCGACGATGCGCCCATAATTCGCCAATGCTGCAATATGCAAGCTTTTAGTGACTGGTATTGGCCTGATTGACTGACAAAAGCCCTGAAAGTCTCATTGCTCCGTTGTCAAACCGCCCTAAAATAAATTTTGGGCTAATGGTGAAAGTCTATTGAAATAGACTCAGATCCTGAATCTAGTCCTCTTTAGAGGACTTTAGCGATGAGCCAGGAAATTGATTTCCTGGCGGTGCAGCAGGTGTTTAAGAGATTTGTCAGTCAACCAGGGTAGTGGCTGTTACGAATCTTCTAGCCGTCCCGTAAGATTGGCGATCGCTGCCACCAACTCGGCTATCTCCACTGGCTCCATTAAGTAAACGCCAAACTCTTGAGCCAGGGTGCGATCGCGCTCTTGCTCAGTAGCCGTTAGCGCAATGGTAGGAATGGGAAATGGCTGCGCGGCTTGCTTCAACAGTGCCTGAAGCGGCTGAAAGTCGTCAGCGAGTCCAAAATCAATCAGCACAATTTGGGGGTTGATTTGGTCAAACGTTTCGAGGGCGATCGCCAATGAAACTGCCGTTATGTTAGCGCCCCAGATTCTCCATTCATCCCTCGTGATGCGGCGAGATCAATCCTGCCATTTTTATATGGCATCACTCTCCCAGTTTTCATTAAAACTGGGAGTTTTTTTGAAGAGTTTTTAGCAAAATCCTAGTATCTTAGCAAGTCGATTGAGGTTGCTCAGTTGCCATGAATGCAAGCCTAGAATATAACGCTCTGTGATCCCGATCTCATTGATCACAATCCCAATAGCGAGTTTGTAAAAATCTCTAGGGGGGTGAGGCTGAGGAATTTTGCGTGCTTACAAATTGCGATCTTCAGAAGCTGATATCTGGGATCCGCCATGTGGAAGTAATAGTTGGAACGATCAATATTTATTTTGGAGAATTTTTGGGAATGCTTAATTATAGCGGTTACCGATCTGGTGCGGTACGAATAACAAGCTGAAACCCTTGCCCTGTCTGTCCAACGTGTACCTCATGTTAAGAGGAACCGCTATAAGCAGTTGGAGTGAGGTTTAGATCTGCTCGGTTTTTGTGCGAGATAGAATAGAAATTCTAGAGACGCTCTGCCCGTTTGCTTCACCTTGATTGATCTGCGTTACTCCTTCGTTTGGCTTTACCTATGTCAGCTTCCCCACCGACCTTGCTCGAACGAGCACGCCACGGAGAGGGAGGGGCGATCGCCACCCTCATCCAGCAAGCGCTGCCCCCAGTCATTGCCACCACCAAGGCCATCCTTAAAGATCAGGATTTATATCTGCGCCTAGAATCTGAGACGGCCTCTGATGCAGAGTCTGTGATGGCAGCCTTAGAAGGGGCGATCGCCACCCTCAACCTCCCTGACTTATTCCAGGTCAAGGTATATGGCTGGGTCATCGGAGAGGATTTTCCCCAGTGGCAGCACACGATCAGTCTGACGCAATCATCCCCCTCAAAGCCCTCCTGGCTGGGTTCTGTCAAGTCGCGCCTTACAACTCCCTGGAAGCGTGAGAGCCAGCCACTCCCAGAAGTTCCGCAGCCCAACTCCGCCATCCCACCGACAGAATCCGCTGAGTTAAAGCCATCTAACCCAGAGCCATCTAACCCAGAGCCATCTAACCCAGAGTTACCTGAGCTAAGGGCATCTGAGCTAAAGGAATCTGAGCTAAAGGAATCTGAGCTAAGGACAGAGGATTCTGATGGTGAGGAGTCTGATCTGGCTATGATGCCTCAAACGGCGTCTTGGTGGAACACCATGGGCAATGCAGTATCGACAGCCGTAGGCTCTGTCGGCACTGCCGCTAGTCAAGGGGGTAAGGCGATCAGCAACACGCTATCAGCAACAGCCGTCGTTGTTGGCCATGCGGCTAGTCAAAGCGGACAGGCCATGGGCAGCGCCCTGAGCAGCGCCGTAGAAACCGCTGGCACCCTAGGCGAGCAGACCGGTAGGGTTTTAAGTGATACCGGCAAGGGGGCTGTCAATGCTCTTGGCTATGCAACCGATAGCTTGGGGCAAGTGGTAGACAAGGTAGATTGGCTTCTCCCCTTTGTGGAAAAGGTGGATGTGGAAAAGGCAGAAACTATTGTGCGGCAGCTACAGGCCAAGCATCCGCAAGAAGACCCCAAGGCGATCGCCCATCGCATCATGCTGCAAAAGGCGCTCTATGTTACGGGCACCGGCGCTGTGAGCAGCTTTATTCCTGGCATGGTGGTGCTAGATCTAGCGACCACCACCTTAATTCAGGCAGAAATGGGCTACCAAATAGCAGCTGCCTATGGCCTCAACTTGCGAGATCCGGCGCGTAAAGGCGAAATTTTGGCTATTTTTGGATTGGCTCTGGGGGGAACTCATGCCCTTCGAGCTGGGGTGGAGTTAATGCGCACCGTTCCCCTTGCCGGCGCGGTTGTTGGCGCGAGCACCAATGCGGTGGCCCTCTACACCGTTGGTCATGCAGCGTGTCAATTTTATGAAACCCTCGTCCAAACCTCCTCTGACCAAGCCCTCATGGCCGCCACCGAGAATGAGCGCGATAGCTACTTGCAGGGGGCGATCGCCCAGCAGCAGTACATGGATCAAATCTTGGCGCACATAGTCCAAGCTAGCCACCCCACTCTCACATGGGAAGCCGCCCGCCCCGAACTCGAACGCCTCAATGTTAGCCCCGCATCAATCGCCACCCTCGCCGCAGGAGCGGGGAACCTGCCGCCCCTCGAAACCCTCTTGGCAGAGGTCAACCATGAATTTGCCGTCCCTTTATTGGCACAATGTCAGGCGATCGCCGAGGCCGATGGCCAAATCACCGAGGCCGAATCCCAAATCCTCAGCACCATCACCCAACACCTTGTCACCCAACAGGCCGTGGCAGACAGCACCGAAGCCGCCGCCCCCGCCGTCCAATCCATTCGTCGCAAGCTACTGCCCTTCTGGAAAGGCTAATTCTCGATAAACCTGCAGGGCGAACGCATGAAAATTACTGAGCCAAGATACTGAGGAGATAGGCATCATCCCACCCTGCCTTTTTGCGCTTGGCAGCAATGCCTGCTTTGGTGGATTTGTCCTGGCCTAATAGATTGAGAGCAATGTGCCGCAGTATCGAGAGATTTTGAGGCGCATGGTCTTTGCAAATGCGACAAGCATCTTCATCAAAGGCAACGTCTAGCACGAGCGTACAAATTGTTTTCAATGGTCCAATGGGTACGAATTGCCGCTGAAATTTTAGCCGCGTGATTCGCTAACTTGAGTTTGGACTAATCGACTTGTGGGCTAAAGGCTAAACGCTTGATTTTGCGTTGCTTAAGGTCTCTTTGAAGCTGGTTTATCGATTTATTGAGAGTTTGGTTGCAGTTCGGTTCTGTCCAAAACCTCCCAAAAC
>JBBQFG010000062.1:0-21574 GCA_038321765.1 Elainellales cyanobacterium
AAGTGCCGCGCGGAGCGCGGCACTTCCAAAAAAAGATTAGGTTTTATTTTGTACGCAATCCTTAGTGCTGCCCACCAGCGGTAGTCAGCGACACTTGATGCTGACAGCAGGCTTGCAGAAACCTGGCAGGCACCTCTTCTCGACTGCCCCAGTGCAGATGCACATAGGACGCATGGAGTTGATTAACCTGCCACCCTTCCGTTGCCAGCGGGGTGTGAGCGTCGTATCCCTGTGTTTGATAAAGCGGTGCAGCCGGATCTATCGCCAAATGAGATCGGTGAAACTCGTGCCCCCAAACCGTTGTGCCGATGGGTAATAACGGGCTGGTTTGCAGGGCGATCGCCCGTCTATAGCCCAGCGTTAACCGCGCTCCCATTTTGGCGATCGTGGGCAAAACGCCAACCATTTCCCAGGTCTGTCCCTCGAAATTTGTAATGCCCTGACTCAGATACATTAACCCGCCACATTCAGCGTAAGCAGGCATCCCAGATTGAATGGCGGCTCGAACCGATCGCTGCGCGGTTTGATTGGCAGAGAGTTCTGCGGCAAACACTTCGGGAAAACCGCCGCCAAAATAGAGACCATCTACCTGCTCTGGCAATGCCTCATCCTGCAATGGACTCCAGAACACCAGCTCTGCCCCTAAGGACTCTAAGATGTCTAAATTGTCGGCGTAGTAAAAGCTAAAGGCGCGATCGCGTGCCACGGCAATGCGAACAGGCTGGGATAATGACGAGTTAACGAGTGCTGACTTTGAGGTAAAAAGTGCTGGATTAGAAGTAAAAAATGGTGGATTAGAAGTAAAAAATGGTGGATTCAGAGTAACGGGTCGCTCCATTTCTGACGTATTGGCATTGTCTTCCCCGTTTCTGTTTTCCCCACCCTTTAGCATCTCCAGCAAGCGTGACCAGTCGAAGCAGGTTTCGGCTAAGGCAGCAAGGCGATCGCAGACAGCCTTGAGTTCGGGAAGTTCAGCAGTGGGTATCAATCCTAAATGGCGATCTGGAATAGTGATGTCGTCTTGCCGCCGCAGAACGCCGAGAATAGGTAGGTTGAGAGGTTCTAGAGCAGCTTTGAGCAGATCGAGATGGCGATCGCTGCCTACCCGATTCAGAATAACTCCGGTCATGTTGACACGCGGGTCAAAGCTACGGTAGCCGTGGGCGATCGCGGCCACCGAGCGAGACATCCGGCTACAATCGAGCACCAACAATACGGGTAAATTCAATAGGCGAGCCACATGGGCAGTGCTACCCACATCCTCTGCGCCCGTTGCCCCATCAAATAGACCCATGACCCCTTCCACTAGGGCATATTCAGCATTTTGCACATGGCGAGCAAAGCACTGCTGCACATACCTCTCAGAGGTAAGCACTGGGTCAAGGTTGCGGCAGGCGCGCCCGGTCACATAGCTGTGAAACATCGGGTCGATGTAGTCTGGCCCAACTTTGAAAGACTGAACGCGATCGCTCTGCCGCTGCAAATAGGCCAACAAAGCCAGAGTAATGGTCGTTTTTCCAACGCCGCTGCGTTCTCCTGCAATTACAAGTGTCATGAATCCTCAGCAGTCCCTAACAATCGGCAATACTTGATTTTGCCTCAAACCTAAGAGTTTGTGGGACGTTGGCTGTCTAATCTTGCCCTTTCGTTGTCGTTTTGGCTCAACACTCTTTAGAGTAGAAGTGAGCGTGAAATAAGCTCTGAAGAGTGCAGTGAGAAAAAGGCATGACTCCCGATTCTGGTTTGATGAAAGCAGTTGAAACGCTAGATTATCGCGTGACGGCTGGAGACGTAGCTTCCCAGTCCGGACTGGACGTAAAGCTAGCGGAACAGGGGCTACTGGCACTCGCCTCCGAAGCGGGTGGGCACATGCAAGTGGCAGAGTCAGGCGAAATCGCTTACTTGTTTCCTAAAAATTTTCGTGCTGTTTTACAGAATAAATATTTTCGATTGCGCGTTCAGGCCTGGTGGACAAAGGTTTGGCGGGTTTTGTTTTATCTGATTCGGATGTCCTTTGGAATTGCCCTAGTTGCGTCGATTTTGCTGATTACGATCGCCATTGTGCTGGCACTAACAGCACTCAAATCGGCACAAGATGGCGATAACGATCGCGGTGATGGCGATGGCGGCATGATGTTTCTACCCCATTTTTGGATTGGGCCTGAGTGGTACTTGATTTTTCAGCCCGATTACTATGACAACCGCCGTCGTCATGCTATGTCGGGTGAACCACGCAAACTCAATTTTTTGGAGGCAGTGTTCTCATTTCTGTTTGGCGATGGCAACCCCAATGCTGAGCTAGATGAACGGCGCTGGCGGGCGATCGCCACAGTGATTCGCAATAGCGGTGGTGCTGTCGCAGCAGAGCAGGTTGCGCCCTACCTAGACCTGCCTAGTCGGCATCTGGACGACGACGAAGATTACATGCTGCCAGTCCTTATTCGCTTTAACGGGCAACCCGAAGTCAGCCCCGATGGCCAGATTGTGTATCACTTCCCAGAACTTCAGGTGACGGCTGCACGGCAGAAATCTTCTCCCATTGCCGCTTACCTAAAAGAGTCTCTCTGGAAATTCAGTCAAGCCACCTCTGGGCAGATTATGCTGGCAGCGGGGCTGGGCGGCTTTAATCTGATCGGCGCACTGGTGCTGGGTTCACTGTTGCGTAATGGCATCGCCGGAGAGCTTGGTGGGTTACTTGCCTTTGTGGGAGGGATTTATGGTCTACTGTTAGCCTATGGAATTGGCTTCCTAGCCGTGCCGCTGGTACGCTATTGGTGGATTCAGCAGCGCAACCGCAAGCTAGAACTTCGCAACGAACAACGCCAGAATCTCGCAAGCCGTCTAAACCAGGGTGGAGCAGCGTTGCAGCAAAAAATTGCATATGCTCAACAGTTTGCGGCTGAAACCATTGTTAGCCAAGACAACCTGGCATATTCGACCGAAACTGACCTTACCGAGCAAGAGCTGGCCAATTCAGACAAAATTGATGCCGAATGGCGTAAACGGCTAGAGGGTTGACGGGTGCCAACTGCCTAACTTACAGCTACATTAGACTTCCTGCGTGAATGCTTTTTCGTGAGCGTGAATCGTTTCCCGGCGAAGCAGGGAAACGATTCACGCAAGAGGTCTATTGCAGCAGCTTGAAACGTTGACCCGTCTCCCATAACTGATGCAAACTAACCACTACTATGAACATATAGCCATAGTCATAAAGCTTAGGACATGCCAGCGTCATTCCCGCGCAGGCGGGAATCCACCCCCGCACCTATCGAGCAGATGGATTCCCGCCTGCGCGGGAATGGCAGGGAGGCGTCCTATTGATCATGGCTACCGCTATATATAAACGGACTCCGTAGCAGTGGTTGATGAATATTCCGCCATACATTCCCCCTTTGGGCTTAAGCAGTGGTCTGGCTATAACCCTTTATACTGCCTTAAAGGCGAGCCGTGATTGGGAAAAAACCATCACGTTGCCAGAACCGGTCTACCAACCACACATATTTTTGGGTGCCAGGAATGTGCCCCTATTTGGGATAATCGCTATTCCTGAAAATCCCAAAGGCACCATTGTCGGCACTTATGGCATTACGGGGAACCTGGATGACCAGTGGTTTCTGCGATTGTTAGGACGCAAAGCCTTTGCTCAGGGATACGCTGTGGTGCTGTTTGACTGGCGCGCTCATGGCAAAACGGCTGAGTTATCGCCAACCTTAACCTCAGACGGGTTGTACGAGGGAGAAGATTTTGTACGGATTGCTGCCAAAGCCAAATTGATGGGATGTCCGGCACCCTTCTGGTTTACAGGATTTTCCTTAGGAGGGCAGTTGGCACTGTGGGCAATCAAGGCCGCTCAGACGGTTTCTACCTGGGGACAAGACTTAGGGCTAACGCCATCCGATATTGGTGGAGGGGCTGTCATTTGCCCCAGCCTAGATTCTGCTCGGTCTCTCACCTATCTGATGAAAAACCAGGGAGGTAGACAGCTAGAACGAGCAATCACGCGGCAGTTGAAAAAACTTGCCCAGCGCATCTCTGACTATCATCCAGGTGCGATCGACCCTAATGCACTGGAGCAAGTCAAAAGCATTTGGACGTTTGATCAAGAATTAGTGATTGGGCGGTTGGGATTTTCGTCTGTAGAAGAGTATTATGCCGCCAGTAGCCCGCTGCCGTTATTACCACAGATCCAGAAAAAGACACTGATTCTGTATGCAGCCGATGACCCGATGTTTGATCCAGCCATTGTGCCCGATTTGCGGGCGGCTTGCGATCGCAACCCAGCCATTGATCTGGTCATAACCCCTCACGGCGGTCATGTGGGGTATATCAGCAGTAAAGCAGGTCAGGCACAAGCCCACGACCCTGATCCTTGGTGGGCTTGGAATCGAGTTTTAAACTGGATTGATCAGGGTTGTGGTTAGCCATTGATACGCCAGATCAGCTCGACTATTGCACCCGAAGACGGTAATTCTTAACTGGTAAGGGTTTTGTGGCGTGGGCAAAGCCCACGCCTCAAAACCCTTAGATCAATACCACTATCCCGAAGACTATTGCACCCGAATCTGCGACAGAATCGCGCCCTGATAATAGTGCAGCACAATGTCTCTGTAGTTCCTGCCTTGTGAGGCCATTCCATAGGCTCCGTATTGACTCATGCCAATGCCATGCCCAAAGCCTCGGCCAATCACCTGAAAGCCGCCCGGAGTCGGTATACCTTGAGCGCTAGCAACGCGGTCAGATTGCGGTTGAATGGTAAAAAGCGTACTTCGCAGATTTAGCGCCTGCCGCATTTCGTCTCCAGTCAACACCCGTTCACCTGCATCGCCCACGACCCGTACACTTTTCAACCGTCCCCGTGGTGTTGATCTCTCAGCAGCAAACGAAATGATATTACCAACACCCGTTATTTTCTGCCGCATCTGATCAGCCGAGAAGGTCACCGTCCACTGAAATACAGGAGCCGCCTGATCATAATCGGGCACTGCCCGCAGGTAGGGTAGTGCGCTCAGCCACACATCTTCCACATTCTCGGTATGTCCACCGGACGACGAGTGGAAAACTGCATTGATAATCTGCCCGTTGTAAGTGAGAACCTGTCCCCGTGTGCCTTGCACAGCCGCTACCGTTGTGTTTGTTTCTTCTTGAACACCACCGTATACTTGCCAGCGGGTGGTATCGCCCACATCAAATACAGTATTGGCTCCAGTTTGACGTTGATAGAGGGCGTAGGAACGAGCCGCCACTGCCTGAGCTTTGAGCGCTTCTAACGGCCAGTTTGTCGGCATTTCACCACCCAAAACGCTGTAGAGGTATTCTTCTAGATCTACGTAGTTAACGGCTGTTAAACCACTACCAGTCGGAACAACGTAGACCTTGCCGCGATACCAGCGATCGCCAATCCACACTAACCCGTCGCCCTGCGGCTCAATCCAAATGCCATCAGAGCGCCAGCGACTGATGGCAACGCCGCCTGCCTCTGCATTAGCGTCTAGTGCTGTGCTGCCTTCAACTTCAGCCAATACTTGCCCAGAACTATCTTTAAGGAGCGCGTTTGTACTGCTGCCTACCTGAACTGTACTGACACCTTGCTCGACCGCCACTCGCAGATCGAGCGCTGCGCGGGCAGGTGCCATAGCCACTAACCATACGGCTAGGGTAAGCCACCAAGACTGCTTGCCCCAGCGCAACAACGGCATTAGGAACTGCTTTAAGCCGGGATTTTGTGCAGATGTCATGGTCACGAGTACCTCATACCTTCAGGAACAATAAATAGAAGACCGATCGCCAAAAAAATAGGCAAGCACTACAAAATCTCTTGTCGTAGCACTGCCGCCTAGTTCAAAAGAGTTACGCTCTCAAAAACACACTCATGCCGGAATTTCTACATGCACTTGCATGACGCAGTGTACACGGGTTGTTCTCGGAGGTCATCCGCAATCTCCGTTTTTTCTCCTTATTTGTGTGTTCTTTCTGCTCTTATGGTTAAAGATGAGCGGTGGGTACCTATTTGTTCCACAATGCTATGCTTCTGCTCCGGAGAAATCTGCTAGAGTCAAATCGAGTCAAGCGCAGAGGCGATCGCCCCTCTGTCTGACTAAGCAGTCTCCAACCCATGACCCTGAGCAACTCTGCGCGTTGTCCTAGCATTACTAGGGCTTACGCGGTTGAATAATAGTGTGGGCGCTAAGGATTATGGATTTAATAAGATCGGGAATTTGATTGCTGGTAGGGGCGAACGGCCGTTCGCCCCTACAGAAGAATGGCGGAGTTATTTAATTCTCATTCCTAAGGCTCACAATATCGGTCAACTTTCTGGTTTTTTGGCTGCACTGCGTCAGTCCTAATTATGATTAAAGAACTGGCAATGGGATAGGTATACGCCTTGCAGATTACATTTTTGGGAACCAGTTCGGGGGTGCCAACGCGATCGCGCAACGTCTCCAGCATTGCAATGCAGTTGCCGCAGCGGGCTGAAGCGTGGCTATTTGACTGTGGCGAGGGAACACAGCATCAGCTCTTGCGTAGTGACGTGCGCGTTAGCCAGATTACCCGAATCTTTGTAACCCACATGCACGGCGATCATACCTATGGGCTAATGGGTCTACTGGCCAGTTGCGGCCTTGCAGGTAACCCTAGTCGCATCGATATCTACGGCCCCCCTAAATTAGACGAGTATTTGCGCGCGTGTGGACGGTATTCTCAAACTCATTTTTCTTACCCCGTCAAGGTTCACACTGTAGAATCTGGCGTTGTGTTTGAAGATGACGAATACACCGTCAGTTGCCTACCGCTCACCCATCGGGTACCAGCGTTTGGCTACCGCATTGCCGAAAAAAACAAGCCCGGACGGTTTAATGTAGAGCAGGCAACCGCTCTAAGCATTCCGTCGGGTCCCCTCTATGGCAAGTTGAAGCGGGGCGAAACGGTGACCCTGCCCGACGGGCGGCTAATCAATGGCGCTGAGCTGTGTGGTGAAACTCAAGTTGGGCGTAAGTTCGTTTATTGCACCGATACCATCTATTGTGAAAACGCTGTAGAACTGGCGCAGGATGCTGATGTGCTGGTACATGAAGCAACTTTTGCTCATCAGGACGCTGAGATGGCGTATCAGCGATTGCATTCCACGTCAACAATGGCAGCACAGGTAGCCCTTGGCGCAAATGCTAAGCACCTGATTATGACCCACTTTAGTCCCCGCTACGCCCCTGGAAATGCGATTGTTTTGGACGATTTGCTCAAGGAAGCACGAGCAATTTTTCCAAACACGACTATGGCCTATGACTTCTTAACCCAGGATATTCCTCGTCGCCGAGCGGCTGAATTGGCGATCGCCCCTTAAAAACTAGGAGCTACGCACCGCCCCACAAAATCAAGCAAGGTCAGTGGGTGTTGCTGATTTCACGTATGAATTTTTTTTGAGAGGGGCACGGCGCGCCCCTCTCAAAAAAAATCATACCCAGATTAAGCAATGCCCTTTTGTTGTTTTGGTTGAAGCAGCCCCAAATTTATTCACTGTTAGTACTCTTGTTGCTGAGGGAATCATGCTTATAGCAAAGAATTGTTCCATTGTCAGCAAACCGCTATGCGCCTTCAGCCATTTGTCTTGAATTTTGTACTTGCGATCGCTTCATTTTCCCTGATCGTGGGGTGTTCAAAGTCTGCGCCAACCCCGCCCGATACTGCTTCGGCTACTGCTCAAAGCAACCTCAAGGTTGCATTGGTTGCTAGTGGTGCTCAAGACGACGGCAGTTGGAGTCAAGGCGGATACGAAGGACTACAGTTAATTAAGCAACAATTCAATGCATCAGTCGAATTTAAAGGGACTGTCTCCGATGGTCAAGCAGAAGTACCACTCCGAGAATACGCCAAAGCAGGGTACGACCTTGTCATTGCCCATAGCGGTGGCTACATCGAAAATGCCGAAAAAGTAGCCAACGAATTTCCAAGAACAAAGTTTGCTTTGGTCACAACCTATGCTGGCAATAACCGCAACCTAGGTGCAGTCGCCTTCCGTTCCGGCGAAGCTGGCTACCTAGCGGGTGTGTTAGCTGCCATGAAAACACAAACCAATAAGGTTGCCTATATTGTTGGGGCAGATTATCCCGTCTATCAGGAAGAAGCAGCGCTGTTTCGTCGAGGAGTCGCCGCTACTAAGCCCAATGTTGAAGTGACGACTGAGTTTTTACAAACCTGGACAGATGGCAAAAAGGGAAGAACAGTCGCTCTGAACCTAATTGATCAGGGATATGACAGCTTTGCCATCAATGCCGATGAAGCCGGGATTGGCGCACTCAAGGCCGTTGCTGAACATGAAGATACCCACATCGTGGGATGGACAAAAGATCAGTATGACCTCGCACCGGATCATGTCTTGACGAGCGTTTTACAAGATATGCCCAAGCTGATTTTGAATGCCGCAGATCTAATGCAGCAAGGCAAATGGGAAGGTAAGCTCTACAAGTTTGGGCTGAAAGAAGGCATCTATGACATTGCTCCGTTTAGAGGGTCACTGACTTCAGATGAAGAAGCACAGTTTATGGCGATTAAAGAAAAAGTGATGACGGGTGAAATTGATGTTGCGCCATAGAGCAGCGTTGCACCATAACAACCTATGGTGTAACTGATTCCCCGCACCTCATTGAGCCTGATTTCCAGCAATTTTCAATTGCGTAAACTACAGCTATTTTTAGAAGCCTCGCCCAGCAAGGCTTCTAAAAATAACCCACACTGAGCCAAGCGCAAAATCAACCTCTCGCGGCTACACGCATCGTCTAGCAACCGTTTAGGGCTGACACGTAGTGGTATTGATGTAATGATTTTTTGAAGCGCGAGCAAAGCCCGCGCTTCAAAAAATCATTACCAATTTAGGACTACGGACGCGTTTTATTAATAAGTCTGTGCTGAATTTTATAAGGTTAGGCAAAGATGACACGCACTACGCCACATGATGTGGGCGATTCTTCATTCAAAAGGTACAGCGATCGCTCTTCGTCTGGTTGGCAACACCTACAGTCAATTGTCAACCAGGTTCGTTGGGGCTTGCTGTTGGCTGTGATATTGAGTGCGCTACCCATTGGAACTGCATTGCTGTATTGGAGCGCTCATAATAACGCGACACAACTGCTGGCGCTTCAGCAAGAGCGCAGCTCGGTTGTGGCCAATCGCATTGCCAATTATCTGGATGATTTGCAACGAAAATTGAGTTACCTGTCTCGTGTAAAGGGACTTAGCCGCCTCAGCCCCGCAATTCAGCAAAAGTTAATTGAAGGGCTAACCCGCCACAACGATGCCTACGAAATGGTGGCAATTCTAGATAACCGAGGGAAGACGGTTAGCATTGCCTCTCCCTATGGAAATGTGGAGTCAGTCAACTGGGCTGATTCTGCGCTGTTTCGCAGTGCCTATAAGCAACAAGAAGACTATGTTGGCCCTGTCGTTCTGGATGCTGAGACACAGCTCCCCATGGTGACACTAGCCGTGCCCATTCGAAATGATGCCGATCAGGTAGATGGCGTGCTACTGGCGCGGATCAATCTCAACTTTTTGGGCTATGTGATTTCGCAAACGGTAGTGGGTGAGACCGGCTATGTGTATGTGCTAGACGAGCGTAACTACTTGATCGCCCGTTCTGGCACACAATCACGCATGGTTGAATTTGAAAACTTTAGTCAAAATCCGTTGCTCAAGTCACTAATGGAAGCGCGAGCAGGCGAGATTTCCGAATATTCGGGGTTAGTGGGGGCACCGGTGTTGGGAGCCGTATCGCCTATCTCAGGCGTAAACTGGAAAGCCGTTGTCGAGTTGCCGACCCGTGAGGTCTATGCACCGCTCTATCGCATCGTGCTGGTGATGGGCAGCAGTACGCTGGGCTTATTGGCAGTGGCGATCGCCATCGGGTGGGTATTTTCCCGGCGGCTATCTTCGCCATTACAGCGGCTAACCGATGCTGCCATTCAGCTTAGTGACGGCAATCTAGACACCCGCGTCAAAGTTGATGACAAAAACGAGCTGGGAATTTTGGCTCAAACCTTTAACCGCATGGCTACACAGGTGCAGGCATCGGTGCGTACTCTAGCAGAGGCCAACGAAGACTTAGAGAAACGAGTTGCCTACCGCACCGCAGAACTGCAAATTGCCAAAGAAGCGGCTGACACAGCCAACCGCGCCAAGAGCGAATTTTTGGCCAATATGAACCATGAGTTGCGTACTCCACTCAACGGTATTTTGGGCTATGCCCAAATTTTGGATCGTGACCCCACCCTAACGACCAAGCAGGCTAAAGGGATTGAAGTCATTTATCAATGCAGTTCCCACCTGTTGACCTTGATCAACGACATTTTGGATCTGGCAAAAATTGAGGCGCGCAAGATGGACTTGTATCCTCAAGATTTCCACCTGCCTAACTTTTTATTGGGAACGGCAGAAATCTGCGCCGTCAAGGCTGAGCAAAAGGGAATTGCGTTTGAATATGTTGAGCCGATAGGACTGCCGACTGCCGTCCATGTCGATGACAAACGGTTGCGCCAAGTCTTGTTGAACCTGATCAGCAATGCGATTAAGTTCACTGACTCTGGACAAGTCATCTTTCAGATCGACGTGATAAATCCCGCATACTCGGCGCTTCTAGAGCTGCCCCAAGCGGCACAGGCTCTGCCCCATCGGCGCATTCGATTCACAGTTAACGATACTGGCATTGGCATTCCACCTGAGCGATTAGAAACGGTGTTTAATGCATTTGAGCAAGCGGGCGGACGCGATCGCAACTCAGAGGGCACCGGGTTAGGGTTAGCCATTAGCCGACAAATTGTGCAGATGATGGGAGGAGATATTGCAGTAGAGAGCCGGATCGGCAAAGGCAGCACCTTTTGGTTTGAGCTAGACCTACCCTTGGCTCGCGACTGGGTGGCAACTGTGGGCGATCGCGCTCCCATCATTGTGGGCTATCGCGGCAAGCCTTACACCATTCTGGCCGTTGATGATCATCCCGAAAATCGTCTGGTGCTGGTCAATATGCTGGAACCCCTGGGATTTACCGTCATCGAGGCTAGCAATGGGCAAGAAGGCTATGACCTGGCCTGTCGCAGGCATCCCGATCTGGTCATTACCGATGTTGTCATGCCCAACCTCAACGGGTTAGACATGACTCGCAAGCTGCGGCAGATCAGTATCTTTGCCCATACGCCCATCATTGCTTCTCCGGCTAGCCTATCTCAGGTCGATCGACAAGACAGCATAGAGGCGGGCTGCAACAGCTTTTTCCCAAAACCGATTCAACTGGATGCGCTGCTGGCAGAAATTGCCACTTTTCTGGATCTGGAGTGGATCTACGACGCTGAGCAGCTATCCACGGTGTCTAATCTGGGAATCCATAACGCCCCCATAGAACTAGTGGTGCCACCCGCCCAAGAGCTAGGCATCCTCCACAGAGCCGCACAAGGCGGCTTTATGCAAGACATTCAGCAAGAGGTGAACCGGATTCGCGAGTTGGCTCCCGAATATGGCGCATTTGCCAATCAGCTTTTAGAACTGGCTCAACGATTTGATGATGAAGCCATTCTTCGTTTAGTCGAGCAATATGTTTAGGTCGAACAAGGTAGAAACGAACATGGATACACAATTGCAAAAACAACAGCAAACGATATTAGTGGTTGATGATAACCCAACCAATATTGAAGTGTTGTTTGACGTACTCGATGCGTTTGGATATCGCGTGGCGATCGCCAAAAGTGGAGAAGTTGCTCTTAAACGAATGCAAAGCAGCTTACCCGATTTGATTTTGCTCGATGTCATGATGCCCGGTATTGATGGCTTTGAAACCTGCCGTCAAATCAAGGCCAGCGAGCTGCTGCGCGATATCCCAATCATTTTTATGACGGCGTTGTCCGATACGGTCGATAAGGTAAAAGGGCTAAAGCTAGGCGCAGTCGATTACATCACCAAGCCTATCCAGCATGAAGAAGTCCTAGCTCGGATTAATGTGCATTTGCAGTTGCGCCAGCTCAACCAAACCCTTGAGAACCAAGTTGCGGAGAGAACTGCCGAATTAACAGAATCAGTCACGCAGCTTAAAGCCGCTCAAACCCAGTTGGTACAAGGTGAAAAAATGGCAAGCTTGGGGCAGTTGGTCGCAGGCATAGCCCACGAAATCAACAACCCGATCAATTTTATCTATGGAAATTTGCGTCCTGCTGAAGACTACATTGAGGATTTACTGAAATTTATAGACTGCTACCAAACCCATATCCCTGAGGTGCCCTCCCCCGTGCGTGACTGCATGGAACAGATTGATTTAGAATTCTTACGAAAAGATCTGCCCCAGCTCATTCGGTCAATGAAAGTGGGAGCCGATCGCATTCGAAAGATTGTATTATCGCTACGGAATTTCTCACGATTAGATGAGTCGGAGTTGAAGACAGCTGATGTTCACGAGGGTCTCGACAGTACCCTACTGATTTTGCAATATCGGCTCAAACGACACGATAACGGCAGCCTTCCCATTACGGTCGTCAAAGACTATGGAGCATTGCCTCAGCTTGAATGCTATCCTAGCCAGCTCAATCAGGTGTTTATGAATCTTTTGGCGAACGCGATTGATGCATTGGAAGAACAACTCCAGGCCGATCAGCGGGCAACACATGCTCAAAGCACCCACTACAGTACAGAGCATCCACCCACCATTCACATTCAGACCCTACAGCAAACGGCAGACCGAGTTACAATTCGCGTTTCAGACAATGGCCCTGGCATTCCTGAAGAGCTGCAACCCAAACTGTTTGATGCATTTTTTACAACTAAAGCTCCGGGCAAAGGTACGGGCTTGGGGTTGTCGATTAGCTATCAGCTTTTAGTCGAAAAGCATCATGGAATGCTGAGATGTCAGTCAAAACCAGGTCAGGGTACCCAGTTTGAGATTGAGCTACCCGTTCGGCAGACGGCAGCTAGTCATCTTCTCGTGTCACTTTCATAACGTGCTAAGTAGTTCAACCTAAATAAAAACCAAATTCTAAAAGTCTGCGCCGTCCGCTGTGCGGGCGGCGCAGACTTTTAGAATCTTATATTTAATTAAGCCCACCTACTTATGGCGATCGCCGTCTGTGCCTATTTAGCAGCCTCTGAACTATTGGACAAAATATCCAACGAAATTGAACTGTTGGACAAAATATGCCCGAAATTGGTGGGATTAATGGTTCTGCTCAAAATGTAGAATCAGTAGTTCTGGCTGCCTGTTTAGACAAAAGATGCCTTACAAGCTGGACAAAATATGTATGGTTAAAATCACAAAACCTGTCTTAGTTCAATTGGACGCGAACTGCCCCGCAAAATCCAGACAATCAAAATTGCAGTCACAATGCTATAAACCAATATGACTATCGGCGGGTTAAGAATCATCAGGTTCGGCTGATTCAAAACGAGCGGGATTTGCACTACTCCGGCAATCAGCCAGACAATCGACCTGGACGAAAATCGCCGCAGCAGAAACCACTGGGCGATCGCGGTTCCTGCCCAAGTTGCTGCTACGGCAATGTCTAGGCTATTACCACCCGATAATCCGACTCCGCTAGTAATAGCAGCCCCAATTGCCCCACCTACTAACGTCGCGCCAAACCAATGGGCGATCGGCAAGTAGTGCTTTAGCAGCCAGCCCTGAGCAGCCCCAACCGCTGGCGTGAGCAACAGCGACATCAGGGATAAAAAGACAACAGCACCCACTGCACCCTCGTTGGTGCCTTCGATCGCTAAGCCCAGTTGACCAGCAGTAATCCAGCTAATGTATAGTGCCACAAACCCACCGACAAAGATGGCGATCGTACTCACTAGGCACCACAACAAACCAAATACCCAGTTAACCCTGCGACTTAACATAGATTCTGCCTGCTCACAATTGCCTCATCCTATATCGAAGCAGCATCAGATGAAGATTAGACGCGATCGCCCTCCCTAAGAAAAACCCTTGGCATATCTGTACATTCGCGAATTAAATGTCGCTGTTCGTAGATATAGCCATAGACGGATTGGTTAGGACGGGATGCAGGGGTGGAACCCCTGGCTGGGGGCAAAGCCCCCACACCCCCTTTGATCCCAGTGTCCTAACCTTTGTGGCGACAGCTATAGGTGTCGTTTTAGGTGTGCGTTCGCCAATTCAATGTCGGGTGATTCTTTTCTATTATGAAACCACCCTGCCTGTCATTCCCGCGCAGGCGGGAATCCATCTGCTCGATAGGTGCGGGGGTGGATTCCCGCCTGCGCGGGAATGACGCTGGCATGTCCTAAGCTTTATGGCTACCGCTATACTTCTTCTCTGGTAAGTTTCGCGTCGGAATATCCCGCCCTTTGTAAAATTGCTGCGCTAACCGCCCCAGCCATAGCCAGATGGCTCCTGCAACCAGAGGAAAGACCCCAACTACCAACGTTACCCAAACCGGGCTACTGAGGAGGAAGGTCAGAATCGGTAAGCTAGACCAGGCGATCGCCCCTGTAACCGCCAGCCCCAAGCGTACCCGTTTAATGTTGGCCAGTGCTGTTCGGCAACTGGCGCAGTGGACGGTGTGGGAGTAGTATCGATCCATCAATACGGCGGCAGGCAGCGCGGGCGAAAACGGCTCACCGCTAAAGGGATCAGCGTCAAACTGATTGACCCATTGCCGCAGTTGCAAGACAAAGGCATCTGCTCGTGTTGGTAGGTAAAAGGCTTTGGATACATTGGCACTGCCGCCCTTAGCCTCTAGTGCCCTTTCCTGAAGGTGAAGGAAAATCTGGTCTTCTTCTAGAATGCTGTTTTGCCCTAAATGAGAATACCAGCGGGGGGTGAGCTGAATGAAAAAGGCAGGCAGTTTTGATGAAAACTTGAAAGGGAAACGGGCAAACAATCGGCATTCACCTTTACGTGTTGGCGTGGCATAGACCACCGTCAGCGTTCGGCCAAACTGTTTAGAGGTGAGATCATGCCACATCAAAGAAGGCGCAATGAAGCTGGTATCTTGCCGTCCTAACTGGCCACGGCGAGGCCCTTCTGCCCAGGTGCCGACAAAGCCTTGCTTGCCAGCGTCCACAACTTCTAGATCGACCGGGGCGGCATTGGCGCGATTGCCTACCGACCGGTGATGGGTAAAGGGAACATGGCTGGCATCCAGAACGTTTTCCAGTAGGGTCAGGGCATCGTAGGGCAAGTCTCGAACTGTGTTGAGACAGATCCAACCATCGGGCGATGATTGCAGTGGCTCAATAATCGGAACTTTGACGTGGGGCGCATGGTCGGGCTTGCCAGCATAGACAAAGAGTAAGCCCTGACGCTCGGCAGTAGGAAGCGACGTAGCGCAGGCTCGTTTGGAGGTGTGGGCGACTCTATCGGCGTGTTCTTGCGGAATGCGATCGCATGTCCCATCGCCCTTAAACGCCCACCCGTGATAGGGGCACTCTAGCAATCCGTCGTCGGCAATGCGCCCCTCGGAAAGTGGCACGAGTCGGTGAGGGCAGCGATCGTCGAACGCGCACCAAGTAGCGGATTCTCGATCCCACCAAATCACTAAATCCCGACCTAGTAGCGTAAATCGGGTCGGTTTAGCTTTGTCCAAATCTATTAAGTAGTGGACGGGATACCAGGCTTCAGTCCAGTCGAACCGACTGGGATCAGAACCACCCGCTGGGATCGTTTGCGCCCCTTCGTCTGTCTGAGCGAGTTGGATGCGATCGCCTGTTACCATGTTCGAACCCTAGATAAATAACTCAAAATCAACAGCTCTTGTTTACACATCTTAACAAGTTGCAGAATGCAGCGTACTATTCTTATGACGATAAGTTCCTAGGACGATAAGTAGGTGGGCTTAAATAAGTATAAAATCCTAAAACCCTGCGCCGCCCGCTGCGCGGGCGGCGCAGGGTTTTAGGATTTTGGTTTTTATTTAGGTTGAACTATTTAGTCCTGACTTGTGATGGATTTTTGGATGGATTTTTGGATGTGCAAGCTTTGCCCGCACTGCAAAAAACCATCACAGGTTTAGGACTACCCAAGATAGGTTCTTTCAGGGATAGGTTCTTTCAGGGATAGATTCTTTCAGGAAAATTCTTATGGCAATGCGTAAGCGGTTTGTGATTGAGATGGGCATGGGGGTAGATCAACACGGTCAAGAACCGACGGTAGCAGCCGCGCGCGCCGTGCGAAATGCGATCGCCCACAATGCGCTACCCGGTATTTGGGAGGTAGCAGGGTTGAACAGTCCTGACGAGATGATTGTGGAGGTGCAGGTTGCCGTGCCATACCCCGATCAGGTGCGGCAGGCAGACGTACTCGCAGTGCTGCCGTTTGGGCGCAAGAGCCTAACCGTGGAAGCAGGGGGTATGGTGGTGCAGGGACGCGCTATTCCAGGGCTAAATGATAAAAATGACGAGATGCTGGTGGCGATCGCTGCTGTTACTGTCTTTGTCGAAATCGCTGAACCACACACTGCTTGATCAAGGGATGAGGAGGCTTGGAGGAGTGTTCAAAGAATTGAGATTGAACATGTCAACCGCCACTTGAAGATCTTTACAATTCTGGCTGAGTGTTACCGTAACTTTCATTGTTATGGATTGTGCTGTAATTTAATTGGTGTTTTATGCAACTATGAACTGTCTCTAGAAGCTCAATCAGGTTACTTTGCTAGAAGTCTATTAGCTTTAATATTTTCTTATAAGTAGATGGGCGTAATTAAATATAAAACCTTAAAAGTCTGCACCGCCCGCACAGCGGGCGGCGCAGACTTTTAGAATCTTGTTTTTATTTAGGTTGAACTACTTACCTTTAATATTTTCTTAGCGTTCGAAAATTGCTTCTGACCAATTTCTGACAGAGCAGATTCGGGTGCGATCGCCTCCTGTCAGCTTCGTTGTAGTCTCTAATCCACTATGCCATCTCGATTTTCCAGAGCTGTTTCCAAGCGCCGTAATGCCATCTCGACCCGGTTTCTGCAAGTACTTTTTGTAGTGGGGCTTGTCGTGTTGGCGATCGCCCTCTATCTGTCGGGTGGGTTGTTGACCCCAGTTCAATCACAGTCGGCTAGTCCTGCTCTATCTGTCTCTGGCTCTCCATCGGTGTCTGCACCTGCGTCTGCACCTGCGGCCAACAACACGTCATCCTACAGTCCGCTCAAGACCATTGCCGCTACAGCTCAGTCTGTAAAGACAGGTATCTACGCCGTTAACTTATACAATCTCGACCCGTCTAGCAATACCTACTATTTAGATTTTTACGCCTGGTTTAAATGGAAAGGAGAAATAGACCCGCTCGCCAATTTGGAGTTTACCAACGGTGTGGAAGATTGGGGACTGACCCAGGTTCCCGGCTATGAAGAACCTGAAGAACTGCCCGATGGCAGCCTGTATCAGATTGCGCGCGTTGAGGGACGGTTTGTCCAGCCTTTTACCCTGGCCCGGTATCCACTCGATCAGCAAAGGCTGCATGTGACGCTGGAAAACTCGGTCTATCCGCTCAATCAACTTGTATACGATGCCGATCAAATCGACTCTGGCTTTTCCGAAGATCTAAGCATTCCAGGTTGGGAAATTAAACAGTTTCAGCTTCAAAATTTAGAGCACCGCTACCAGTCGAAGTTTGGTTTACCTGCCTCGTTGGGGGATAGTTCGGTGTATTCTGCCTTGAGATATGAGTTGCAGATTTCTCGACCATTGAGCTTCTTTATCTGGAAACTTTTGCTGCCGCTAGTAATCGTATTGCTTTCGAGTTGGGGAGCGTTTATTCTCAACCCTCACTTTGTAGACTCCCGAATTTTGATGCCCGTCACAGCCTTGCTGACAACTGTGTTTTTGCAACAATCCTATTCGGCGGCACTGCCCGACGTTGGCTATTTGGTGCTGCTCGATAAGATTTATGCCTTAGCCTACATTCTGATCATTGCGGCTATTTTGGAAGCCATTATTACTGCTGACTGGATTAAGAGTGAAAAAATTGACGACGAGGAGCGAGTCATTAAGCTTGATCGTCAATTTCTGATAATGCAGTTTGTTGTACTGGTTGGAGGGCTGGCACTGTTGATTTTGGTTTATTGATTTTGGTTTAAAGGTTGGATTTTGATGTGAAGTACATTTATTTCATTACCTAAACATCACTAAGTAGGCGGGCATAATTAAGCATAAAACCCTAAAAGTCTGCGCCGCCCGCGCAGCGGGCGGCGCAGACTTTTAGAATCTTGTTTTTACTTAGGTTGAACTACTTAATCTGTGAATGTCAACTTAAAGTACAAAATAATTAGCGTTAGCACTAGCGTTATGGCATTGGCAATGGTTACGGGAATTGACTGAATGCAAATACCATAGATGAGCCACAGCGAAATACCGACTGTAAATGTAACTAGCCAGCTCATAGAAATGTCTTTTGCAGAGCGCGATCGCCACGTTTTTAGTAATTGCGGCAAAAAAGCAAGGGTCGTCAGTGTCCCGGCAACAATTCCCAACAAGGTAACCATAGATAACGTGTTTGATTAGTGGGGAACTGAATAGACTGGCTGTGTGGAAGAAGCTGCCTCTAGGATTAATTTAGCAATGGATTTTAAGGAACTGGTGCATTGTGGTTGTAGTACAGGCTAGATACTAACACTCAGGATAGCCACTCATGGTGCGCCAAACTGCCAGCGCTAACGGGATTTCGGTAAAAGCTTACGCGGGAACCAGCGGTGTGCTGCTGGCAATGAACGTTACAGTAGATCGCCGCGCTGGTTTGCTGGGCTTTGCACTGAAGCGAGTAGATGGCCGCAACGGCAGGCGAGAATGGCTGCTGGGGGCGCTGCCGTTTCCTCACATGACGGTACCACCGGGAACGCCACTCCGAACCAATATCGCCCCGATTCAAAAATTTCGCTGGTCAGACTATCGGGTTTATCCTGACACGACGTATGAGTACGAAGTCTACCCGGTGTATGGGACGCCTGAGCAACCACAACTGGGAGAAAAGGTGGCGATCGCCATCCAAACCGCGTCTACTAATGCTGAACACAGCATTCTGTTCAACCGAGCGGCAGCGGCCAGTCAAGCTTTTTCTCGCAAGTTTCCAGAGGTGGAAACGGCCTTGAATAGAGCGCGGCAGGCCAAGGAACCGCCGCCACCTTTACCGCCCGACGTGTTGAACTGGCTGAGTCGCGGCGTGCTAGAACAAATTACTGGCCTGCTGAGTCAGGCGACCGATCCCACCTGGGCGGTCGATATTACGATTTACGAATATGAATTGGAGGCGATCGCCCAGGCCGTTTTCGCTGCCCATAGCCGAGGCGTTATCCTCCGCGTTGTCTATCACGCCAAGCCTAACGATGCTCAAACTGAGGAAAACGAGCATACGTTGGCCAGCCTACCCGCTGCCGTAAAACGAGCGCGCCTAACCAGCGCCATCTGCCATCACAAATTTATGGTTCTGAGTCGAGTAGAGCAAGGACAGCGTGTTCCCCAAACTGTGCTTTGTGGCTCTACCAACTTTACTCACAACGGTGTTTATCGACAGGCCAATGTCGTACATATTGTCCATCGCCGCGACATTGCCCAAGACTATCTCAACTTGTTTGAGGAACTGTTTCGGGGTGAAAGCCCCACCGCAACTCGCCAGTATATCAACCGGGTGAATCCGATCTCGCTAACCCAACCCCTGTTCGCCGGATTCTCTCCCCGTTCTAAATATGTTGACCTCAACACTTTCGTTGAGTTAGTCAAGACTGCTAAGCGCGACGTGCTGTTCTGCACTGCCTTTGACATCCACGACGATTTGGAAAAGGCATTTCTGGGTACCGCTCATGACCCAATTCTGCGCTACGGTCTGCAAAATACTCGCTCCAAAATTACTGGAGTTCATGCCGATCGCACTGCCGACTTTACGTCCACGGCCATGCTCTCCCAGGGTCTAGAGGGATTTCTGAAGGAGAGCACTAAGGGGCAAAAAGGCAATATTTTGATTCATACCAAGCTGATCATCGTCGATTTTACCTCTGACGCGCCTGTTGTCATCAGTGGCTCTCATAACTTTTCCAGTAATGCCTCTCGCAGTAATGATGAGAACTTTTTGATTGTTCGGGGTGAGAGTGATGTAGCTGACTGCTACGGCTGTGAACTGATGCGTCTCTATGATCACTATCGGTTTCGCTATAGGGTAAAAGACGCGATCGCCCAAGGGGAAGCCGTCCAGGCTCCTCGGCTCAAACCCAACGATAGCTGGACAGACGATTACTTTACCCCCGGCACTCTCAAAATGGCAGATCGCCTCTGCTTTGCTGGGCAATAGGCGCTCTTACCGTAGCTAAAATCGGTAGTTCTAGACTGGTAAGGATTTTTACCTCAATACCACTACCCTAAAATCAGCAACTCCTAACTTTTCCCTCTCCACAGATTGATGCATTCTAGTGAATCTTTAGTACAAGATCACTTAACGTCGCACTGCAAAGAGGGAGAAAGTTGATGAGGGTAAGGGGAATTCTGGGGCTGCTTAAAGAAACTGTTACTGAATGGCAAGAAGATAAGGTACCAGTTTTGGCTGCGGCGTTATCGTACTATACGGTGTTTTCTCTAGCACCCTTACTGCTGATTGCGATCGCCATTGCTGGCGCTGTGTTTGGGGAAGAGGCCGCACGAGGCGAAGTCGTCAGGCAGATCCAGGGATTGGTTGGCCGAGACGGAGCCGAGGCAATCCAGTCTATGATTCAAAACGCTCAAAAACCTAGCTCCGGTGGAACGCTTGCCACCATCATCGGTATTGTTACGCTGCTGTTTGGAGCCTCCGGCGTATTTGGTCAGCTTCAAGATGCTCTCAATACCATTTGGGACGTAAAGCCAAAGCCCAACGGCGGGTGGAAAAGTTTTCTTCAATCTCGCTTTTTATCGTTTGGCATGGTGTTAGTAGTCGGCTTTTTGTTACTAGTGTCTCTCATGCTGTCAGCAGGATTAACAGCCGTAGGCACCTTTTTTGGCAATGCCCTTCCTGGTTTCGTAGCACTAAGCCAGGTCTTAAACTTTGTGATCTCATTTGTCGTCGTTACGGTTCTTTTTGCATCGATCTACAAGGTTTTGCCAGATGTCGAAATTCCCTGGCGCAATCTTTGGGTGGGAGCCGCCATCACTGCTCTGCTGTTTAACTTCGGTAAGTTTCTAATTGGGTTATATCTGGGAAATAGCAGCGTTGGCTCAACCTATGGAGCGGCTGGCTCGTTGGTTGTCATCCTAATTTGGGTGTTTTACTCCGTCCAAATTCTCTTAATCGGTGCCGAGTTTACTCAGGTTTATTCAAAATATCGGGGCACTCCGCTAAGACCATCAAAACATGCCGTTCCCCTCTCCAAGCGCTAGCACTACCCTTATATAGCTGTCGCCACAAAGGTTAGGACACTGGGATCAAAGGGGGTGTGGGGGCTTTGCCCCCAGCCAGGGGTTCCACCCCTGCACCCCGTCCTAACCAATCCGTCTATGGCTATAGAACTCATTTGACATCTTTCCGGTGATCGCGAATATTCTGTAGGGGCGAAGCATTTGCATCAATATTCTGGCAACGCAGCGTCAATTCGAGTGCAAATGCTTCGCCCCTACTGCCCAAAAATCGCCCTAAATCTCA
>JBBQFG010000063.1:0-21418 GCA_038321765.1 Elainellales cyanobacterium
GCACCGCCCGCTGCGCGGGCGGTGCAGACTTTTAGAATCCTGTTTTTATTTAAGTTGAACTACTTAGTGTCTGCCCAAAGGCTGAGAGTTATGTTCCTACTAACTGCTGATAGATAGAGGTAATCACCATACTTGGTTGGATACGCTAGTTGACAGTAAGCAAAAGTCCATCACGTAATCCGTTGAGTTGCAAAGGTTCATTATGAGAAATACCGAAAAGCCAACCGACGTTTCTAGAGCGCAAGTTAATCGAGTTAATGTCGATAGCTCAGAGAAAAGGCTGGAAACAAGTCCAGAGTATCTTAAGGGTTATCGGGATGGAGTCAGAGAGCGGCAAGTTGCAGCTCGTCCCCATAATGCGGGAGATGGTATCTTGGGAGCCTTGTTGGCGATCGCATTGCTAGCAGGCGTTGGGTATTTTGGTTACAACTACGCTACAACGGGTCGTCTGCTGCCAGTAGGCAGTGAGCCAAACACTATCTTTCCGCAGTTTTCAGACCCTCAACAGTCAGTTCCCCAGTGATCATTGATTTTGGGGTAGTCCTAAATTGGTAAGGATTTTTTGATGGGCGAAGCCCGCCCAACAAAAAATCCTTACATCAATACCACTACCAATTTTGGAACTTGACTACCCGGTTCAGTATTTCAACTGACCGAATTGCAAAAGGAGCGCTCATGCACGCAGAAGAGCTGTTAGCGCGATACGCCGCAGGCGATCGCGATTTTGCCGCCGTAGACTTGAGTGAAGCTAATTTAGAAGCTACCAATCTTAGCGGTATAGTTCTAGACCGGGCACTATTGGATGGAGCAAATCTCAGTCAGGCGAATTTGAGCCACGCTAGCTTACATCAAGCGGATTTGAACGGAGCCATCTTGAGAAATGCTGACTTACGCGGTGCAAATCTCAGCGGAGCTACCCTAGACGGCGCAATTTTAGATGGGGCGATGTTAGACAGCGCTGATTTGAGCCAATCTAATCTAAGCGTGGCTAACATGACCCAAGCCCATTTGAGTGAGGCAAACTTGAGTCAGGCAAACCTAAGTGCCGCTAATTTGGCGCAGGCCGATTTAAGCGGAGCCGATTTAGCTGTTTCCGACTTATCTCAAGCAAATTTGCAGCAGGCTGATCTAAGTCAAGCTAATCTCAACGGTGCAAATCTAGAGGGCGCAAACGTAGAAGGAACGCCTCTAGAAGGGGTGTAAAAGTTTTTTTGCGAATGTCTTGCAGAGGCGAGTTCTCGTACTCCAAAGTCAGCAGTGTCTAACGATCAAAAGATAGCCAAAAAAGCGATCGCCCTTCTGATAGAAAAGCGATCGCCCTCACATGACTTGAACTAGATGGCTAAGTAGGAATTAGAACTAATCCCTTAGCCCAATCTAGGCCCCAATCTAGGCTTAGTAATCGTAATCGCCGCCGCCCATGCCGCCGCCAGCGCCAGCGCCAGCAGATTCCTTGGGTTCGGGCTTATCAACTACGATGCACTCAGTCGTCAGCACCATACCTGCAATGGAAGCAGCATTTTGCAGGGCAGAACGCGTTACTTTTGCAGGGTCAACGATACCTGCTTCAAACATGTCAACGAACTCGTTGGTAGCAGCATTGTAGCCAACGTTGAAGTCTTTCTCTTTTACGCGCTCAGCAATCACCGCGCCGTTTTGACCCGCGTTCTCAGCAATTCGCTTGAGGGGAGCAGCCAAGGCACGAGCTACAATCAGCGCACCCGTTAGCTCTTCAGCCGTTAGATTGCTGGTTGCCCACGCTTCCAACTCAGGAGACAGGTGAGCCAGTGTGGTGCCACCACCAGGAACGATGCCTTCTTCAACGGCTGCTTTCGTAGCGTTGATGGCATCTTCCAGGCGTAGCTTGCGATCTTTCATTTCGGTTTCAGTAGCAGCACCGACTTTAATCACGGCTACACCGCCAGAGAGCTTGGCAAGACGCTCTTGTAGCTTCTCTTTGTCGTAGGAGGAATCGGTTTCGTCGATTTGACGACGGATTTGCTCTACGCGTGACTTCACACCAGATTCGTTGCCTTCGGCCACGATGGTGGTGGTGTCTTTGGTGATCGTGATGCGGCGGGCTTTACCCAAAGATTCGAGCTTGACATTGTCGAGCTTCAAGCCAGCATCTTCGGTGATCACCTGACCGCCAGTTAGCACGGCGATATCTTCGAGCATTGCTTTACGGCGATCGCCAAAGCCAGGAGCCTTAACAGCCGCTACGTTCAGCACGCCACGTAGACGGTTGACGACTAACGTTGCTAGGGCTTCTTTCTCGATGTCTTCTGCCAAAATTAGCAGAGGACGACCAGAGCGAGCCACTTGCTCTAGCACAGGCACCAAATCCTGCACCAGGGTGATTTTTTTGTCGGTGAGTAGGACGAAAGGCTCATCCAAGATGGCTTCCATCCGCTCGGTGTCGGTAGCGAAATAGGGCGAAATGTAGCCCTTGTCAAAGCGCATCCCTTCGGTGACTTCCAGCTCAGTCACCATCGACTTGCCTTCTTCCAGGGAAATAACGCCTTCACGACCCACTTTGTCCATTGCTTCTGCAATCATGGCACCGACTTCTTCGTCGTTACCTGCAGAAATCGAACCCACTTGGGCGATCGACTTAGAATCTTCGACAGGGCGAGCATGGTTGGCAATCTGGTCTACCAAAAAGCCTGTAGCCTTATCAATACCGCGCTTTAGGGAGATTGCGTTGGAGCCTGCTGCTACGTTACGCAGACCTTCTTTGACCATTGCATGTGCTAAAACGGTGGCGGTGGTGGTGCCGTCGCCTGCTGCGTCGTTGGTCTTAGAAGCGGCCTGACGAATCAGGGCAACACCCGTATTTTCGATGTGATCTTCTAATTCAATTTCTTTGGCAATAGTGACACCGTCGTTGACGATTTGGGGTGCGCCAAACTTCTTCTCTAGCACCACGTTACGTCCCTTGGGGCCAAGGGTAACAGCAACGGCTTCTGCCAAAATATCGATACCGCGCTCTAGGGCACGACGAGCATTTTCGTTGTAAATGATGCGCTTAGCCATAATTTCGTTTAGCCTTTGATTAAGTAAATTGGATAGCAGTTGACGAGACAAAGTCAGGAGTCTAGAGCCTAGCCGCATAGGGATGAGCTTTGCCCCAACCCCATACGTCAATCTCTAGAATTTGACTAGTCCACGATCGCCAAGATGTCTTTTTCGGACAACAAGACGTATTCATCGGAGCCAAGTTTGATGTCGGTGCCAGCGTACTTGGAGTACAAAACCTTGTCGCCTACCTTGACTTCTAAATCTTGGCGGGTACCGTCGTCATTGCGCTTGCCAGGGCCTACCTGTGCAACTTCGCCCACTTGAGGCTTTTCTTTCGCATTGTCCGGGAGGAAGATTCCGCCAGCGGTCTTCTCTTCGGAGGCGCTCACCTTCACAAAGACGCGATCGCCCAGCGGCTTTACGGTAGAAACGCTCAGAGATACAGCAGCCATACTAAAGTTTCTCCAGACTGAATTAGTGTTGCAATTAGGGTTGCGATTTGCTTTCCGTTGACAACGGTAAACCGTTAGCACACAAACTCTACAAGTGCTGAGGGATTGGGGGCAAGTTCAACCCTCAACCAATCAGACTTCCATTGTTAGGGCTAATAACTAACCGCCACTAGCCGATCGCCAACGGAGTTAGCACTCTCAACTCCTGAGTGCTAATTTAACGGAGTATGGGGTCAGACTACAACTCGATAGCGGTGCGGTTTACCGAACTAGAGGTGTTAGACGCAATACCTCTGGGGTAAGAATTAATCCATCTTGTCTATACGTCTCAAGGGTTAAGCGGTTTAGAAAAAGAGAAATAGCAGTTGCTTGGGAGGAAGGGTAGTGGTATCGATCTAAGGATTGTTTGATAGGCGGGCTTTGTCCGCCCATCAAACAATCCTTACCAATTTAGGACTACCGGAGGAAGAAATAGCAGTTGCTTGGCCTGAATTCTGTAAGGGATAGCTTGCGATCGCCCATTTCTGTGGCGAAGTAGAGAACCGATTCATGGCAGAGGGTTAGAATTGGGCAATGCCTTTAGTTAGGAACGGCAAATGTTGGAGCGCATGTTATGTGTGGCACTAAAACCCTAGCCGACAAGCACTAGTTTTGATGGTAGATTGACCATTGGAAACACCTGCTATTCAGTCTCACTCGTTGATTTGGTTGGGATGTGCTGATGTGAGGAAAGAGTAATGCGATCGCGAACCGTTCGAGAAGGCTCGGTGGGCTTGCTCATCTTGTTGGGGTTAGGAGCATTTGGGGCAATTTTGCTGTGGCTCCGGGGTTTAAGCCTAGGCAATCGTAGCTATCGTGTAGTGGTGGATTTTCCCAGCGCTGTGGGTATGCAAACGGGTTCCTCCGTACGCTATCGGGGCGTAGTGGTGGGCAGGGTACAGCGAATTCGTCCGGCTGAGCAGTTTGCAGAGGTGGAAATGCAAATTTCTCCGGGCACCTTAAAAATTCCCCGCGACTCGTTAATTCAATCGAACCAAGCTGGGTTGATTGGTGAAACGGCGGTTGATATTACGCCAATTACAGAACTGACGGCTGAAGTGGCCGCCAATCCTTTCTCAGACGATTGCAAGAGTAGCGCAATTATTTGCGATGGCGATCGCCTGCAAGGAGAAGTGGGTGTTACCTTTGACGCGCTAATTAGCTCTACAATTCGGCTTTCTAACCAACTGGCAGATCCAATTTTATTTGGCAACATCCAGTCTCTTACGCGCAATTCTTCGCGCGCGGCGGCTGGGGTGGCCACGCTTACAGGTGAAGTGACCACGCTTACCAAGTCGGTACAGCAGGAGTTGAGAGTGCTTTCTGGTTCTGCCAACGTCACCACGACGGCGGTTGGGCGAGCGGCAGATGAAATTGGGCTGACAGCGGCTCAGGTCAATGGCTTGCTAACCAGCAATCGGTCTGCAATTAACAACACTCTGATTAATGTAAATGAAGCCAGCAATCAACTGCGGCTGGTAACTATACGGCTGGCACCGCTGGTGGAAGAGGGGGAATTTGTCCAAAACCTACAAGCCCTTTCGACGAATGCAGCCCGTGCTTCGGCCACCTTTCGCACCTTGACGGATAGTCTGGGAAGTCCTGAAAATGCCTTAGTGCTTCAACAAACCCTAGATTCTGCCCGCGCAACGTTTCAAAATGCGGAGAAAATCACCTCAGATTTAGATGAGCTGACTGGCGACCCGGCAGTACGCAGTAATATTCGCGATTTATTGCGGGGGCTAGAAAATTTGCTGTCGTCTACACAGCAGCTTCAGCAACAAACCGACTTTGATCAACTGCTGACACCGGCGGCGATCGCTCTCCAAAATTCTACATCTTCCCTTCCTGAACCTCCTGCTGGAGCAGTTCAAGCACCCAACCGCGATCGCCTCCCGGAACCATTGGTACCCGACACGACGTTGCCAATTGATTCTGCGCCACTCCGCACCGTACCCACTCCCTTGCCCCGCCTTAGCCGTTTCTCCACGACTGATGTTGAAACACCTACGTCTCCCTCCTCTACTCCCTAGAGGTTCATTGTGTATGCACAACTCGCTTTTCCTTTGGTTGATGGGGGCGAACCAGCAGCCTTGGGGGAGTTTCTCCCCCAACCCCCCTCATTGGAGGACAGCCCTTGTCCCCCAAACCCCCTCCGATCAGGTTTCGGCTGGGTGAGATCAGTCGCTGTAAACGCGACGCGACGCATTGCTGCTAAGTCAGTGAATACAGGAAAGAGTCAAAGGCGATCGCCCCTTGCTAAGTAGTTCAACCTAAATAAAAACAAGATTCTAAAAGTCTGTGCCGCCCGCTGCGCGGGCAGCACAGACTTTTAGGGTTTTACGTTTATTTACGCCCACCTACTTACCCTTGCTACCCTTGCAATGTGTAGCGTAACGTTCCCAGCGATCTTTGAGGCTCACCGATGCGGCCTTGCGGAGGGGGTGTGGGGGACGGGCTTCGTCCCCTGCTGGGGGTTTGGGGGCAACCCCCAAGGCTATTGGTTCGGAAGCTTCTGAAGATGGAGCCTAACGATTGAATCGCCACAGTGTAGTCAAACTATCCCTAATCGTCTCCCATCAACCAGGAGAACACCAGAAATAGACCCATCACAGCCAACCATAGTGGCAGATGAATCCAACTCAACAGCTCTAGGGGTAGTAGGATTAGCTTGATCAGGGCGATCGCCACCAGCCCAATCAGCAGTGTAAGAATAGCCGTCATCCTTCATACTCACTATCAATTTCGACTTCTAACGTATCTTCATCAATGCGAATATAGAGAATATTAGGCCGACAGCAGACCTGGCAATCTTCTATATACGACTGTTGTCCGCCCGCACTGAAATCAACAAAGGTAAGGTTGGGTTCGCCACAATAGGCACAAATATATTCGGCAGTGTTTTCCATTTTGACCTAGCTCCTTTTAAGACTCTAATATGCGCGTCGGAATTTTACAGTCCCTCACAGGTACGATGGCAATCAGTGAGGTGCCGTTGCGAGATGCGGCGCTGATGGCGATCGCCGAGATCAACGCTGCTGGAGGCGTTTTAGGTCAACTGATTGAACCCATCGTTGCCGATGGAGCCTCTGATCCGGCTACATTTGCCCAACAGGCTCAACGCCTTATTCAACCCAGTGGGCCATCCGAGGGGTCATCCGAGGGGTCATCCGAGGGGGTCGTAACGCTATTCGGCTGTTGGACGACCGCCAGCCGTAAGGCGGTGCTGCCAGTGGTAGAAGCCCTCAACTGCTTGCTGTGGTACCCAGTGCAGTACGAGGGGCTAGAGGCATCGCCCAATATCTTCTACACAGGCTCGTGTCTTAACCAACAGGTTGAGCCAGCCGTCCACTGGCTGTTGCAACAGCAGCGTCGGCGAGTCTATTTGTTGGGATCTGACTACCTATTTCCCCGTACTGCGAACCGTATGATTAGCGCGGTGCTGAAATCGTCGGGTGGAGAGGTGGTGGGTGAAGACTACGTAGCCCTGGGCAGCCACAGATTCTCTGAGGCGATCGCGCAAATCCATCAAACCCAGCCAGATGCCGTATTTTCTACCCTTAACGGCGACAGCACCATTGCCTTTTACCAGCAATATCAGCAAGCGGGGATCACGGCTGAGCAAATTCCCATTATGGCAGTGAGTGTAGCAGAGGCAGAGTTGCAGCACATTGGAGCAGCCGCCGCAGGGCACTATGCCGCTTGGAGCTATTTTCAAAGCCTCAGCACGCCCACCAATCAGCGATTTGTCCAGGGCTTTCAGCAGCGCTATGGAGCTAATCAGGTCACTAGCGACCCGATTGAAGCGGCCTATCTCCAGGTCTATTTATGGAAGCAAGCCGTAGAGGCGGCAGAATCGGTTGACACCAATCGCGTGCGGCTGGCTGCCTATGGGCAAACGTTTCAGGCTCCTGGCGGATTAGTGCAGATAGAACCCAATCAACATCTCTGTAAACCCTGTCGGGTGGGGCAGATTTTGCCAAACGGTCAGTTTAAGCAGGTGTGGGGTAGCGATCGCCCTCTAAATCCCCTGCCCTGGCTGGGAATCGAAGATTCGACACTGTATCTTGCCCCGGTTGTGCGCGATATCTTGGCCGATGTGCCCCAATGGATTCAGAAAGCACAACAGCTAGAACAGCGCACAATCGCCCTAGAAACAGCGCTAGAACAGGTCAAAGCCGAACAAGACACACGCCAAAAGACAGCAGAGGCGCTGCATGATTCCTATGTCGAGCTGGAGGCAATTGTCGCCTCAGTCGATGAGCTAATTCTTGTACACGATCGACAGGGGCGCTGCTTAAGAATTCCCTCTGTCAACTCATCTTTATTGTCACACAACCAGCCTGAGAAGATTGGACGTACATTCCACGAGCTGTTTCCAGCCGATGTTGCCGATCGCTTTCTGTGGTTCACCCAGCAAGCCGTGGACTTACAACAGACTCTGACACTAGAGTACAGCCTAGTTATGGGCGGCACTGAGTGCTGGTTTGAAGCCAACATTTCCCCATTGAGTGAAAACACTGTAGTTTGGGTCATCCGAGATATAAGCGATCGCAAACAAACCGAACTGGCACTCATGGGCAGCGAAGATCGGTTTCGCGCCGTTTTTCAACACTCTGCCATTGGTATGGGAGTCAACCAAGCAGACGGCAGTGTAATCGAATCGAACCGGGCTGTTGAAGCCATTTTGGGCTACACAACTGAAGAGCTGCGTGCGCTTCACTTTACCCAATATACCCACCCCGACGACCTCGATGCTGACCTGCACTTGCTAGAAGAGCTACTGGCTGGCAAGCGCGATTCGTACCAAATGGAAAAGCGCTACATTCGCAAAGACGGTCAGCCTGTCTGGGTACGCCTCACCCTGTCTGCCGTGCGCGATCTGTCTGGTAAGCTGAGCCTTACCATTGCCATGATGGAAGACATTACCGAGTCCAAGCGCGTCGCCGAAGAACTGCGGCGCAGCGAGTTTCAGTATCGAGAGCTGGTTCAAAGCGCCAATTCTTTTATTCTGCGCTGGAATCGCGACGGCAAAATTACGTTCCTCAATGCCTACGGGCTAAAGGCTCTGGGCTTTACAGAAGCCGAACTGATTGGGCGCAGCATGATGGGTACCCTGGTGCCCGAAACCGAAAGCTCTGGCCGCGACCTGCGCGCATTAATTGAGGGAATTAACCAAAATCCTGATGCCTATCGAGATGTAGAAAACGAAAACATCTGCAAAAATGGCGATCGCTTGTGGATCAAATGGGCCAACAAAGGGGTTGTGAATGAGCAGGGTGAAATCACTGAAATCCTAGCAGTTGGGTTTGATATTAGCGATCGCAAACGAGCCGAACAGCAACTGCAAGATGCCGAAGAGCGCTACCGCAGCATTGTCGAAAATTCCATCGGGGGGATCTTTCAATCCACCCCCCAAGGGCGTTACCTCAGCGCTAACCCAGCCCTAGCGAGAATTTACGGCTACGACACACCCAAAGATTTAATTCAAAACCTGGGTAATATTCAACAGCAGCTCTACGTTGAGCCGACCCGCCGTCTTGAGTTTGCCCGGTTAATGCAGACTGAGGGGAAAGCTGCCAATTTTGAGTCTCAAATCTATCGTAAAGATGGCACCATCATTTGGATTTCTGAACAATCTAGGGCGGTGTGCGATGCCAACGGCACCCTGCTTTACTACGAAGGGATTGTGGAAGACATTACCCAACGTAAGCAAGCAGAAATCGCCCTGCAAGAAAGCATGAGCCAGCTAGCCACCGCCAATCAAAAAATTACCCGCCTCAACGCCCAGCTTAAAAGTGAAAACCTGCGGATGAGTGCTGAGCTAGCCATTACCCAGCGGCTTCAGAAGATGATGCTACCCCGCGCTGAGGAACTAGAACAAATTCCAGGGTTGGATATCGCTGGTTTTATGGACCCAGCCGAAGAGGTGGGGGGCGATTATTATGATGTGATTCAGCACGATGGGCGGGTAATTTTTGGCATTGGTGATGTTACGGGGCATGGCTTGGAAAGCGGGATGCTAATGCTAATGGTGCAAACAGCGGTTCGCACCATGCTAGCCACCAATGAAACCCGGATTCAACCCTTTTTCTACGCCCTAAATCGCGCTATTTACGATAATGTGCAGCGCATGAACAGTGGCAAAAGCACCACCTTAGCCCTACTCGATTATCAAAACGGTAGTCTGCGCCTGACTGGGCAACACGAAGAAATTTTGGTGGTACGTGCAACTGGCGCTGTGGAGCGAATAGACACCAATGATTTAGGCTTGCCGTTGGGCTTGGTAGACGATATTCGCAGCTTTATGGATCAGATCGAGATTCAGCTTCAACCAGACGATGGCATTGTTTTATACACCGACGGCATTACAGAGGCGGAGAATGGCGATCGCCACTATTACGGTCTAGAGCGACTGTGTGAGGTGGTGAGTCAGCATTGGCAGCACGGGGCAACGGCTGTTCAGCAGGCTGTTATTGGCGATGTCCGCCATCACATTGGCACCCACAAAGTCTATGACGACATTACGTTACTGGTGATCAAGCGGAAGTGATAAGTAGATGGGCTTAAGTAAATATAAAATTCTAAAAGTCTGCGCCGCCAGCGCAGCGGGCAGCGCAGACTTTTAGAATCTTGTTTTTATTTAGGTTGAACTACTTATCAGTTCCTCCATTCCCGGTGGCAACGATGCGTCACACCAACGATGCACCTCGGCGATGTGGTCAAACAGCCAGGGGTAAGCCTGATGGTAATAGGGCAGCCGAACTAAAGGACTCAGCAAGGCCGCTGCGGTTAGATCAGCAGCCGTCGGGCGATCGCCAACCAAAACTGACCCTTGCTGCCATCGACCCTGCAAAAAGGCCAGAGCCTGAGTCAGGCGATCGCTAGCCAGCTTTACCCGCGCTGGGTTCATGTCATACTGGCGGCGCACAATTTGAATCACAGCTTGACTCACGAACGAGGGGTCGATCTGTTTGCCTGCCTTAGCTCGGTAATCGTAGTAAACAAACCGGGTAGCCGTCCCAATGCTTTCATCTAGCCAATCTTCTAAAACTTGCGTTTCAATGCGTAGGGCTGGGTCACTGGGATAAAGCAGCGGGTTCGGTTGATGTGTATCTAGAAACTCAAAGATATGGGTGGAATCGGCGATCGCCTCAGGCTGGTCTGCCATCTGCGGCAATAGCACGGGCACCGTTGTGGTGCCTGTAAGCGGTCGAAGTTTGAGGGCGTGCAGGCCAGGGGTCAGGTTCTCAACCGTATAGGGCAAGCGCTTATAGCCTAGAGCCAATCGCGCTTTTCGGCAATAGTGAGACGTACTAAATTGCAAAAGTAACATGAATTGGCTTGCCCATAGAGAATTAGGGTATTTGAACACTACGATTCAAAATGGAGTTAAACAAACAGCCCGCAAGAGAAACCCTAAACCTAATTACTTTGCCAAAGGCAAAACATTTCAGGGGGAGACTCTTGCGGGCTGAACACTAAATTAACAATTCAGATCAACGACGTTAAATCATTGCCAGTTTGGCTCAAATCAACGTCGGTTTCGATCTCGTTCTTTACATAACCAACCTACTCTGACAATACTAGAAAGCTGTCATTAAGGTAAAAAAGCAATAGTATGACTGGATCTTACCAGAATCCCATATTGCCGGATTAACAACTCTCTAGAACTCACTACGATCTCTAGAACTCACTATGAAACATGACTCGGCAGCCAGTCTCACAGGCCTTTATAAAAAGCGCAAGACTAGCTATCCAGCTCCTTTAAACGATGATTAAGGAGTGGTTGTTGGAGCAGGAGACATAGCTGGAGACTCTCCAGGAGACATGGCTGGAGACTCTGTAGGAGCCGTACCACCACCACAGGCAGCCAACGAAGCTGCAACACCCATAGCCAAGAGTAGACCAATTACTTTCTTTTGCATATTTGCCCTTTTGAGTGCGATATGTTGAGGTTCGAGCAGTTGACGCGTGAGACATCACAAAGAATTAACCGCCAGAATAACTCGGGCTATTAATTCTCTTGCTTTGTCATCTCGCATGACGTGACTACAAAGGATTTTTCAATCAAAAGTCTTTTTGTTGCCTCTCTAAGAGGATGTAAAAGACCCTCCAGTGAATATACCTCATTCTTTGCAGTATCAGATCTCATGTACCTTAACGCATCTATCGTAAGGCTAAGTATTTTTAGTGAGATAAATGATTTTTGCATAGTGCTTCGGATGCGGAACGTCCACCGCAGTGTCCGGTTTCCTGGGTGGTCACGGCATGTCAACCCCAACGAGAAAAAGCGATAAAACTAGAGTTGCTTAAAGCTAATAACGGAGCTAATGAATAAAATGACCGGAATCATTGACCTAGCCATTGATTCCTATAGAGTAAATACTTCTCCCCATTTTCTGCCATGACAGCTACCGGCAGTTCTTCCCTCCCCAATTCCTCTGCAATTGAGCAAGCCTTAAAGGCGATCGCTACGTTTGAGCAATCTTCTACAGCCAGTGTGTGGTCATTTCTTGACAAAAAAACGATCATCACAGAAATGCGCCAGCGTGTGCAAGATCCCTACAGTGTCAACCAAGGTCAGCAGCCGTTTTGTGGGCCTACTGCTATCTTGTTTGAGCTAGTGCGAAAACAGCCCGTGCGCTATGTTGAGCTATGTCGCACGTTGTTTGAAAAAGGTGTCGTACAAGGCAAAACTAAGCGCATCCAGGCGCTGCCCCAACTACGCCAGTCTAGTAAGCTCAATTTGCGAATGGGCGAAGCGGATTGGATGGTGCTCAGTACCTTACGAGATGCCGAGAGCCTGTTGTTTCCCGTTGATCCCGATGCGCCTAGTTTTGTCCGTAACCTCAGCGGCATGAGCTTTTCGTGGGAAATGAAGGGCTGGTTACAAGAGATTTTGGGCTACCCACAAATTATTCACACCAAGACTTACAAAAAGGGAGACTTGCTTGCTTTGCGAGATGCTGCCAACAGTGTCAAGCTAGGGGGTGTCGCATTTCCCTTGATTACATCTCAGCCGCTATTGAGCCCTGCTAGTGCTACAGAACTGCCGATTCCCTTACCTAACCATTGGGTTTCGCTATTGGGCAATCTTCAGATTCAAAACGGACGGGTCGCGTTTGATGTTTACAGTTGGGGCAAAAAAATGCGCGTAGACGTGCCAGAAGGAGTATTCCAGAAATCTTTTTGGGGAGTTGTGATTGGGATGCCGTAAAATTGGGCTGCCGTAAGATTAAGCTGCCGACGACTTCTAATGCTTGTTGCACTAAACCGTAATGCCCAGCCCAATTGATATCCTCACGCGTGTCTTAAGTCTGATTAAGGAACTAGATTCCGATGTGCAGTACGATGAAGCCGAGCTAGCAGAAGTCATGCAGGCGCTCAAGCAGGTAAGATTGGGGCTAAATTCGGTGACACAGAAATTTGAAGGGCGATCGGCTGAACAACTTCAGCAGGAAATCGACCGATTTAAAGCAGAGCGCTAGCCCTCAACTACACCATGTCTCGAACAGCACCATGTCTCGAACAGCACCGACAAAGCCTTTAGGCCGCGCGCCCTCGTTGAAATAGGTGAAGAATAAACAGCAGCACCACCGCCCCTACAAACGCTACAAAAATAACCCCTGCAAGCCCACCAAAGGGGGCAGTCAGTCCTAACTGGCCAAAGAGCCAGCTACCGACAAAAGACCCGACGATCCCTACCACGATGTCGCCTAGAAGGCCGTAGCCAATTCCGCCCGCTACAAAACTGGACAGCAATCCTGCAATCAAACCAACGATCAGCCAAGTGAGCAAATCCATTTAGCCCTCCAGATGCACGTTTTTTAGCTGTGATGAATCAATAGCATTGCTTAATCTTGGTATGATTTTTTTTGAAAGGGGCACTCTGCGCCCCTTTCAAAAAAATCATATATGAAATCAGAATGAAATCAGCAACACCGAATAGATATCGGTTGCTGCGATCGCTTATTTAGGAAATCTAGGCTTGAAGTGCCTAAATAAATGAGTTATGGCCATAGTCGTAAAGCTTAGGACATGCCAGCGTCATTCCCGTATAGGCGGGAATCCACCCCCGCACCTATCGAGCAGATGGATTCCCGCCTGCGCGGGAATGACAGGGAGGTGTCCTATTGATCATGGCTACCGCTATAGTCAGACCGGATATAGTATAGCTGTCACCACAAAGGTTAGGACACTGGGATCAAATGGGGTGTGGGGGCTTTGCCCCCAGCCAGGGGTTCCACCCCTGCACCCCGTCCTAACCAATCCGTCTATGGCTATAACTAGTCTATCTGGATTGATGCTGAATTCAGCGATTCCTGAAGGTGGGGTTTGTTCGATTTAGGTGCTTTAGCCTGCTGAGTGCTGCACCAAATTTAGCAATTTACTAGGAGCAGTTGAGTTGTTGGGAACAGTGGAAGGCACATCAGCAGTGGGCTTGCGGTAGAAAGCGCTATGGGGTAACACGCGCCGCACCTCTTCTACGGTAGTGATACCGGAGGTTACTTTGGCGATCGCCCCCACTTGAAATGAGTCAAACTGACTCTCGTGCAGATACCGCCGCAGTTGAGTGACTGTGCCCTCGTAGATAATGTGGCGTACAGTATCATCCACATTGAGCAGTTCAATCACCGCCTCGCGCCCCAAATACCCCGAATTAAAACATTGAGGGCAGCCCCGTCCCTTACGCCAGCCTTGCGGGTTGGCCTCTTCCATCCGCAGGCCGAGCAATTTGAGGTCAGCAGCCGTAGGGGTGTAGGGTTCAGTGCAGTGGGGACACACGCGGCGTACCAGTCGCTGTGCCACAATGCCCAACAGCGCATCGCTGACGAGGCCGGGATCAGGTCCAATATCCTTCAGACGGGGAATTACACCGATCGCGTCGTTTGTATGAAGGGTGGTGAGCACCAAATGCCCTGTTAAAGCAGCGCGTACAGCCGTTTCTGCTGTTTCGTTATCGCGCACCTCACCCACCATAATAATGTCCGGATCTTGCCGCAAAATAGCGCGTAACCCCGCTGCAAAGGTCATTCCAGCCGCTTCATGCACTTGGGTTTGGGTAATGCCAGGAAGCACATATTCAACGGGATCTTCGACGGTGACAATGTTGACCGATTCGGTGGCGATCGCCTGCAAACTGGTATAAAGCGTGCTGGTTTTACCTGACCCTGTTGGCCCCGTAAAGATAATCATGCCCTGAGGTTCGCGCAACCACCCTTCATAAATTGCCCGCGTGCGGGGCGAAAACCCTAATCCGGCGATCGTAGTAAACGAGTTTTGCTGGCGCAGCAGTCGTAACACGGCCTTTTCGCTGGGTTCTCCCTTGATGCCACTGATGCAGGGCAGAGTACTCACACGCAGATCTAGCCCTTGCTCTTGCTGATCAGCCACATACTTTTCGCTAATTCTGCCATCTTGGGGGCGGCGGCTGTCGGCAATATCCATATCGCTCATCACCTTGAGCGACACAATTACCTTGCGACTAATGTCGGGGGGTAACGTGGTCACATGCCGTAAAATGCCATCAATCCGAAACCGCACCGCCAACCCTTCGGCTGAAGGCGCGAGATGAATGTCGCTGGCACGGTTCCGCAGGGCACTAGAAATGAGCGTGCGGATGCGCTCAATTTGGCTGTCTACCTGAGACAGGTGCAGCTCAGCTATTTCGGTAATGTCTTCAGATTCGGCATCTCCCGTAAATGCATGAATGGCATGAGTACCGTTGAGACGAGCGATACTTTTGTCTTTGAGGCGGTTCCAGTAGTGGTAGCTTTTTTCGGCAATTGGAATAATTTGAACTTCAGTGTTGAGGCGATCGCCCAACTGTTGCACTAACTCTGGCGATAAAACGACAGGGCTGCCTAGGTAATAGCAATTTCGCCAGAGCAGCAGCGGCACGACTGGCGGTACCCCTCCCTTGTCATTAAAACTGCGCTGAAACCTGATGCTCACTTCTGCATCCAACAGTTGCAGATTAACCATCCCTTGCCGATTTACGAGTAACTCCAGCGCCTGGTCGCAGGTAATTCGCTGCTGTTTTAGTTGTTTCCAAACAGATAGGCTTTTCTGCGTCGACATTAATTCACGTCCGTTTCAAGGTTTTGCATCATCTAGTAGCGCACTATAGGTAGTGCAGGTCGCGTTTGGTAGATGCAATGCATCAGGGTGTGGTCGAGCAAGGACGACCCTGAGCATCAAAGATGAAACATGGCGAAGCACCGTTTCCGCCTAGACTACCCGGATTATTAGCCGAATCAACACCGCCACTTCCCGGAAATACAGGTGTGTCGTTGGACACTGGCCGACCAACATTACCGCGAGTTGCTCGCTCAAGTAGGGTAGAACCCGATCCATCGGTGGGAAACGGATTGGAATTATTAGAATTATTAATAGCAGGTGGAGCGGCGATCGCCTGAGTGGGCAAAGGTTGTTCGCTGCCGCAGAGCTGGGTCAAGTCTAAAAGCTGGCCGCTTCCAGTTTGCATAAAGCAAAAAGGACTGCCGCTATCTGTAGTGAAGCTAGACGAGAGATCGGCTAGGGCAGCGTAGGGCGTGAGGGCGATCGCGCTCAGAGTAACAGCCAGCGTGAGGGAGAGGTGTTTGATCATGGTAGAGAAAAATCCTAAAGGGAAACGAGAGACAAGGGAAATGGCGTTTGTTTAGTTTTGAGGTAGTCCTAAATTGGTAAGGATTTTTTGATGGGCGAAGCCCGCCCATCAAAAAATCCTTATATCAATACCACTACCGTTTTGGATTAGTTTGAGATGAAATTTGATTTGGTTAATTTGTTTTCCCATCCCTTAATTACTGATTACTCAACTGCAAAACAGCCTGAATTGAAATTCCGATGCCAACTAGGGTAATGCAAGCGGCACTGAAGGCGGGAAGAGTTTTGAGCAAGCGGGGATGGGTGGGGATGTGTTTGAACAGGTGTTTGGCGTAGACCAGTATGAGGCCAAGTCCCGTGAGGACGACTGCTAACCCAAAGCTGAAGGCTGTGACGAGAACCAGTCCAAAGGCGGTTTTACCGAGGGCGATCGCACTTAATAGCAGCACAAGTGCGGCTGGACAAGGAACTAATCCACCTGAAATTCCTAGCGCTAGCAAACTAGACCAAGTGACCGGAGATCCGTCGGTGCCCGGTGGTAGGTGGCTGTGCCCGTGGTCATGCCCGTGATCGTGTCCATTGGCGTGTCCATTGGCGTGATCGTGGCTGTGGTCGTGATTGTGATCATGGCTATGGTCGTTTCTAGAAAGATGCCTCTGATCTTGATGAGTACTGGAATGAGTATGGTCATGCTCAGCATGGGTTAGGGTGACAGGCGATCGCGACTCAAGCTGAGCATACGCATAGGCATAGGCGTTACTATCCGGAGCCTTGCTACTCAAATCATCGCTCAGCGCAGTCGTGCCATGACCCGCAGACTCAGAATTAACGAAATGCCCGTCCAAATGCTCGTGAGTATTTGGATGAGTTGCGGGGTCGTGAGAATGGGGCTGGTGAGAATGGGGCTGGTGGGAGTGAGAGGGCGATCGCCGTCGTAAACGGCTGAGAAATAAATTAACTCCAATGCTAATCACCAAAGCACCTGAGGCCAGACTCAGCCAAGGATATAGCTGCTCGGGCAGAATGTACTGTGCTGCAAACAGAGTCACTAATCCTAAAGCAAATACGCCGATAGTATGCGTAATCGTCGTGACGAGCGCCAGAAACATCGCGTGTTTGGGGGTTGCCCGCTCTCCGACCAAATAGGCTCCCACAATGGTCTTACCATGACCTGGCGACATGGAGTGAACTGCACCCCAGGCCACAGCAGCGGCGATCGCCAGTAAGGCTTCCCCTCCAGCCAGCCACGGCAGTCCCGGGGTAAGGGCAAAGGTCTGCTGCTTCGGCGTAAACAAAAATGTCTTGAGCTGCCCATCTTGTAAGATAGTTGCTAAACAGCTAGCGGTCGAAACGCCTGGTAAAAATAGCCCGTAGTGAATCTTCAAGCCTCGCACAGGTTTTTCCCAGGCGTAGGTTAGTAGCAAGGTGCTATGGCTATTGGGTGCTGCCTGAATCGTCGGAGGCAGTGCGGCTCCTTCTACGGCCTGAATCGTCAAGGCACCCCGCTGGTTTTCGCTATCGCTGAACTGAATCTGCTCACTCAGAAATTTTTGTAAATCAGCCGCATGGGTCTGAACCTCAACCGCTGAAAGCTGACCGCTTTGATCATCATCAGCAAAGGCAACTAAACCTGTGGGAAACGTTAGGGTCATCTGAGTGGCGATCGCCTCTGCCTGGATTTCGGCAACGGCTAAATCAGCCCAGTGAGCTTGACTGGGAGCCGCTAAGCCGACCCAGATCAGAATCGCCCCTAAGCAAGAAATTAGGCTAAGCAGGAGATAGCGGTAAGGCATGGGAGGGGGAGACGTGAGAGGACGGGACGTTGAGAGGACGGGACGTAAAGAAAGGAGAGAAATGAGCTTACAAAGAGGAGTTCCTATTCATCCGGTTCGACTAACTCCCCAGTCCTGCTCCTAGTCCTGCGGCCTGACGGGCATTTTCGTCGAAGCTAGGGTCTATGGTTTGGGCTGTTTGGCGATAGGTTTCCGCTTGGGTGGAGTTGCCGAGTGCGGTTTCAATGGTGGCGGCGCGGTAAAACAATGTGGCATCGCGAAGGCCAAGGGCGATCGCCTCTTGAGCTACCGCTTGGGCTTGTTGCCATTGCTTTTGGGTAGAGAGTGCCCAAGCGTAGGTCTCTAACGTTTCGGCATCACGACGGCGGGCGACTTCCGTCTGCATGAGCGTTACAGCTTCAGCGGTATCGTTGGGGTTGCCGCGTTCTAGTAACAGTCTGGCTAAGTCGCGCCGATGTCCGAAGGTAAACCCATTCGTGCCTGTAAAACTTTGACGCAACAGGGCTTCTGCTTCAGCCCATAGGGCTTCGGCAGCAGGGCGATCGCCCTGCAATGCCTTAATTTTTGCCCTACCTCGTAACACCAATGAGTCATATACAGTGCTGGCTCCGCCTGAGGCGGCTGTAACTTGGGCATAGTGACGCTCGGCAGCCCCATAGCGCTCTTGGCGAATTTCCAGTTGCGCCAGATTCATTTGGGCGGCAGGATACCCCGGTAAAATTCGTAGGGCTTCTCGATATAGGTCATCAGCTAGACCCAACTGTCCCCGTTCGTAGTAGAACCGCCCCAGCAGGGTACGGGTGCGGGCGGACATGCTCAGCTCACCTGGCTCTTCTGTCGTCAGCGCATACTGAAAGTTCTTTAGAGCTGCTTCATCGTTCCCTTCAGCGACCTGAACCAGTGCCTGAAGCATAAAAGAGTTGGGGCTAAGGGTTAAATCTACGAGTTCTTGAGCTGCCTGGTTGGCATCAGAAAGCTTGCCCAATGCTAAATGGGTGGTGACGCGCAGGGCGATCGCTTCTTTCGGGTCAGGTATTTGTCCTGCCAGCTTGAGCGTGTTGGTAAAGTCGTGCTGGGCTTCGGCAACGCGTGCCAGTACCGTAAGCGCCGCCGAATTGTTAACGGGCAACTTGGTTAGCGACTGTTGGGCGACTTGATCTGCCAACAAGTACCAATGTCCCTGCCCCGTGGTTCGCGCCATTTGCAGATAGGCGATCGCCAAGGCTCCTTCATCCAATCCACTACCACCGTTCTGACGCACAGCCTGCTGATAGTGCGCGATTTCCTGCTCAGTCCGTGCTGTAGGAGTGTTGCTCTGTGACAGTGAATCGGAATACGGATAGCGATATGGCGCATCCAGCCGACTCCCTGTTAACCTGCTTAACTCCTCCAACTGAGACGACCAGTCAACTTGTGCTAGCCACAACAGCCCACTCGTCAGGGGCACTCCGACCAATGCCACGAGCCACCAACGTTTCCCCAGTCTGGGAGACAGTGCTGTAAGTTGTTTCATAGTTTTTGAGGAGACAGGGAGCAAATTCTAGAAGAAGGATTGTTTTTCATGGAAATCGCACGAAAAAACAACCTCCGTACGTTAAACCCGTTTTGTTGGCTTGTAGACAACTGGCGTTTTATATAGTTTCTGATTGGTTTTTTGTGAACGAGTCACAAAATGCCCGTTCACAAAAAACTATTAGACCTCTTGCGTGAATCGTTTCCCGGCTTCGCCGGGAAACGATTCACGCTCACGAAAAAGCATTCACGCAAGAAGTTTATTGAATCTGAATTAGGCTATGAGCCTAATTCGCTGGAGCCAGGTATGGGAACGAAGTAGACAAGGGCTGGTGTCCCTGTCCGGGGTTACCCGGTGCGCCCGTGTACGAAACGTTGTCAGATGTAACCGCTCCGTTGCTCAGCACGCTCAGGGTAATGTCAATCACATCATCCAAAAGCATCCGTCCAGCGGAGGGTGCACCCAAAGCATTGATCTTGTTAGCGTACCCGCTAGCTACAGTGGTATCAATCCGCATGACATCGGGAAAGAACGCACCCGCCAAGACACCGATGCGTGCAGAGCTGTTTCCTAAGGCTCCTAACACTGCTGTGGCTTCGTTAAGAATGGCCTGATTAAGCCCTCGTGGCTGAAGACGGTTGTAGGCTGCCAGCGTTGATTGATTGAGAATTAGGCCTTCGTTGACAGCCGGACGACCAAACTGCTCGGTTTGTACAAAGCGACCCGTTCTGGGGTCAGGGATGTTGATGGCTAACCAGGCATCAAAGGTGTTGATACCAGCATTGCCGCCTGCCAAAAATCGCTTAGGTACCCGCACCACAATGGCGTTGACGTTGTAGCCCTTGGTAAAGTCTTGGGCGGTAGCAGCAGGACGAAAGCCAACGGAGGGACCTAGACCTGCCAACCCTGCCCGCACCCGGAAGAACTGTTCTACGTCAAAGAAGAATGGGTCTTCGCGCAATCCGGCAAACACAGTCAGGTTTGCACCGCGAACGGTAACGGGGTTGAGGGTAGGGGTAGTGGCCGTGACTGGGGTGGTCAGGATACGTGCGCCGTTAGTGGTTTGGTTAACAACGGCTGTGCGACCATTTCTGTCAATCGCGTTGAGCGTAATCCGCTGCCGATTACCTGCATTAGGCTCACCAAATGTGAATCGCAACGTGAGATCGGCGATGCCATTGGCAGCTCTGTCTACGTTGCCAACTCGCCCGATGTTGATGTCGTACTGGGCATTATTGCTGAAGTAATATTGCTGACGTGCCAGCGATCGCGGGTTGGTGTTCATCACCAAGATCAAATCGCCTTGTCCAGCTCCAGGGTTTTGATCGATTTCTCGAAACACATACAAATCCGTCAGACTCAGCGCACGGCTTCTCACATCAATATCGCCGTCATCGTGGTCAGATGCCTGAATTTGAGGAGGCGTGAGGGTGCTGGTCAGACCGAATGATGCCAATGCCATCAGCCCAGCCAGTGCGCCAATCCCAATCGCCTTCTTGGGCTGAAAGCGGGTAATTCGTTTCAGAACATCCCGAATACCTGTCTTTGGCTTAGTGTCCATCGTAGTAACTCCTGAAAGTGCCCAGAGCGGGGCTTGGTGGAAATCCCCCAAGGGGGGAGGGGGATCGCGCTCTAGGAGGAAATACGTAGACGGTTAGGAATTGGATTGGTAAAACTCAAAAAAAATGTAATTGCCTAAGCATAGGCGCAGAATAGTGGAAAAAAGAGCGAACCTGTAGTAATGTTTTGCCATGAAACTAGAGGAAGCGCTACAACGAATAGCAGAGCTAGAGGCCGAGAATCAAGCCTTACGGAATCGATTGGCCGAGATCGAGCGCCGACTGGGGCTCAATAGCCAGACCAGCTCAAAGCCCCCCTCAAGTGACGGATTTAGCAAAGCCCCGCGACGCACACAAAGCCTCAGAGGTAAAAGCAAGCAGAGGTAAAAGCAAGCGAGCAACTGGAGGGCAACTGGAGCATGCGGGAGC
>JBBQFG010000064.1:0-21281 GCA_038321765.1 Elainellales cyanobacterium
GACAAAAACTTTTGCGCCTCAATCGTCCAATCTTGTAGCGGCTGCGGGTGCAGGCAGTTGTCACAATTGCCGCAGTGACCGGGAAAACTCTCGCCAAAATAGGCGAGCTGAATCTTGCGGCGACAGTCTGTACCTTCGGCATAGTCCACCACCTGACGTAGCTGCTGACGGGCAATTCGCTGCTCATCTTCCAGCGCTTCGCCCGTCGCAGGGTTAATTTTTTGAGCAATCAGATACTCCACCGTTCTGAGATCGCCATAGCCAAAAAACAGCGTGCAGCTCGCGGGTTCGCTGTCGCGTCCGGCGCGTCCCGATTCTTGGTAATAGCTCTCCAAGTTGCGCGGCAGGTCGTAATGCACCACAAAGCGCACGTCTGGCTTGTTAATGCCCATGCCAAACGCCACGGTGGCTACCATTACCCGCACATCATCCCGAATGAACCGCGTTTGGTTAGTACTGCGCTCAGTATCCCCTAAGCCCGCGTGATAGGACAGCGTTTCCACGCCGTCTTGATTCAGCCGAAACGTGAGTTCGTCTACCTTTTTGCGGCTGAGGCAGTAGACAATTCCCGACCCAGGGGTTTGCCGAATCAGTTGCAGCAGCTCGGCATACACCGTCCGCTGTTTGGGGCGCACGTCGTAATACAGGTTGGGTCGATTAAAGCTGGCAATGTGGACAAACGGTGCCGCTAGCTCTAGCTGCGCCAGGATATCTTCTTGCACCCGCTGCGTTGCCGTAGCCGTTAGCGCCATCACGGGCACATCGGCATAGCGCTGCCGCAACCGCCGTAATTGGCGATATTCGGGACGGAAATCGTGTCCCCATTCCGAAACGCAGTGCGCCTCGTCGATCGCAAACGTCGCAATCCCCACCGTCGCCTTGACTCGATCTAAAAACGCCAGAAACCCCTCGCCCGCCAACCGTTCTGGTGCCACATACAGCAGCTTTGTCTCACCTGCCAATACCGCCAATTCCCGCTCTCGCGCCTCACCACCCTTGAGGGTGCTATTGAGAAACGTCGCTCCCACGCCATTGTCGTGGAGTGACTGTACCTGATCTTGCATCAGGGCAATCAGTGGCGACACCACCACCGTTACCCCCGGTTTCAACAGCGCTGGCAGTTGGTAACACAGCGATTTACCGCCCCCCGTGGGCATAATCACCAATAAATCTTGGTTGGCGATCGCCGCTTCAACAATTTCCTTTTGCCCCGGACGAAACGAATCGTAACCGAAGTAAAATTTGAGGGCTTGCTCAGGGGTAAGGATTTGATCCGCTGTGATGGAGGATGTGAGGGAGACAGAAGAGGTCATGATGTCAAGCGATGCTATTTCTTCTTGCAACTGGGTGCTTTTTACTAGAGTAGACGGGAAAGCTCATTCCTTACCGCTCTGGGCTGGCGGCTTTAGGATGGGGGCGATCGCCAAATCAGGCCAAAAGGAGAGTAGACCTCCTGTATGAATGCTTTTTTGAGGGCGTGAATCGTTTCTCGACGAAGCCAGAAAACGATTTACGCAGGAGGTCTAGTACATATACAGTACAGCAAACTTTTACGCCATACAGCAACACCGGACAACTGTCACGCAGCAGATCTCCTAGACCAACTAAACTGGACAAACATAGACGGTTTGAAACCATGACGAATTTCCAACCCCACGTTCCCGATACGGATAGCAGCACGGCTGATGCGCGATCGCGACAGAGCCGTGAGTCAGCGTCACCTCGGCTCGATGCCCAAGTCCCCTCCAACTTGCCCGACCCCGATCGCAATTTGCCAGTACCGCGACAGAGTCATGTTATCAGCACTATTTTGACTCCGGCAATTCGGCTGTGGCTGCGATCGCAAGTGGAACAGGTAGACGACCTGACGTTGCTAATTGAAGGGGGCGATCGCCAATTGCTAACCGGGCTGGTGCCAAGGGTTACCATTGCGGCTAAAAACGCCATTTATCAGGGCTTGTACCTCAGCCGCATGACGCTGGTAGGTCGGGGAATTAAGGTCAACTTTGGGCAAATTTTGCGGGGTAAACCGCTGCGGCTAGAGCGCACAATTCCAGTCCAGGCCGAAGTGCAGTTAACCCAAGAAGACCTCAACGACTCGCTTCAGAGTCCTCTTTTATCGATTGCTGTGATTGATTTCTTGATCAACCTACTGCGCGCCGGAGCTGCCCCAGACTTAATTGATCCCTCTGGCAAAAAGGCAATTGTATTAGATAACCTACGTGCCAAAATTGCCCCCGGAGTGCTGACCCTCCGAGCCGATCTAATCTCCGCCACCCAAGGCACGGCCACTCCATTTGTGCTTCGTACCGGGCTGCGTGCCGTCAATGGTCAGCAACTGCTGTTGCAGAATCCCGAATGGCTGCCCACTCCCAACGCTAAACGCGGGCTGGCACTGCACGATTTACAAGACTTTCCGCTCGATTTGGGCAGCGATGTAGACATTCAAGAACTGGTGCTGGGCGATCGCGTGCTCACCTGTCGGGGCAAAATCAACGTTGTGCCTGAAAGTTGAGGGGCGATGCGGGCTAACGCACAGGCTGTCGTCACCGCCCCGTTTCGGTTTACGGTCGCGATCGCCGTCGAGTCAAAATGCTCACCACCTCACCGGGATTAGCACCGGGCTGCAAACTGCTCCAGTCTTTGACGTTGGCAAAACCGCGTCCATGCAAATCGTGAATCGTTTCGCGCACCCACCCAGGGCTGCTAATTAGCAAGATCCTGATCTGCTCTTGTTCGGGTGCCAGCGGCATTACGTAAAGCGGCAAAATCAACGGTTGAGGGCGAACCTCGCCCTCACTACCCGTCAAAAAACTGCGTGCTGTTAAAGCATCAAACATCTCAATCATCGAGGTTCTCCTGCATAAGCGGTAAGAGGGAAACCCCAAAAACCTAGCCACCCCGCTCGCTACAAAGCAGGGTGGCTAGGAGAATGATAAGATTCTCGGTTAGCCGCCACACTGCCAGATACAGTTTGGGGGTTAGCCGCTCAGTGTTGTTGTCAGCAACATTGGGCGGTGCTAGATTTTTGGAGCGAATTTAGGTTGCTCGACTACAGAATCGTTCAACAACCTTAACCAGACACAATACGGGCATACCCGCCACATCGTCAAGCCCTAAATCGGCAAATTGTGTCAAAAATATCGGGAGTACTGAGATGGGCGATCGCCATAGTATGCAGAAACTTTCCTCCGATCCGTCTGGTTTAGGGTGAAATGCAGAACCTATCGGCCTATCCACCCAAATTGGAATGATATGCGGAAACTTTCCGTCTAATAACAAGTTGTGCCGCCTGAGTTATCGGTGAAGACATAGCGCAAGGTTGCCTGTTGTGGCTTGAGCTTGAAATCTCTGGCATCTCCCCAACATGGATGCGATATTAGAGATAGTGTTGGGTCACGTCTGAAATCTCAGTATGTTGGAATTGTTGGCTGCTAAAACAGGAATAGAGCTAGGCAAGCTAGTGTTTGAGCAGGTTCTCGATTTGGGTAAGCCTGTCCTGGAGGGGTATGTTCAAGATTTTTTCAAGGGTTGCCTGAGTAGTGGAGTCAGCCGACTAAATGCCACAGCACTGAAAACGCCAATGGCAGAAGCAATTGGTTACTTTATCAAGCGATTTATCAAAGAACTTCAGCTTAACGACGTTCCTGCCACCAGTATTCAGCATCACTATCAGGCAGTGATCAAGAAGTTCATGCAGGATAAGGCGGTGCGCCCCGTCTTGGGAAAAGCCTTTGAAAAGGATTGTAAGCAAATTGATTATGCTCAGCTAGAGCAAATATGGACACAACAGTATCAAGTTTCTGGATGGCAATTTCCCGAAGAGCAGTTTGATTGGCGGGGTGTTTGCAAAGAATATGTGTACGAGGTCAGGGGTATTGTTAAAGCGAATGCAGAGTTGCGGGACATTCTGAACTCTGACTTACTCGAAGACATTGCCCGCAATACCGCCCAACTCTCACCCGGATTTGATGTCGAAAAATATCGCCACAGTTTGCAGTCTAGCTATGGCTATCTGAAGCTGTATACCCTTGATAGCACCGATCGCGTCGATGGCATCAAGCTATGGGCAATGTTCATTGAGCAAACCGTGCGCGAGGCTTTGCCGCCGATGCGCTATGAACTGCCCCTAGACTTGAAACGCCAACTGCAAGCGCAGGGGCAACTCGAAGCTGATTTGTCAGCAGAAGCTCTGGAGCACTATCGACAAGACTATTTTCAGCAACCTTCACGGAAGCTTTTAGCCGCCGTTGCCGATTCTCAACGGGCGGTGATTCTGGGCGATCCGGGTGCGGGAAAATCAACGCTGTTGCAGTATCTGGCGTTGGACTGGGTAGAGGGCAAGACCTCGGAGGTTTCTAAAACCTCCGAGGTCTCCAGGCTGCCGATTCTGATTGAGTTACGGGAATATGCGTTGGGCTGTGCCCACCCGCAGAGTTTTGCCCAGTCTTATAACTTCCTGGACTTTCTCCATCATGGGCGTGGTGTGGATTGGCAGTTTGATCAGCAGCAGCTCCATCAGCATTTGCTAGAGTTTCCAACGCTGGTGATGTTTGATGGTCTGGACGAGGTGTTCGATCGCGCTACCCAATCGACCGTTATTGATGACATTATTCGCTTTTCTCAGCAATATCCCAACGCTCAAGTGCTGATCACGTCTCGGATCATCGGCTATAACCCCGAACGACTTCAGCACAGCGGGTTTCGCCACTTCACGATTCAATCCCTGGATACCGACGAGATTCACGAATTCATCGATCGCTGGTATGACTTATCAATGGGCAGCGATTCCGATAAAGTGCGATTGAAACAGCGATTGAAGGAAGCGATCGCCAACTCTAAAGCCATCCAAAATCTGGCAGATAATCCGCTACTGCTAACGATGATGGCAATCCTAAATCGGCGGCAGGAATTACCACGCGATCGCACCGATCTCTACGACCAGGCTTCACGGGTGTTGCTTTACCACTGGGATGTGGATCACAAGCGGTTGCAGATTCCGATGGATGCGATCGGGCGACGGGAAAAACAGGAAATGCTGCGGGCGATCGCCTATGAGATGCAGGCAGGGGAAGACGGGCTGAAGGGAAATCTGATCAGTGCCGAGCGACTCACCCGCATTTTGACTGATTATTTGCGCGACCAAGGCTATAGCGAATCCCGCGAAAAAGCCCATCTGTTAATTCAGCAATTGCGCGATCGCAACTTCATTCTCTGCTATCGCGGAGCCGACACCTACGGCTTCATGCATCGCACGTTCTTGGAATATTTCTGTGCGATGGAGATTGTGTACCGCTTCGAGAAACAGCGAACTCTCACCTTTGAACAATTACGCGATGAGGTGTTTGGGCAACATTGGCAAGATGAAACGTGGCATGAGGTGCTGAGGTTGATTTGTGGGATGCTAGATCCGCAAATCACAGAGCATTTTATTCTTTTACTAATAAACAGGGATTTACAAGACTTCAAAAACATTTTTATGGCGGCTGAATGCTTTTCAGAAGTAAGTAAAAAAGAATCTATAAAAAGTACTTCAGAGCAAGTAAAAGCCAGATTAAGTCAATTAGTTGAATATGGAAAAAATTCTAATATAGAGTATGCAGCCTCTAATATAGAAGAGTATGTATTTGGTTATTTTGGAAATCTCAAATACAAATCTTTTCACAAGATGGATATATTTGAGTGGCATGATGTAGTCATTAGTGTAAGACATGCTGCTGTCGAACTGATGAATCAGATTTGGGGAAACAATGAGTCAACCTTTAAATGGTTAAAGGAATGCACAGAATCTGATTCAAATTGGGTTGCAGCTTGTTCTGCGATACAGCAGTTAATTAGGGGATGGCAAGACAAACCTGAAACTTTTTCTATAATCATAAAAAATGCCAATCTTGATGTTGAATCTGCTTTTTCCAATGTGCAGGAAGTTGCTATAGGAGAGCTTGCCAGAAACTGGCCTGATTCCCAGGAAACCTTAGAAACCCTAAAAAGAATAGCTATTTGTAACAAGAATTTCAGAGGGCGATGGAATGCACTAAAGGAACTCTCAAGATGCTGTGAGAATCAGTCAGAAGTTTTGTTTGCATTTCTGTTGAATTGTGCTGAAAATGATCCTTTTATTCCACTACATTCCTCAAATCGGAATCCTCGCCAAGCGGCATTAGAAACTATTTTAAGTTGTTATGCAGAGCATCCTGAGATACTCACCTTTATCATGGATCGAGCAAAACATGATTCAGACGGAAGAGTGAGGAGTTATATCTTGTCAAAGCTACCTGTTTACTGGAAAGAAGATCCCTCTGTATTTGATTTTCTATGTCAACAAGCTGTTTTAGATTCATACCAAATAGGTAAAGTAAAGCGACCCAATCCTCGAAAAGCTGCTCTAGAATCCCTCCTTACCCACTATTCCAGCCATCCCAAAACATTTGAACAGTTGTGCGATCGCGCCCTCAATGATCCCGATGAGCAATTGCGAGAATGGGCACAGGAGCAGTTAGCTAAATGGGAAAATATCAAGGAGCCAGATAAAATTCAGTAAAAATTTTTAGTCCATTTTGGAGTATCACTATGACCAACCAATCCTCTACTTTTCAGAGAGCAATTGAAACAATCGAAACCTTATCATTAAGTGATCAGGAAGCTCTACTCGAACTTCTTCAGAAGCGCCTCATCGAGCGACGACGAAAAATACTGATGCGTGAGATTGCTGAAGTTCGTCAAGAATACGCCCAGGGACAAGTGCAATTTGGCTCTGTTGCTGACTTCATGACCGAGCTAGACACATGAGACAAATTGGCTGGACTCCCAAATCGTTGAGAGCCTTTAATCGGTTGATAAAGCGTAACCCAGATTTGCGCTCTGCAATTGAACAAACGCTGAATCAGCTCTCTGAAGACCCTTTTCATCCCAGCTTACAAACTCACAAACTAACAGGCGATTTAGCTGGAATTTGGTCAGCTTCAATTGATTACAAACTGAGAATCTTGTTTGAGTTTGTGAATGATGTGGAGTCGCAAGAGCAATCAATTCTGCTTTTAAATCTTGGTTCCCACGACGACGTGTACTAATGATTGGTAGCTGATCGGCTGATCAAGTTGGCAAGGTGAAAAAATAATGCCAAGTCTCAATCTAGATAAAACAATGCAAGCATGGGCTTCTATTGCTGGAACAGTTTTTGTGCCTCACACGGAAGCGGAATATGAGCATTTAGTTGATCTCCTCGATAGTCTAGTCGATCAGGTGGGTGAAGATGAAACCCATCCGCTAGCTTCCATGATGGATGTAATCGGTGTCTTAATCGAAAACTATGAAACTGAGCACATTCCTGAGCTAACCGCGATTGTATGATCTAATGTTTCACCCATCCTGCACCGATCGGACTGCTGCGCGATCGCAAAGTGTCTCGTAGAGAATCGCACGACCAATGACCCCGATGAGCAACTACGAGAATGGGCACAAGAACAATTAAAAACATACAATATAAAATCAGCAATGGAGGTAAGTTCTAATGGCTAAAAATACTATTAAAGTAGACATTTCATTTCAATCATTATTAGAGGCAATTTCATCGTTAGGAATTGCTGAAAAACATCAGCTTTGGGAACTTTTAGAAGCTGAATTATTCCCTGATGATGAGGATTCTCCAGAGGATACCGCTGAAATTCAAGCTGCCCGTGCTGATTACAAAGCTGGTGACTATACTACGTTTGACCAATACGTAGTACAGCGAGCAAATCGATCGGCATAATCCACACCATAATCACGCCTAAAGCTGTGCAAAAACAGCTAGATGCTCTACCTGACGACGTTTACGAGCGCATTGCTGTTAAGATTCAACAGCTTGCCGAAGACCCACGCCCTGATGGAGTGGTCAAAATGAAAGGTTTTGACAATGAGTACCGTATTCGTATCGGTGATTATCGCATTCGTTATGAAATCAACGATAAAGAGTTGATCATTCTCCTACTACACTGCAAACATCGGAAAGATGTTTACAGAAAATGATAGTTTTTGTCTCACTTTGAACTACTCTTTAACAAAATCGAGAACTCTGTAGCGGGCGGCAATACAACAACCGTGTTGCAGCGGACAGTTCAGAGTTCTTGATGGTGATGCGAAGGTTACTAGCCGCCGCTGAACACGACCGTTGGGCTGCTTCTCCCTATCTGTGGGACGATACTGAAATCGCTCTGATGGGGTGTTAAAAGCGATCGCATACGGTTCAGTAGTACCCAGCGGGGTAATGACGAGTTCAGATTGCTTCTTGTAAATTGGGATAGACATCGATTTGGCTCATGGCTATGTGGCGAAGGTGATCCCTGAACCAAGCTGGATTAGATGCACGAAATTAGCAGAGCTGTGTTTCTAAGCCACTGTCATCAGAACCGAATTTTAGAGGAGATTCATGCCAGAGAACTTGAAGATTGGGGCATTCGTCTTCGGGGCAATTCTTGTATTGATTGCCCTTCTTGGGGGTAACTTCAAACTTTTTGGGGCTGAGGTAGCAGCAACTATTTCTAATCGGTTCTTACGCTTCGTAGCGTTTGCATTAGGCGCAACTTTTTTGGTTATAGCAATGCACTCACCGAATCCAGGAAATGTATCGGTTGTTCCCACTCCGACTTCGCCACAGCCTACACAATCACCATTCAGTTCACCCCCTCTCCAAACTACGCAGCCAAGTCTTTCCCCGATTAACCCTTCTCCTGTCCCGCAACCAAACAATTCTTCCTCAGCCTGTATTCTAACAATCAGTAACTCTTTGGCGCCACTAATGAGCAAGCCTGAACGGTTTAGCCAAGAACTTGTCAGCGTAAGACCCGGTAACTACACTTCTTTAGATTATGTAACGACAAACTTTGGTGGACTCAAAGAGGATGGATGGTTCAAAATTGAATCGGAAGGGCGACAAGGTTGGATAGTTAATGATACATGGACTATTAATAGTAAGAGTCGCGAATGTCCATAGCGTTTTAGCGATGAGCGTGAGACAGCGTGGATAAGGCAGCATAACAACCGCGCTGCACCGGAATGCCCAAACATGATTGGTTGAGTCACAAAGGTTGCCTGCATCCGGTGAGCGCTGCCGTTAGCTTTCCAAAAAACTCTTTCACGAAACTCTAAGTTTTTATAATCTTATGAAAAAAGATTACATTCGCGTTGTAGTTCGTGGGGTTATCTTGGTCGATGCTCATATTCTGATTGCTCGTTCCAAGGATGCAACTAATACTTTTCTACCAGGTAGACACGTTGAATTTGGAGAAAATTTGCCTGCTGCACTGATCCGCGAGTTGTTTGAAGAGGTGGGACTTTGTATTCAAGTTTCCGACTATCTTGGTATGGTTGAGCACAAATGGGTGGAAAGCGTTCACGAAGTGTCTCTGAAAGAGAATCGCCATCGACACCAAATTAACCATGTTTTTGCTGCGGTACTCCCTAGAGTACATACTCTACCGACCCTTGAATCCCGTGAAGATCATCTGGAGTTCTTCTGGGTTCTTCTCTCTGAATTGTCCGAGCACAACCTTATGCCACCCCCGCTTATAAAGTTGGTAGAGCATTTTATGAAGGGCGATCGCGCCTATTTTGGGATTCTACTTTCGCAACCCAAGTTTTCTCCAAAACCTAGATGATAAAATGGTTTCATGAAATTTGAGTAGGACGGAAATAAGGCAGCCAGAAACTTGTTAAAACATGGAGTTTCTTTTGAGGAAGCCAAAACCGTGTTTGACGACCCGCTCTACATCGATTTCTATGACCCAGACCATTCGGAGAATGAAGTGCGTTATCTGATTGTTGGAGCATCAGACCAAGGGCGATTACTCATTGTGTCGTATACAGAGAGAGGTGATTCGATTCGCCTCATCAGTACTAGAGAAGTAACACGGGGTGAACGAGAAGCCTATGAAGATGGATGAGCCAGTTATGGAAGATGAACTTCGGTCAGAGTATGACTTAAAGAGTCTGCAGGTCAGAAGACTGGGATCTGGACGAAAAAGTTTTGGTGAAACAACGGTACGTTTAGAACCTGATGTTGCAGCGATGTTTCCTAGTGCTGATGCAGTTAATGAGGCGCTACGATTCTTGATTAGAGTGATGCGGGACAATCAGGCGATCGCTCCAACAGCACAGGCTAACAATTCAAATGCAGCGGATAGTTGAAAGCTAGTTGAAAGCTAGTTGAAAGCTACTGGCACTGAGTTCAAGGTCATCTGTCGCCGCTCTGCTATGCCATTATGCGGCAACAGCAGTGAGACAATCCGCTATCCGTCTTTGTCTGTATTACTGACCACTTCCATTAAAGGAGCTACCGTGGGTCACTTCATTAATTTTTATTTGCATTATAAAGACAAAAGCGGAAAGGGTGTTTCTTCGTTAGAGCAAGCCCTCGCGATTATTGCTGAGGCGCAGAAGCTGATTGGCGGGGGGTCGCCTGGTGTCGCTATTACCTACTCGGCTAACTATGGTCAAACTCAAAAGATTCACAAAACTTACGAAGCTGGCGGATGGAATACGCAAACGTCGGGAGCCAATCAAGCAGATGTCATGCAAGAGATGGAGTCTTTGATGGGAGGCAAATATTCCTCGTTGCAACGGCAGTTGGAAATAGCTCCTATTACCACGATCCCCGACACCTATAGCGGAAAAACTCACCTACAAGTCGTAGAATCTGACCTTGAATACATCAAGTCTCTGCTTGATAAGAAGTGGGATGTTTTGGGATGGCAAAATCAAGGTTCAAAACCCCATTATGCGGTTGGCGGAGGCGTGGCTGGACCACTTCCTCAAGAGATAAATACACTGATCCAAACGACGCTTGCAAAGTATGCCGTTGACTACGAGTAGGGGAAGTGCTTTGAGATGTTGGTTAGCAGTAGAGATGAAATCAGTTGATTCGGCTAGTAATCTCTTGTAGCTCTGGATTGCTCAGTGGAGCTAAACAAAGCAATGTCGTTTGCCCGATCGCCCCTCGGCACTATCTACAGCGTTTACAGGGCGATCGCCCACCGAGTAGGAGGCGATCGCTTCCCCGAATTTTACGGTTTTTAGAAGTTCATCATAGGGAGCGATCGCCTCTTTTGTTGTTTGGCAGGCTTTACTATTCGGCAGGCTCTACCAAATTGTCTAGGCCAGAAATTACCTTAGCAGAGGTGATCGTGTCACCCGCTTTCAGTTTTTCTAAAACTTCTTTGCCTTCCACCACATAGCCAAAAATAGAGTAACGCCCGTCTAGCAGATTTAACCCAGCGGGGGTCAATTCCGGCTCAAACAAGAAGAAAAAGAACTGAGAGGAACCACCATTGGGTTCATCGCCGGGACGCGCCATCCCCAAGGCTCCAAAGGATGAAAAGGGCAGAACGGGCTGATCTAAATAGCGTCCGGCATCTTCTAAGGTAATCCCGTAGGTGGGAGATTTGTCGCCTTCTGCTAGGACTTCTAACGGAATGGCTCGATATTGCTTGGTTTTTGGATCAATAAATCCTTCCGCGTCGCCGGGTGGGTCGCCAATTTGCAACACGTAGGAATCTTCTGCACGGGTAAACTGCAACCCGTTGTAGAAACCACGATTGACTAAATCTACGAAGTTTCCAGCCGTAACAGGAGCGCTGTAGCCATCTACGACTAGGGTCATGTCGCCCTGAGCGGTTTCAACCGCGATCGTGGCACGGCCTTTTAGCTGAGGCAGGTTACTGTACTCGTCGGGTATTTCAAAAGGAAACGTAGCGACCATCAATTCTTCTAACTGCCCGACCATATCCAGCAGTTCTGCCCGCTTAGTCCACAGACCAGCACGGTTTTGCTCCTCTACATCAGTACGCATCTGGTTGATGCCCATTTGCAATTGGGTAATCAGCAGTCCGGCGTCTTGTTGGCGATCGCTTGGCACAGATGCCAGCAGTTCTTTCTGCTTTGAGGTCAAGATGCGTTCAGCCTGGGTTAGATTGGGGTTGATGACGTTCAGGCGATTGCGGCTAATCCGTAAGGGGGTGGATATATCCTCTAGGGTGGTTTGTAATTTTCGGACAGCCGGGTTGTTAATGGGCAGAGCGTAGCGCAAAATGGCGCGACCATCGGTAATGGCGTTTCCGGCAGGTAATGCCTGGGCAGAACGAGTCCAAACGGCTAGCTCCATTCCAAGCGTCAGCGTGATCAGTAGCAGCGTTAAAACCCCAGCTCGAATCCAATATTTAAAACGATTTTGGGTATTGCTGACTGTAGCTATGAATTTTGGTTTGGAAGATGCGCTGAGCCTACCTCCCAAAATAAAATTCATAGCCGAATTAAGCCATGCCTGATTTTGCAAGAAGTTTTGAAGAGCATAAATCATAAGACGTTACTCAAAGTCGAGATTGAAGAGTGGCTGTCGGGTATAGGGCTGGAGGAATTCCCCTGTTTAATCTTGCCATAGTTAGGGGTGGGGGCTACAGGGGAAAGGGAGCTTAAGCGGAACTGTATTAAGAAGTCCCAATCAATCAAGAGCGATCGCGCTGCATTGATGCTGCATTGATATAGCGGTAGCCATGATCAATAGGACGCCTCCCTGTCATTCCCGCGCAGGCGGGAATCCATCTGCTCGATAGGTGCCAGCGTCGCGGGAATGACGCTGGCATCTCCTAAGCTTTATGACGATGGCTATAAAATTCGTGCCCGTGGCTCGCAGATGCGGTTTTTACAGCGCTGGCAGGGACTGATCAAAACAACCGGGGCGATCGCCCAACCAAAAAGCCGACCTCATAGGCTGTGACTGGCTTGGATAAAATGCTGGCTCAGGCGCTAAGATTAAAAGTCCTATGGTGACATTGCAATTGAGGCAACTAAGAGTTCCACCGGGGCAACGCGTGCTGCTTGAAGAACTGGCTTGGCCAGAATTCGAGGCTATTTTGGCCGAGTTGGGCGAACACCGGGGAATGCGACTGGCTTACAGCCACGGCACACTGGAAATCATGACTCCGTTACCAGACCATGAAGTCAGCAAGGAACTGATCGGCGATGCGGTAAAAATCTTACTGGATGAGTTGGGGCTTGACTGTGAATGTTTTGGCTCAACTACGTTTAAGCGAGAAGAGATGAGTGCTGGTATTGAGCCAGATAACTGTTTCTATCTTCAGAATCACGCACTCATGCGAGGAAAACAGAGGCTCAATCTAGCGGTTGATCCACCGCCCGATCTGGCTATCGAAATAGACATTACCTCTAAAACCCAATTGGCTGCTTACGAATCTCTGGGAGTTGCGGAATTGTGGCGCTACGAGAGCAACCAACTCAAAATTAGTGTTCTAACCAATGGGCACTACATTGATATGGAGAGTCTTGCCTTTCCCAATTGGCCAGTTAGTGAAGCCATTGCTCGGCTAGTGCAACGCAGCAAAACTGAGGGTAGAAGCCCAGCCTTAAGAGAGTTTCGGCAATGGGTCAGAGGGCAAATAATTAGCATGAGGGACGACGAATGACGGATGAAGAGACTGCCTTGACGGATCTGGCAACTGGAGCCGTAATTTCAGCCTCCGAGCCGACGGCGTCACCTCGCAGCCCTTGGCGGCAGGGAGAGGTCATAGAGCTAAGCATTACTGACCTCAGCAATAGTGGAGATGGCGTGGGGCGCTATGCCGAGCGGGCGGTGTTTGTGCCCGATTCTGTCGTGGGCGATCGCCTCCTCGTCCGGTTAGTGCATACCAAGCCCCAGTACGGCCACGGCAAACTGGTCGAAGTTTTAGCCCCCTCCCCCCACCGCATTCGCCCCCGCTGCATTGTGGCAGACAAATGTGGAGGCTGTCAGTGGCAGCATGTGGACTATGCCTTTCAGCTCGAAACCAAGCGCAATTTAGTGATCCAAAGCCTAGAGCGCATTGGTGGGTTGAGTGAACTTCAGGTGGATGCGGTGCTGGGCAGTCAAGCGGCAGACGAGCGGCGGCGCGATCGCCAAGCGGTTGAAGCTGCCGCTGCCCAAGCTGCTGCCCAAGCTGCTGAACTAGCTGAGACTGGTGACGGAGACGACGCGATCGCCCCACCTATCATCCCCTTCCGCTCCGCGCCGACGGCTACCGATGCTGACCTCAACTACCGCAACAAGGCCACTTACCCGTTGACTCGTTCTGCTAGTGGGCAGGTGCAGGCTGGGTATTACCAAAAGGGCAGTCATCATTTAATTAACTTAAACCAGTGCCCCATTCAAGATCAGCGGCTAAATCCACTGCTGGCAGAGGTAAAGCAGGATCTATTAGAGCGGGGCTGGAGCATTTATGACGAGACGCTGCATCGCGGCAAACTGCGGCATTTGGGGTTGCGAATTGGGCGGCGCACAGGCGAGATGCTGTTGACGCTGGTCAGTAAAGAGAGCAATCTCGCTGGCTTAGAGGCGCAGGCAGAAGACTGGCTCAGCCGTTATCCTGACTTGGTTGGCGTGGCGCTAAATTTGAATGGCGATCGCACCAATGCTATTTTTGGCTCCGATACGCTCTGTATTGCTGGCCGTCCGTATTTGAGAGAAATCTTCGCTGGGCTAGAATTCCACATTCAGCCGACGACCTTTTTTCAAGTCAATACCGAGCAGGCAGAAGCCCTATTGCAGGTGATGATCGATCAGCTTAACCTGCAAGGTCATGAGGTATTGGTCGATGCCTACTGCGGTATTGGCACCTTGACGCTACCGCTGGCAGGTCACGTTAAGCAGGCGATCGGCATGGAAATTCAGCCCGAATCGATTCAACAGGCCGAGGCCAACGCCGCTCTCAACCAAATTGCCAACGTCACGTTTCAGGCGGGTGCAGTAGAAAATTTGCTGCCCCAGTTGCCAGCATCACCCGATATTGTGCTGCTCGATCCGCCTCGCAAAGGTTGCGATGCGGTCGTTCTGCAAGCGCTGCTGACCCTGAAGCCAGCTCAGATCGCCTACATGAGCTGCAACCCCGCCACCCTCGCCCGCGACTTGAAGCATCTGTGTACCGACGGGGCTTACCGCTTGACTCGCGTTCAACCCGCTGACTTTTTCCCCCAAACGCCCCATGTTGAATGCGTTGCCTTCCTTGAGCGGGCTGCGCTGTAAGCGTGTGGCGATCGCGTCATGGTCTGCACTAGTCTCAGGACGAAGTAGCACGATGGGTTCGTGGGTTGGCTAAAGGCTAGCTAAATAGAGCGTATACTTATATGCATAAAGCTGCAATGACTGCTAAGCAACTGCGGAAATAGAGCGTTACTCTTATGGCTGATACGCCCTCTCAGCAAGCGATATCAGAATCTACTCTAAATAAGATCGAGGTGGCGCAGCACAATCCTACAGACGCGCCTTTTCCCATTGTCGGTGTTGCTGCCTCTGCGGGAGGGTTAGAAGCCTTTATCCAGCTACTTAGCCATCTGCCAACCGATACGGGTATGGCATTTGTGCTGATTCAACACTTGTCTCCTGATCATGAGAGTTTGTTGACCGAGATTTTGGCCAGAAAGACAGCGATTCCAGTGCACGAAGTGCAGAACGGCATAACGGTTGAGCCAAACCACGTCTATGTGATTCCGCCCAACACCAAAATGATTTTGGCTGAGGGTAAACTGCAACTATCGCCCCGCGAGAAAGTGTCTGGCAAATATATGCCAGGGGACGCCCTTTTTACGTCGTTGGCAGACGAGTGTGGGCACAAAGCGATCGCCGTAGTGTTATCGGGAGGCGATGGAGATGGCTCGCTGGGGCTAAAGGCCATTAAGGCAGCCGGAGGTGTGACGTTTGCCCAGTCCGTAGACACGGCACAGTTCGACAGTATGCCCAATACCGCCGTTGCCACTGGGGATGTCGATTTTGTACTGCCGCCCGAAAAAATTGCCGAAGCCCTGGCAAGCCTCAGTAGCGATCCCATGTTGGCTAACCTGAAGCCGCTGATCTCCCCTGAGGCACCGCCTGAACAGCAAGATGCCTTAACGACGATTTTTTCGCTACTGCGATCGGCTACAAACGTAGACTTTAGCCGCTACAAGCTCAACACAGTCGATCGCCGGATTCGGCGACGCATGCTGTTGTATAAGCTGGAGCAGTTAGAAGACTATGCCACATACTTAGAAGCGCATCCGGCTGAAGTAAAAGCGCTGTATGAAGAAATTCTGATCCACGTCACCAGTTTTTTTCGCGATCCCGAAGCCTTTGAGCTGCTGAAAACGCGAGTTTTCCCCACAATTACGCAAAACAAGTCGGCAGAATTTCCGATTCGGATCTGGGTAGGGGGCTGTTCGACTGGCGAGGAGGTCTATTCGATCGCCATCTGCTTGCTAGAATATTTGGCTGATCAAGCGATCCAACAGCCGATCCAAATTTTTGCGACCGATATTAGCGAACTGGCGATCGACAAAGCCAGAACAGGAATTTATCAAGAAAATCAGATGGTAGAGGTTTCGGCAGAGCGCCGCCGCCGATTCTTTTTTGCCCTTGAGGGCGGTGGCTACCAAGTCAGTAAGGCGGTACGCGAACTCTGTGTGTTTGCCCGTCAAGATTTGGGTGGCGATCCGCCTTTTTCGAATGTCGATCTGATTAGCTGCCGCAATGTGCTGATTTATTTGAGTGACTCCCTGCAAAAGCGAATCATGCCAATTTTCCATTACAGCCTCAGCCCCAACGGGTTTCTGCTGCTGGGTACGTCAGAAAGCACGGGTCAATATCCAAACCTGTTTACCTTAGTCGAAAAAAAGTACAGAATTTATGCCAAGAAGCTAACTAGTACCCGTCCTACATTGTCGTTTAGCCCTAGCCGCCACCCAATCGCTAAGGTGAGCGATCGCCAGCCGGCAAAGGCTCCCCTAGAAGGATTCGACCTCCAGAAAAAGGTTGATCAACTGATCGCCAATCACTACGCTCCAGTTGGTGTCGTAATTGACGACCAAATGCAGGTGCTGCAAATGCGGGGAGATGTTGATCGCTACCTAAAACTGGTTTCGGGAGTCGCTAACCTCAACCTGTTTAACCTGGTGCAAGCGGGCTTGGTGGTGGATCTACGCGCTGCCATTCATCAAGCGCAACGGCAGGAGTTGCCCGTCACCAAGAGCGGAATCCGCATGGCAGAGGGCAATTCTACCCCTCAGCAATTATCAGCTACAGAGGCATTGAGCCTAACGGCATCACGCAAACCCGAACAGTGCGGAGTTGTCAATCTTCAGGTCATTCCCTTTAAAGTTCCAAATAGCGAAGAACGCCGCTATTTAGTGCTGTTTGAAGACGCGACTCTCGCTGGCAACCCTAGCCCAATCAATCTGGAAAACCCCCAGGGAGATGCAGAGCAGGAGCTGTCACGGCTACGCCAAGAACTTGCCGCCGCCAGTCAGGTGCGACTGGCGACTCAGGAGTATTTACAGGCCGTCATTCAAGAGCAGGAAAACAGCAATCAAGACCTCAAAGTTGCTAACGAAGAAATTCTGTCGAGCAATGAAGAACTGCAAAGCACAAACGAGGAGTTAGAAACGGCTAAAGAAGAGATTCAGGCCACCAATGAGGAGCTGAATACCGTTAATGAAGAACTCCGCAGCCGTAATTCGGAGTTGCACCAGCTCAACAATGATCTGACTAATCTGCTAGCCAGCATCAACATTCCAATTTTGATGTTGACGCATGACCTGCGGGTTCGCCGCTTTACGCCAATGGCACAGCAGTTATTTAACTTTATTCCTGCCGATGCCGGACGACCTCTCAGCGACCTCAGAGCCAATCTCAACGTTCCAGATTTAGAGCTGCTGATTTTGGAGGTGCTGGAAACGCTCAGCGTCAAGGAACTAGACGTACAAACCCAAAACGGATACTGGTACACCCTTCGCATTCGCCCCTATCGCACCACAGACAATCGGATTGATGGAGTCGTGTTGGTGCTGCTAGATATTGATGCGCTCAAGCGCAGTGCAGACACGCTAGAACAGGCTCGCAACTATGCAGAATCAATTGTGGAGACTGTGCAGGTGCCGCTGCTAGTGCTGGACTCTGATTTGCGGGTGAACAAGGCCAACCGCTTGTTCTACGAAACGTTTCAGGTTTCGCCTGAAGAAACAGCACAGACGCTGATTTTTAACCTGGGTAACGGGCAGTGGAACCTGCCTAAACTGCGATCGCTTCTAGACGATGTTCGCACTAACAACACGACGTTTCAAAACGTTGAGGTTGAGCATGAGTTTGAGCGAATTGGGCAAAAAACGATGCTGCTGAATGCTCGAAAGATTATTCAAGTCGGGGGGATTCAACGAATTTTAGTGGCGATCGACGATATTACCGAGCGTAAGCAGTTTGAGACGGAGCGATCGCAGCTTTTGACGCAAGAACAGTCAGCCCGTCAAGAGGCAGAAGCGGCCAACCGAGCCAAAGACGATTTTTTGTCAAACCTATCGCACGAACTCCGCAACCCGCTCAATATTATGTTGGGCTGGTCGAAAATTCTTCGCACTCACAAGCTCGACGAGGCCGCTGTTGAACGGGCGCTAGAAGTGATAGAGCGCAGCGCTGGGGCACAATCTCAACTGATCGAAGACATGCTGGATATCTCACGGATTACCAGCGGCAAAATACAGCTCAAAACGCGATCGCTCAATTTAGTTGCCGTCGTAAGCGTTGCGATCGACTCTGTTCGACTGGCTGCCGAAGCGAAATCGATTCACATCGTTTCGCAACTTACGTTGGCCACCATCGTGGGCGATATCGATCGCTTGCAGCAAGTGTTGTGGAACCTACTGGTAAACGCCATCAAGTTTACTCCAATGGGTGGACGGGTGGAGATTACGGTAGCGCCCGTGCAAAACTGGGCTGAAATTCGAGTTAGCGATACCGGACAGGGCATTCGGGCAGACCTGTTGCCTCATATATTTGAGCGCTTTCGCCAGGGCGACTCTAGCACGACTAAAGGGAAGCAGGGCTTGGGTTTGGGGTTGTCGATCGTCCGACATTTAGTAGAACTGCATGGCGGTACGGTGCAGGCCGAGAGTCCCGGCGAAGCGCAAGGAACCACGATGATTGTCCGGCTGCCTTTGCGATCGCCTATCCTCGATGGAAATCAGGCCACGGCGATCGCTGTAAAATTGCTGCCGCCGCAGGTCATTCCACCCAACGATTTAGACCCCACGCCGCAACCGCTTTTAGAGGCGGCGGGTCGGCAGAGCCTTAGTCTAGACGGGGTAGAGATTTTGGCGGTTGATGATGATGTCGATAGCCTAAACCTAATGAAGTACGTTTTAGAAACGGCGGGGGCAACTGTCGGGTTGGTGAGGTCGGCTCAGGACGCGATCGCGGCATTGGCGGCAGATCCCGGCAGATATGACGTGCTTTTAGCCGATATTGGGATGCCAAATGAAGATGGTTTATCTTTGATTCGGCAGGTGAGAGCGCTGGACGCGTCTGCTGGGGGGCAAATTCCGGCAGCGGCTATTACAGCCTATGTCAGCGATCGAGAACGTCAACTGGCGATCGATGCTGGGTTCCAACGGCACTTGTCTAAACCGATTAACTCGGCTCAGTTGGCGGCGACCGTGGCGAGTTTAGTAGAGCAACGGTCAAGAGCCGTGGATGAGACAAAAGAGTAAATAGATTCAGTAGATGGGCGTAATTAACAAGCTTCTAAAATTCTGTGGGGGCGGCGCAGACTTTTAGAATCTTGTTTTTATAGAACCCATTTGACATCTAATTAGAATCGAGATTTAGGGCGATTTTTGGGCAGTAGGGGCGAAGCATTTGCACTCGAATTGACGCTGCGTTGCCAGAATATTGATGCAAATGCTTCGCCCCTACAGAATATTCGCGATCGCCGGAAAGATGTCAAATGAGTTCCATACAGCATTTTTAAGTGTGCGAGGTCATACGTTTTGATCAAGAGCCGCGCTCAGCGCGGCTCTTCATCAGAGTCTTGATTTTATCCAAGTGTAAAGCGCCTGATTGACTGACAAAACTTGTTAGTCAGATCCCCGAAAGCCCTCACCCTAGCCCTCTCCCGAGGGGAGAGGGAATCGGAAGGGGAAGGGTAGATCAACTCCCCTCGCCCTCTGGGAGAGGGGTTGGGGGTGAGGGCTGTAGACTTTTGTCAGTCAACCAGGTAAAGCGCTGTGAGTGTGTAGATAGGTAAATGTATTATCAGCTAAAATTTCACAACGTTACACTTAAAAGATCAAAAGGCAGACGGTAAAAAAGCTGACTGATCAGCAGGAGAAAGTAGGTATGCCGCAATCTCCGCAGCTACAGGCGGTGTACCAACGAGCGACGGCACTACAAAACCGAGCAAACGACCTGCCCGAATTTCAACAATTACTTGTTTCTAAGGCGCTGGAAGAGTTGCAGGCAGTTTTAGAAGAGCTGCAAGTTTCAGAAGAAGAGCTGCGCTTTCAAAACGAAACGCTATTGGGCACGCGCCAAATTTTAGAGGCTGAACGCCAGCGCTATCAAGAATTATTTGACTTTGCTCCCGATGGCTATCTCGTTACCGACGCAAATGGGAGAATTCAGGAAGCAAACGCCGCGATCGCCACGCTGCTGGGGTTGTCTCAAGCGTTTTTAGTGGGTAAGCCGCTGCTTGTTTTTGTTGCTCAGCCCGATCGCGCCACGTTTCATCTCACCCTCGATCGCTTGCAGCAGTTAGACAAGCTACAAGATCAGGAAGTGCGGCTGCGTTCACCCCAGCGATCGCCGTTTGAAGCAGCCGTTACGGTGTCAAAGGTTCGCAATGCACTCGGTCAGATCATCAGCCTGCGCTGGCTACTGCGCGACATTACCGAGCAAAAGCAAGCCGCAGGCCTCAACGCAGAGCTAGAGCGCCAGGTACAAGAGCGCACGGCTCAGTTGCAGCAGGCGCTTAATTTTGAGGCGAGTCTAAAGCACATCACAGACAAAGTGCGAGACAGGCTGGACGAAGGTGAGATTTTGCAAGCAGCAGTGCAAGAATTGACGCTTGTGCTGGGCTTAGCCTGCTGCCATACAGCGGTTTACGACATCGGTTTAACCACAGCTACCGTCCGCCATGAATTCGTCAATGTTGACGCTTTCGGCATTAAGGATTTTCCTTCATTTTTAGATCGGGTAATCCCGATGGCAACCCTGCCCAACACTTATCATCAGCTACTGCAAGGTGAATGTTTTCAGTTTTGTGAAACTGGTTCTGGCTTAGCTCGTCATCTCACCGTTCTGGCATGTGGTATTCCTAACGATCAGGGTGTTTTGAACGATCTGTGGCTATTCAAGCAATCAGGAGATGTCTTTAGTGAGTTAGAAATTCGGCTGGTGCAGCAGGTAAGAAACCAGTGTGCGATCGCTATTCGGCAAGCCCGATTGTACCAAGCCGCGC
>JBBQFG010000065.1:0-21254 GCA_038321765.1 Elainellales cyanobacterium
CCAGGCTCGCTGGTCAGCCGATCGCCTCATGGCATTGCTAAATCTATGTCGAGAGCACCCCGAATGGGATGCAGTGCTGCTGTGTAATCTCAGAACCGGGCATCTGTGGGGATCGGGACTGCCGGTGAGTGATGCGATCGCCTACCTCCAGGATCAACCGATCACACCGCCCGTCGCCGACTGGGACGTTGGCCATTTTCTGGTGTTAGCGGGGACGGTGACGGGAGCAGTCAATTCACTGGTGCTGGTTTGCGATACCTATCCCCTGTTTGGCTGGCAGGGCTATCACCTTCAGTCGGCAGAGGCGATCGCCAACGCCCTCAATCGCGGCGATGGAGTGGGCGGCGGCATTTTGGTATTTGTGGCGACGACCTATCGGGCACAGGTGGAGCAAGCGGCGATCGCCCAGGATTTGCAGGTCAAGATCTGGGATAACGGTAGCCCGATTCCTGCATTCTAGACGGACGGGCTAATACACCTCCATATATTCGGCGCGTTCCCAGTCGGAAACATGGGCATGGAAACGGGCGAGTTCCGCTTGTTTAACGGTGGTAAACAGGTGAACGAAATCTTCGCCGAGGAGCGATCGCATCTCAGTGTCTGCGTTTAAGCTGGCGATCGCGGTTTCCAAATTTTGAGGCAGCTTGGGATAAATGGGGTTGTCTTCACTAGGGCCTTCTCCGGCGGGCTGGAGTTTGTAGCCCTGTTCAATTCCGATTAGCCCTGCTGCCAGGGTCGCTGAGGCACTTAGGTAGGGGTTGCTGAGGCCAGAAGCGGCACGCATTTCGAGATGGGTTTGGTCGTCTTTGGTAGCCTTTACCCGCACCATCGCCGTGCGGTCTTCAATGCCCCAGCTAATGTTAGACGGCGCAAAGGTATGGGGCTTGAGGCGACGATAGCAGTTGGGCGTGGGGCCAATCAGCGGCATCATAGCGGGCGCATGGGTCAAAATGCCCTGAATGAAGGAGCGCATGGTGTTAGACAGACCGTCTGGATCGGCAAGATCGAGAAACGCATTTTGCTTAGTGTCGCGATCGAGCAAACTAATGTGAAAGTGGCAGCAGCATCCGGCTCGATCCGAAAACGGTTTTGACATAAAGGTGGCTTGATAGCCCAGGCGATGCATGACTTCCTTAACGGCGTTCTTAAAGGTGAAGGCTTTGTCTGCACCTTGTAGCCCAATGCCGGGGCCAAAGTTAATTTCAAATTGCGACGGTGCATATTCACAGTTGTGGGTAATCACGTCTACGCCCGCAGCCCGCAAATAGTTGAGCAGTTGGTCGAGTTCGGGGATATATTGATTGCGAATTTGATTAAAAATGTGTAGGCCGTCAAATAACGGTTCCTGGGTTTTGCCGTGCAGCAAATAGAATTCAAACTCGTGTCCCATCATCACATCAAACCCCAGTTCGGCGGCTTTGGCCAGCAGCGCTTTGAGCACGTAGCGGGGGGCAACGGTGAGGGGGTCTTCTGGACTCCATTGAGGGTCGCAGATCACTTTGGCGGTGCGATCGCACCACGGTACAGGTGCCAGCGTATCAAGATCGGCCATCAGCATGTGATCGCGGTAGTTGCGTTCTTCATGCAGCCCTGAACCCGAAATCACCAGTGAGGCCGTATCCAGCGCTAGCGTGCCACCGTAGAAGTTCAGCCCTTTGTGGATATAGCTTTCAACTTTGTCGATCGGCACCAATTTCGACCGCGCCACACCGTGTAGATCGGGTAGTTCAAAGCGGACATATTCCACACCCTGCGCTGTTAGCTCTGCCATGAACTGACGAATGCGATCGCCTCTAGATTCCTGTGTCGCGCTCAAATCTAATTCAGTCACCATACTGATTTTGTATCAACGTTTGGTTTGAAAACAACTGTGACGGGTGGGTTTTTCAGGAGCGAAGCGCCTGAAAAATCCGCGCAGGCAACGTAGTGCTAGACCTTGTAGTACTAGACTTTTTCATGTCGCTAAAGCGCACGTGTGAAGCTTCAATATCGGCTTCCATGCGCTCAAGCCCTTGGGGAGAAAGCGATCGCAAGATCAGGAACCAAACTGTACCCTCCTCTGGACTTGCTATTTATTCGGAACATAAAATATCTCCGCAATAGGCGATCGCCATCGGAGAACGATAGCCGTCTGATGTCCAGAGAATAGGAAAAAAGCTCTCGTCTAGGTTGTCATCTCGCAGGCGACGGTAGCGGCTGAAAATGTAGCCCACTCCAATACCGGGAGGATGAAAACACGAGTCTTGGGGCAATGTACTGATGGCAACGCTGCGGCGGGTATGGTTGGTGAGGTTGCGCCCCGATCCATGCCACAGGTCACCATGCAGGAAAATACAGCCGCCTGCGGGGAGGGCGATCGCCTCTATCTGCACCTGGGCGGGGTCTACTCCGGCCTGCTGCGCTGCCTCCCACAGCGGTTTTTGGTAGTCGTAGTCGGGCGCGTGGACAAACGTAAACGAGTCAGCACACGCCCAGCGATGGGAACCGGGCACCACTTCCAGCGTCCCCATGTCTACCGTGATGTCGTTGAGGGCAACCCAGCAGGTGATCATGGTGGCTGGATTGATGCAACTGACGTAGGTGTTGTTGCGATGAAAGGCCACCTCTGGCGCGTTGGGCGGTTTAATCCAGCAGCTATCCATTGCAAATCGGGCACCTGACCACCCACCTAACTCAGCATTCAGTCGGGCAATTTCAGCAGAGAAAGAGAGACTGGCAACTGTGCGATCGCACCGCCACATTCCCGCCATTTGCCGCGTTGCATTGGGTTGGCTCAAGCCCGGTCGCCCGTGCCATTCATCGGGGTAGATGCCAGTTTCAAAGCGGGTGGCAAATAGCGGATCGAGGCGATCGTCCACTTGCGTCACCACGTCTAGCGGCAAGAACGAGTCCAGTACCAGGAAGCCCTGCTGCTGGAACTGCTGAATTTGCGCGTCAGTGAAGTGAATGGGTCGAGCGGTCATGGTGGCATTGGTCACAGTATTACCCCACCCGTGCGACGGACTGAGCGATCGCCTCTCGGCAGTAGTCCGCCAAAAATGGTGTGCGGTAGCCGTCTTGTTGCCAGACGATGGGAAAGAAGCTTTCATCCATCGTGTCGTCGCCAAATCGCTTGTAGCGTCCGGGCAGATAGCCCCCTTCCACATACGCCCCAGCAGGCTTAAAACGCGCCTCGGCGGGAATGTGGGTAATCACTAAACTGCGGCGGACAAAATTGGGCAGTAAATTCTTACCCGATCCATGCCACATATGCCCGTGGTGAAAGGCCACATCTCCCGGCTGCACCGACAGTTGCAGTACTTCCGGCTGGTCAACCCCCGCCCGTTTAGCGGCTTGTTCCATTTCCCAGCGATAGCTTTTAGTCGGCGCATGAAATTCGGGCACCGCCTCTGACCGTACCCAGCGATGCGATCCTTTGACGTACTCAATTGTGCTAGCTCCCGGCATGGCTTCACTTAACGCAATCCAGCAGACGATTAGATGCTGCGGCGTGTGATAAAAGCAGTACATTGAATCTTGATGGTGCGTGGTTTCAGACGCTCCACAGGGCTTCATCCACAGGCTGTCAGAAAGGACGCGGGTGCCGTCCCAACCGCCCAGAGCGGCGCTAATTTCCCCAATTTGAGCAGAGAAGACGAGTGCGGCTAAGTGGCGATCGCTTCTCCACACATTGCTCATTTGCCCCGATGCACCGGGCAAGCCCAATCGCGGGTTCCAGTACCACTCATCGGGATACACCCCCGTCTCAAACTCGCCGCTAAACAGAGACTCGACCTGGTTGGCGATCGGCTCCATCCGTTCGGGAGCTAGCAGGTTTTTGACGACTAAAAAGCCATCCTCATGAAACTGTTCAATTTGCTCTGGGATTATAGGTGACATAGCAGGGATGTGGACAGTTGTGTAGGAAAGGTGGAACGGTGAGCTTAGCTTCTAGACCTAACCCATGAGCCTTTAGGGTTAAATGGTATGGAGCCGTACCATTTGTTCTTGTGCTTACGGTATGATTTCTTCGGTTGCAGCGTAGTAGCTGTTAATACAAAGTTTTGTAAGTAATGTGGTGCTGCTAATTTTATGTATGAATTGTTTTGAAAGGGGCGCTCAGCGCCCCTTTCAAAACAATTCATACCCAGATTAAGCAATGCCAGTAATGTTTTGTAGACAATGCTTTACGGGGGCGTGTTATGAATCCATCCGCAAAAATTTTGGTAATTCGTCACGAAGCCTGTACCAGTTTGGGTCTGTTGGGGCACGTTGCCCAAGAGCAAGCGTGTCAGGTTGAGTATCTTGATCCGTTTTTGGGGATGAGCTTGACTACCCCGATCGCCGCCTATTCTCACGTGGTAATTTTGGGCGGTGGTGTTAGTGCTTACGAAGACGATCGCTACTCCTTTTTGCGAGACGAGTTCCGATTGGTAGAAGAGGCGATCGCCCACCAAATCCCAATTGTGGGTATTTGTCTCGGATCACAAATTCTCGCTAAAGTGCTGGGTGCCAATGTCTACCGGGGCGAGGCTGGACGCGAGGCCGGATGGTGTGAAGTGAGTTTAACCGAGGCAGCTAGTACCGATCCGGTAATGCACCAGTTCCCAGCTCAGTTTCGGGTGTTTCAGTCCCATCAAGACACGTTTGACATTCCAGCTACGGCGGTGCGATTGGCTGAAAGTGACAAATATCCCAATCAAGCCTTTCGCTATGGCGATCGCGTCTGGGCGCTGCAATTTCACCTAGAGTTTGATCAAAATGTGCTGCTAGACTGCGCGGCGCTGATTGAGCAAGAGCTATGGGAGAGCAACATTCAAGACACAACGGTGACTCAACTGTTAGCCGAAGCTACGCACCATTCGCCAGCGGTAGCACCGATCGCTAATCAATTTATGCAAGAATTTCTTCAGCAAGTATGGGAGAGAAGGCATCTGAAATGCTAGCCATGGATATAGTTACCTCCGAGGAAGAAGTCAGCGAAGATGACATTCCCTCCTAGGGTTAAGTAGTTCAACCTCAATAAAAACAAGATTCTAAAAGTCTGCGCCGCCCGCTGCGCGGGCGGCGCAGACTTTTAAGGTTTTATATTTAATTATGCCCATCTAGGGTTATACGCGAAACATCCATACCCTATGGTGAGTAAAACACTTTTATTCCCCTACCTAAGAGCCGATTTATAAAGTAAAGATTAAGCCGCCAGTCGATTCACCATCAGCCAAATCAAAGAACCGTAAATCATGGCTTCGCTGCCATAAGCAATTTGACTCTCCAGTTGATGGGCGGTTTTATCGGGGGAGCAGCCTTAGTTTGGTTTTATGATGATGTTGCAGCGTGTCGTTAAGGATAGTACATCTGCCTTGAGGACGCTTTAACGTTGCGAAATAGATTTAATTGGAATGAAGCTATGAGCGAAATTACTATCGAGGTTAGCCCAGAGATCGCAGCAGCTTATCGATCTGCACCTTTGCAAGAGCGTAAGAAAATTCAATCCATAGTTACTATCTTGCTTCAAAAGCAAGTAGACGGAGATGTTGCTTTCGTGCGGGAATTAATGGATGAGATCAGCGATAGAGCGAAGTCTAGAGGACTAACTCCAGAAATTTTGGAGTCTATTCTCAATGAGCCTTGAGCACTTGTTTGTACTTGATACTAATGTCATTGTTAGTGCATCTCTAGTCAAAGAAGGCAAGGCACGCAAAGCCTTGGATAAGGCTCAGTCTATTGGTGTAGTGTTAATGTCAATAGCTGTTTTGGCAGAATTGGAAGAAGTTTTAAATAGACCAAAATTTGACAAATATGTAACTGCAACAGAGCGAAAATTATTCTTGGCAGGATTCGTTAAGACGGTGCAGTTTATAAGCATAGAGGAAACAATCAAGATTTGTAGAGATCCTAGAGACGACAAGTATTTAGAATTAGCTGCTGGTGGCAAAGCGACCTGTATCGTTAGTGGAGATGCTGATTTGTTGGTTTTGAATCCGTTCAGAGATATTGCAATCTTAACAGTCCAATATTTTTTGGATTTAGACTTATCTTGACAGTTGCTAAGAAGCTGCCTAACAACCCCAATGCACCCGACCGTTGAGAGGTTGTTTGTGAGCATTCGAGGGTATCTGCGGCGGGTGATTGGGAACGTTAGATGTCTCACGGCGCTGGTGCGATCGCCACTCTAGAATGAGTGAGTGGAAAGTTTGGAGTGATGCGTTGTGCGATCGCCCCCTCAGTATTAACTACAACTCGTAGAGGGCGATTCTCACGAGACGGCACAGCCGAACGCTCCCCCAAGAACTTGTTACAACAGTGGTAGAACAGGCAATTCTTCAATGGAGAGGCTGCACGCAACTGATTGGATAAACTAGCGACTCGAAGCCTTGGACACGAACCTAACCACTTAACATCTTGGAGTAGCGATGAAAGCACTTAAAGTCATGGCAACGATTAATGAACAAGGACAACTGACCTTAGACTATCCCCTCATAACGGATAGAAATAGCCGCGTGGAAGTCATTGTTCTAATTCCAGAAGAGGAAGTTGTGGATGATAAATCTCAATCAGACGTTTTAGCAGACCTCCGGCAATCTTGGCATGAAGCTATGACTGGGCAAACCATTCCGGTTGCTCAACTTTGGGATGGACTAGAAGATGACTGATCGGCCTTTAATTCAAGTTGAAGCATCGTCAACATTTAATCGAAATCTACGCGATCTTGCTAAGAAATATCGCAGTATTAAAAATGATATTCAACCCATTATTGAACAACTTGAGCAAGGAGAATTGCCAGGGGATCAAATATCGGGGATTGGTTATACCGTCTTCAAGTTGAGAGTCCGAAATAGCGACACTCAAAAAGGTAAAAGTGGTGGCCATCGTCTGATTTATTATGTCAAAACAGCAACGGGTATTATTTTGCTGGCTGTTTACATAAAATCTGAACAAGTTGACATTGTAGCAGCAGACATTCGGGACATCATTACAGCATATGAGCAGCAGGCGATCGCAGATAAAGAAAATATCTAAACAACAGTTGGAAATTTTGAAAGTAGGATTAGAAGGAGCGATCGCATTCGCAGATGTTGGGAAGGCGCGATCGCTCCTACCTAACGTGAATGAGAAAGGGCGATCGCTTCCCACTTGAACATTGCTAAAACAAGAGTAGACCAGGCGATCGAGCAGAATAGAGGAAGGGCGATCGCCACCCAATGGATGTATTGGGCTTGAGCCATCGGTTGAACCCAGCGGTGAAGTTTCAGCTTATTCAAACTCCTAAACAACTAACGATTGCTACGGGCTTCTCACCTGTGTTTCTGCTCAATGCGTCTCGACGATTGCGAAATACCCTGCTTCAGCAAGATTATCGTCTGACCTTGATTTATGATGACCCCACCGCAGATGATGAAGGCGATAATGGTGGCGACAATCGGTACCGTCTCTGGCGGGTCACCAAGGGCTAAGTTGGGTGTTGAAACTGCCCTGAAAGCTTGATTTTTAGCGCGCAGAGCCTGAAAAATCAAGCTTCCAAATCCAATTGCTATCAACGATGGATACGAACCCAATGACTAATGAGGGACAATTCTCGCCAAAGCAGCAGCATCGGATGCGGCTGACGTGGTGGCGCTATGGGGCGATCGCCCTGCTCGTCTTGGGAATTTTCTTGCGGTTTTACCATCTTGATCACAAAGTGTATTGGTTAGACGAGATTTACACGTCGTTACGGCTATCTGGCTATACCAAAGCTGCGTATATGCAGACTCTGTTTACGGGTGAGGTGATTGGGATAGATACCCTGCAACAGTACCAATATCCGGCAGCAGAAAAAACCTGGATAGATATGATGCAAAGCATTGCGGCGGAAGAACCCCAGCTTACCCCTCTGTATTTTATCTTGGCGCGGTTTTGGGTTCAGGGGTTTGGCAATTCCATTATTGCTATTCGTAGCCTTTCGGCGGTGATTAGTCTGTGTCTGTTCCCGTGTGCCTGGTGGCTGTGTCGGGAATTGTTTCGAGCACCCCAAACCGGATGGATGGCGATCGCCATTATTTCTATTTCGCCCGTTCACGTTTTGTACGCTCAGGAGGCTCGCCCCTACAGTTTGCTGTCTGTGATGACTCTGCTGTCTAGTGCAGCGCTGCTCTGGGCGATCCGGACTCAGAGCCGTGGCCATTGGGCGGTCTATGGGCTGACGGTGGCACTGGGACTCTATTCTCATTTAATCTTTGGGCTAGTTGCGATCGCCCACGGCCTTTACGTTGGGCTAAACGCAAGGATGAATAGCTCTACGTCAGTGGAGGCGATCGCGCATCCTAGACTCTTCTCTCGCTTCACAGCACGTCCCCTTTCCTCTGCGTTGCTGGGATATTTGCTGGCAACTGGAGCTGCCCTGTTGAGCAGTGTGCCCTGGCTGGTGATGTTGATCAGAGGGTTTGACCAAGTAGACGGAATTAGTGCGCTATCTAGTCAGGCTCGTTCGGCATCTGAGTTAATAGGCAAGTGGAGTTTAATCATCAATCAGGCATTTCTAGGGGCGGGTTTAGATGATACGGATATCATCTTGGTATGTCTGGTTGGGGTGGCGCTCTATGTGCTCTGCCGCCATAGCCCTCGCGCCGTGTGGCTATTTGTGCTGCTACTAATTGGCATTCCGTTTTTGGTACTTGCTCTGCCAGATTTGATCGATGGAGGGGGGCGATCGATCCGCATTCGATACCTAATTCCATCGTATTTGGGCATTCAGCTAGCGCTGGCGAGTTTGTTTGCAACTCAGGCCATTGGGGCAAAAACTTGGGGGCAAAAACTCTGCCGTGTGTTTTTGATGGTGTTGCTTGTGGCCAGCGGGGTTGGTTGCACCGTGATGTCTCAATCTCAACTGTGGTGGAACAAGGGCATTGGCCGAACGGCCTATTATATTCCTGTAGCAGAGTTAATCAACCAAGCCGTGCAGCCTCTGGTGATTAGCGATCGCCACCCAATGGATGTATTGGGCTTGAGCCATCGGCTGAACCCAGCGGTGAAGTTTCAGCTTATTCAAACTCCTAAACAACTGACGATTGCTACGGGCTTCTCACCCGTGTTTCTGCTCAATGCGTCTCGACGATTGCGAAATACTCTGCTTCGGCAAGATTATCGTCTGACCTTGATTTATGATGACCCCACCGCAGATGATGAAGGCGATAATGGCGGCGACAATCGGTACCGTCTCTGGCGGGTCACCAAGGGCTAGGTTGGGTGTTGAAACTGCCCTGAAAGCTTGATTTTTAGCGCGCAGAGCCTGAAAAATCAAGCTTTCAAATCCAATTGCTATCAACGATGGATACGAACCCAATGACTAATGAGGAACAATTCTCGCCAAAGCAGCAGCGTCGGATGCGGCTGACGTGGTGGCGCTATGGGGCGATCGCCTTACTGATCTTGGGAATTGGTCTGCGCCTTTACCATCTGGATTACAAAGTGTATTGGCTAGATGAGGCCTATACCTCTTTACGTCTGTCGGGTCACACCCGTGCCGAGTTTGAGCAAACGGTGGTGACGGGTGAGGTGGTCGATCTGACGACACTTCAGCGTTATCAGCAGCCCAACCCCGACAAAACCCTGGGCGATACCCTCCGCAGCATTGCGACAGAAGAACCTCAAATTACTCCCCTTTATTTCGTACTCACCTATGGCTGGGTGCATCTGTTTGGCAATTCGGTGGCGGCCATTCGCAGCTTAGCCGTAATTTTTAGCCTGCTGACATTTCCCTGTCTCTGGTGGCTGTGTCGAGAATTATTTTCGGCTCAGACCCTTAATTGGATAAACACTGCTTGGATGGCGATCGCCATTGTTGCTATTGCGCCCCTCCACGTTCTCTATGCTCAAGAAGCCCGCCCCTACAGCCTGTGGACATTGACGATTTTGCTATCCAGTGCCGCGTTGTTATGGGCAATTCGCACCAAAACGCCTTGGCACTGGGCAATCTATACTTGCACCGTTGCCCTAGGTCTTTATACTCAGTTGTTGTTTGCCCTGGTGGCGATCGCCCATGCCCTCTTCCTCTTTCTTCTCAACCGCGATCGTTCCCCTCAATCGCTAGATGTTGCGTTAGAGCTTGCAGAGCTTGATTTGTCGCGGGTCTCGCCTGTGAAAAATCAAGTTTCCCAGGCAGGTTTGAAACAGACCCCAACCTCTAGCCAATTTCGTCCCTACCTCTTTGCCACCCTCTCCGCTTTTCTCTCCCTTTTGCCCTGGCTTGCCATTTTGGCTAGTAATTTAGACCAGGCGCAAGCCCGGATCTCGTCACTGAACGAGAGTAGTTCCTTGGGTACTGTGTTGAATCAGTGGCTAGTCAATACGGGGCGTGGACTGCTAGGGATAGATTTAGGCGCAGTTAACCTGCTGCTGCTGCTAGGTGTTGGGTATGCGCTGGTGGTGTTTTACCGGACTGCTCCCCGACTAGCCGCTCTATTTGTGCTGAGTCTAGTGGCTGTATCGTTCCTGAGCCTTGCGCTACCGGATCTGGTGTTGGGGGGCGATCGCTCGACCCGTATTCGCTACCTAATTCCGGCTTACTTGGGCATTCAGATTGCCTTGGCGCACCTATTTTCTACGCAAGCAGTGGCTCTACCCAGAGGGAAGGCTAGCTGGCGGCGCGGCTGGCGAGTTGGATTGGGGGCGCTGCTGAGTATTAGTCTCGTAGTGTGTTTAGTCAGTGCCCAGTCCCGCGTGTGGTGGAATAAGAGCGTGCCGCGCAGCAGCTACTATTTACCCGTTTCGCGAATTATTAACCAGGGCGATCGCCCGCTGGTGATTAGCGATCGCCGACCAATCGATTTACTGGCATTGAGCTACTGGCTGGTGGCACCTGTGAAGTTTCAGCTAGTGACTCAGCCTCAAGATCTAAGCGTTGCACCGAATTTTGAACCTATTTTTCTGCTCAATGCTTCCAACAAGCTGAAAAAAAATCTGGCGCAACAGGGCTACAGTTTGACGTTGCGATACACAGACGACAATGCCCCCAAGCCAGATGAAGACCGTCTTTGGCAAATTACAAAACGCTAACTGAGTCACCTTTCTGTTTTCTATACCTTTCTGTTTTCTATAGAACTCATTTGACATCTTTCCGGTGATCGCGAATATTCTGTAGGGGCGAAGCATTTGCATCAATATTCTGGCAACGCAGCGTCAATTCGAGTGCAAATGCTTCGCCCCTACTGCCCAAAAATCACCCTAAATCTCAATTCTAATTAGATGTCAAATGGGTTCTATAAAGACGCGCCATAAAGATGGGCTGTAAAGACACAATTAATCGCGTCTTTACAGCCCATCTTTACGAGCACCAGCCAGAGATTTGGTAGTCCTAAATCGGTAATGTTTAATTGGTAATGTTTTTTTGAAGCGCGGGCAAAGCCTGCGCTTCAAAAAAACATTACATCAATACCACTACCTACTGATGCCTTGACGGAGAAGTACGGATTTTGGTGTGAGTGTCACGCGTAGTGCACCACTCACACTAAACTTCTACCTCATGCATTTGAAAAGTGCTGCATATCTGCAAGGCTACACTAACCTTTCCAGATGTTTACATCGTCAAAATAAATGACTCGATTGGTAGTTGTAGACGCTTTGCCCGTGTGCCAACCGTTCTTATACATGCCCATTTTGAACATCAGGAAATCCTTGCGTCCGTCAGTGTTTTGTCCTTTGTAGTCCAACACTTTTTGCTTATCCTTCCAAGCCTGAATCACCCCGTCACCATTCGCCGAAAACTTGACGTTGAATGTCCAATCAATCCACTGACCCGTGGTGTAGTTTCCTGTCCAATAGAGCTTGCGCGTGACCCCCGCTTTCGTTCTGACATTGCTCCCAGGTGGAAACCAGGCTCCTTCAATCTTGAATTTGCCTTCTTCAGTACGAATAGTGAGATTAGGTGAGCTGTATTGACCACTGGTTGGCCCATGCCATTGGGTAATGATTTCTGGGTCAGTATCGTACTTGTAGTCGGTCGGTAAAAACATCCGGAAGCTATACCAGAAGTCGCCCTTCGACAGGTCTGCCTCTTTGAACTTTAGCTCTGCCCGTTTGCCGCTGGCAACAAGCGGGTCAGATTTGCGAAGTTCAAATCGTGCCGTATTGTTTTCTACCTTGAACTGGTGGGAGGCACCTAGTTCGGTTTCCCATCGGGAAGACCGGGAGCCACTGAATGCGTCAGAGAAAATTGGATTGCTAGGAGCCTTGGGAACTGAGCCTGTAGGCAGCGTTGGGGGAGTGGGGGGTGCTGGAGGCGGGGGTGGAGGGGTGACGGCTGCGGCAACGGGAACAAACTCAATGTAGTCTACGCGGGCGCAATCGCCGTCATTCTTGTTGCCCCGAAATTCGATTGCATCTCCGTTCTTGATGGCGATCGCCGAGCTGATTGTGCGTCTGACGAGGGTTTTACTTTCGACTATGCTGCTTCCCAGGTTTTGATCAAACACGGTAGTGGCGATCGCCTTGCCACCAATTCGCGTTTCAACTTTGGCCACCCCATCATTTTCATCGTAGTAGCCCAAAATGACTCTATAGGTGCCCGATGCCCCCTTAAAGGTGCCTGCGGCCTTACCCGATTGGGAGTTTTTGGCTCCTGCCATACTGATCAACTTGCCGCCCGAAGCGACCTGAGCCGACTCGACTCGATACCTACTACGGCTAGAGAGGCTTTCTGCTTCTATGCGAATCGTTTGGCCTGAGGAGGCGGTGGCTCTGGCAGCGCGACGGTTTTGAGAACGGCTGCGAGTTAGGGAATCGCCACCACTATCATCCGTGAGAGCGGTCGATTGGGTGTGTCCGAGCAAGGAGTCAGATCCAGTGGAGAGAGTCGCTTGGGTCGTCAATTGGGGGGTAAAGGAATCTTGAGTAGACACCGACGGGGTGAGCATGATGGTGCGATCGCCAAACACCTCTGACTGAAGGGGCGCACTAATGGAAGGGTTCCAGTCTGTGCTCAGCAGAGTATTTGAGAACGATTGATATGGATTTAAACCAGATGTTGCGGTGGGCAAAGCTCCTACCGCTGTTAATCCTGAGCCAGTCTGCGTAACCGATGTTTCAAAGTTCATGATTAACTGACCTTGTAAAACTAGCTCCAGCTATGCTGAAGGGTTGTCCACATAAAGGTTCATGAACTTACTGTCAAGCCCGGATGATTTAGCGTGAAGAGTCGATTGCATACCAAAAGTTGGGTAGGTTTACATATGTCTTAGGTGATAAAGATAGATTTTTTTACGTATTATTTCTATTGCCGTTGGTAGTTAGGTCGTGTTAATACGCTGCATGGTAGTGGCATTGATGTAATGATTTTTTGAAGCGCTGGCAAAGCCAGCGCTTCAAAAAATCATTACCAATTTAGGACTACCAATACGCTGCACAAATGCAATGTTATTCTACATCTAAATATTAAAATAGATCCGTCTGTGTGCAACCTTGCGCTGGAGAATTTTCTACAAAAAATCTCAACCTAGGCGCATAACGTCTTGTGCCATATATTTGCTATTACTCTGCCCACGCAGGAACGTAGCGCCATGCTTTACGGAGTTCCCGGTCAATTTGTTGGTAATTGGGTTCCTTTTCAGCCACCAGTGCCCAAAACTTGGGTGAGTGGTTCATGTGAATGGTGTGGCAGAGTTCATGGATGAAGACATAGCGCACTAGCGGTGGCGGCAGAAACAGAAGTTTTGCATTGAGACTAATGGATCGCTTACTAGAACAACTAGCCCAGAGCGTTTTTTGATGGCGAACTGAAACGGTACTAAAGGGAAGGGAAATCTCTTTACTGACCTGCCGCAACCAGGGTTCAAAGTGAAGCATGGCTTTGCGGTTGAGCCAGCGCTGCAACAACGCCTGACAGGTTTCTACACTGTGAGTTGCCCCCTGTAGCTGCAATTGATGGTTGCCCATAGTGTTAGCAACAATCTGCGCTCCTCGGCCAGGACGATAGGTAACTGTCCAGTCTTCGGGTAGCGATCGCAGTTGGATCTGTTGGGGTAGTTGGTCAAGAGTCTCTAGAGTCTCTGGGAGCACCGATTGGCGGTTAGCTGCTAGTTTTTGCTGGGTGAGAAGTACCCAGCTCTGCCGCCGCTCGATAATCTCAGGCACCCGCTTTGGGTCAAAGCCCTTGGGAATTACGACCTCTACCTCTCCCTGATGGGAAACATGAATGCTAACATTGCGCGCCCGTTGACTGACTCGGACAGTGTAGGCCAGCGATTTGGAACTGGTCGGTTCAGTACCCTGTGAATTCGTCATTACGTATCGTCTTGATCGCTTATTGTCTGTACTGTTTAGGCTGTTAGCATTTTTTATGCTAGGTAGTTCAACCTAAATAAAAACCAAATCCTAAAACCCTGCGCCGCCCGCTGCGCGGGCGGCGCAGGGTTTTAGGATTTTATACTTACTTAAGCCTACCTACTTAGTTATTTTTTTCAAAATGTTTTGGTGCCAAAAGTCTAGCAAGATTTGTCGGTGGGGCTGGCCTAACGGACGCACTTGGTTGGCTCGTGCTGAGTAGCGATCGCCCCGTTCAATGTCGGTGATGCTCAACAGTCCTAAATCCCACCCCTCATTTAGCTCTAATGTGTCTACGGGCACGGTCAGCGGTGCATAAAACACATGGCGAATTGTCTCTGGAGACTCTAGGCGGGCAAAAGAAGCCACGCTGCTGGGAGCATAGCCAATCTCTTCTAGCAGTTCACGTTTTACCGCGACATCGGGGGCTTCTCCGGGTTCAATATGCCCTCCAAAGAAACCCCACTGACCAGGATAATAAATTCCTGGAATGTCGTCGCGCAGTTGCATCAAAAAATTTTCCCCTTGGTAAAGAATGGCGATCGCAACTTCAACCGGAGGGTAAGACATAAAGTAAAAGGTGAAGGATGGACGTTTTACACAGGTGCTTGATGCCATCGGGCATCTATTTAGACCTCCTGCGTGAATCGTTTCCCAGCTTCGCCAGGAAACGATTCACGCTCTCAAAAAAGCATTCATGCAGGAGGTGTATTGCTGGTTGACTGACAAATCTCTTGGACACCTGCTGTACCGCCAGGAAATCAATTTCCTGGCTCATTGCGAAAGTCCTCTAAAGAGGACTAGATCAGGATCTGAGTCTATTTCAATAGACTTTCACCATTAGCCCAAAATTTATTTTAGGGCGGGTTGACAACGGAGTAATGAGACGTTCAGGGCTTTTGTCAGTCAATCAGGGTGTATTGAGGTAAGCACCTACTGGGGAAAGAGGGAGCAGATTTGTTAATCTACGATGATTACTGGGCAAATAGGGTCTGGTTTGCTGCTCTACCTAGTTTGCTGCTCTATGTATACCTCCCCCTGCTCTACTCCTTCTATCACAATGCTTTGAAATTGCAGTGTTCCCTTCATCTTGACGGATTGACCGGGCTGAAGGCTAGTGTCAGAGGATACAATCCAAATGCTGCCACTAGGGTCTTTGAGTTGGTACAGTTGCCCGTTGACAATGGGAGCGCGATCGCCCACTATGCCTGCCACACAAACGGGTAGAGGAAACCAAAAGGGCGCTGATTGAACGTCGCCAATGGCGCTGGGAATATTCAGGATGTTGAGCATAGGAAACCTGAGCGGCGAACTGATCACACAGGCGATCGCGCTCACCCCCAACATTCCCCATCCCCAGTGGTACCACTTAACTTTCATGCCATCTAAGCGATCGGGTTTTTTGATGTTTCTGATTTCATGTATGAATTTTTTTGAAAGGCGCGCTCTGCGCCTTTCAAAAAAATTCATACTCAGATTAAGTAATGCCGGGTTTTTTTAGTGTGCATCCCTAGCTCATTATAGAGAGGCATCTCCATAGCTTTGTCTTAAGTAGATGGGCGTAATTAAATATAAAACCTTAAAAGTCTGCGCCGCCCGCTGCGCGGGCGGCGCAGACTTTTAGAATCTTGTTTTTATTTAGGTTGAACTACTTATTAGTATTGCAAGTCGGTCGCCGATACTTCTGAAGCGTGAGCCTTGCTTATATGCAGAAGCATGATTCAGCAGAGCTAGATTCAGTAGATGTAGAACGTCCTATACCCTTTTCCGTGAACGCATGGCTGACATTCTTAATGGCAAGGCACTGGCGCAAAAAATGCAGTCTGCACTGGCGCAGCAGGTGGGCAATTTTACTGCCCAAGGGAGGCGATCGCCCGGTCTGGCGGTGCTAATGGTAGGTGACAATCCTGCTAGTGCAGCCTACGTGCGTAACAAAGAGCGAGCGTGTGAAAAGATCGGGATTGCGTCCTTCGGCAAGCAATTGCCGGTAGATGCAACGCAGGACACCTTAATGCAGCTAATTAACGAGTTGAACCACGATGACCGAGTAGACGGCATTTTGGTTCAACTGCCTCTGCCCAATCATCTCGATTCTGTGACGCTACTGAACCAAATTCATCCCGATAAAGATGCCGACGGGCTGCACCCGACTAATCTGGGGCGACTTGTGCGAGGAGAGCTAGGACTGCAAAGCTGCACCCCTGCCGGAGTCATGCGCCTGTTAGATGAGTACAAGCTGCCACTCAAGGGAAAACACGCTGTAGTAGTAGGACGCAGCATTTTGGTGGGTAAGCCGCTAGCGTTGATGCTGCTGGCAAAGGATGCAACGGTAACGATCGCCCATTCCCAAACGCCTGACCTAGCTGCCGTCTGTCGCAGCGCCGACATTCTTGTGGCAGCGGTGGGTCGTCCTGAGATGATTACGCCTGAGTACGTTAAAGCAGGAGCCGTCGTAGTAGACGTGGGAATTAACCGAGTGGGTGATGCTAGCAGCAGCAAGCTGGTTGGGGATGTGGCCTTTGAAGGGGTGAAAGAAACCGCTTCATGGCTAACTCCTGTACCGGGAGGCGTAGGGCCCATGACAGTAACCATGCTGATGTACAACACAATTTGGAGCTATTGCCAACGTCTGGGGCTGGATCTGAGGTAGCCTTGTCGAGTCGCCATGACCAGCTTTTTTTGCCATTTGGCATGAGAGTTGGGCAAATAATCTAAAAACCTCAATAAAACGACTTCTTCAAGATCCCTCATCCACGGTAAAGTTGATTGCGTCTAGATATTTAAGGCATTGCTAATCTGGGTGTGATTTTTTTTGAAAGGGGCGCAGAGCGAGCCTTTCAAAAAAAATCACACATGAAATCAGCAACACCGTATTTAATTCATAGACTTAAATCCACAGGTATTCCTAAATTGGTAAGGATTTTTTGATGGGCGGCCTTTGCCCGCCCATCAAAAAATCCTTACATCAATACCATTACCAATCCACAGAACTCTGTGAGGATATGACAAGGTTTACGAATCAGGACATGATTACGACCCAAGCGTTTGACCTATCCAGGTATCTGGCAGAGCGACAGGCACTGGTAGAGGTGGCATTAGACCAGGCGATCGCCGTTGTTTACCCAGAAACCATCTACGAGTCCATGCGTTACTCCCTGATGGCAGGGGGCAAGCGACTGCGTCCCATTTTGTGTCTGGCAACCTGCGAAATGGTAGGCGGCACCTTAGAGATGGCAATGCCGACCGCCTGTGCCCTAGAGATGATCCATACCATGTCGCTGATTCACGATGATTTGCCGGCTATGGATAACGACGACTATCGTCGTGGCAAGTTGACCAATCACAAGGTCTACGGCGAAGACATCGCTATTCTGGCTGGGGATGGGCTGTTGACCTATGCCTTTGAGCATATTGCCGCAAAGACTCAGAATGTTCCCGCCAATCGTACGCTTCAGGTGATTGTGCAACTGGCGCAAGCGGTAGGTGCAGCGGGGCTAGTCGGAGGCCAAGTCGTAGATTTGGAGTCTGAAGGCAAGTCGGATGTGACGATCGAAACCTTGACCTACATTCACCGCCATAAAACGGGAGCCTTGCTCGAAGCCTGTGTGATCTCTGGCGCAATTTTGGCAGGGGTGTCCGATAGCGATCGCCAACCGCTGTCTTGCTACGCGCAGGATATTGGCTTGGCCTTTCAGATTGTGGATGATGTACTGGATATTACTGCCACGTCGGAAGAATTGGGCAAATCGGCGGGTAAAGATTTGCAGGCTCAGAAGGCAACGTATCCTAGCTTTTGGGGAATTGAAGAATCGAAGCGGCAGGCCGATCAGTTGGTGGCCAGTGCAAAGGCTCAACTCGCTCCCTATGGCGATCGCGCTCAGCCCCTATTGGCGATCGCCGATTACATCACTGCCCGCACTCATTAGGGGTGACCCATGCAAGATTTCGCCAACGTTCTTCACAACATGGTCTTGCTGGTGGCGATCGCTGCTTGCCTGATTGCCCAAGTGCTCAAGCTGGTGGTGGAATTGGTGCGTCATGGCAAGGTGACGGTGCGTACCCTGTTTGAAACAGGGGGAATGCCAAGCGCCCATTCTGCCTTTGTAACGGCGCTGGCAACCGGGGTCGGCCAAACCAGCGGCTGGGAAACTCCCGAATTTGCGATCGCGGCCATTTTTGCTGTGATTGTCATGTACGACGCGGCGGGCGTTCGCCAAGCCGCCGGGAAACAAGCCCGCGTGCTCAATCAAATGATGGAAGAATTCTTCCACGATGCCACCTTTCATGAAGAACAGCTCAAAGAACTGCTAGGACACACGCCCGTGCAGGTGATTGCGGGATGCATTCTGGGCGTTGCGATATCGTGGCTGGCCGCCGCTGCCTATTAGGTTATTGGTTTAAGTTATTGGTTATTGGCCTCCGACTGCCCTAACGGTTGAAGGCACTAGCAAAACTCGCCGACTGTCTACAATCATGACGGAGAAGCCGCGATCGCTCAACGTTTTTAGTAGGGTAGAGGCGATCGTCAAATCGGTGGTGTTGCTCGCCAATAGGTACGTGCGCTGTTCGTAGGCCACCAGTCTGACTGGGTTGCCGGAAATCTGTTGCACCTCAGCAGCGATATCGGGGCGATTGAAATAATTGACCAGTACAGCAAACCCTGCCCCTAACGATTGAGAATTGTCAGGATTGGGCTGAGTTGGTGTCAACGTTGACGCACCGCCAGCGCGAGCCACAAACGAGCGCAATCCCATCGTGTTGGTGATGTATTGTGCCCAAGTGCTTGCCGATTGTGAGGTTGTAAATCCCCCTATGCGGGTAACGACGATACCTAAATAGTCACAGGTCGTTGTCGAAGCATTACGGGGCACCACCTGTTGCAATTGCCGTAGGGTGCTTTGATCTGGGTTGACCACCATCAGTAAATACTCACCTGCACTAGGTGGTTGACAGGTGGGCAGCCGTTGAGCAGCCACCCCATCAGGGCTGCCCAACATCAAGCTCGCCGCACTCATCCAACAAAACCATCCTTTTAACCCTACACAGTGACTCATAGGTTGATCAACGTTGCTGATTTTGTTAGTTAGCGATCGCACATCACAATCTTGCCCTACAGCAGGATATACCGCTCTACGACGCGTTTAAACACTGCGCGGAAAAAACATTTGCGAAAACCAGGAGAACCTATTCTTCCAGCAAGCGTTGCACAGCAATGGTCAGGTCGGGGAATGCCAGGGGGCTGACCGTTCCGCTGGAGAGCATTGTTTCGGTGCGATAATCGCCATCAGCCAGATCAAGAAACACTCTAAGCTGCTGACTGTTTAAGTCAACGACCCAATATTCTCTAATTCCGGCAGTAGCATAGGTCTTTCGCTTGATTTCTAAATCCTTGCTCAGGGTAGTGTTAGAGAATTCTATCAGCCAAAAAATATTTTCAGGATACGGATGACGCGTCCGGTAAAGGGAGCGGAGCGGTTCCACAATGGCCAAATCTGGTTCGGGTTCAGAGCCGCTTGCAGGCAGCGTAACGGGTTTAGCATCGCGAACCACAGCGCGATCGCCCAACAGCCCGTTTAAGTAATCAGCCGCATTTGTATTTTGCTGAGCATGTTCGGGACTCTCCGGTGACATCTCAATAATTTCCCCATTTATTAGTTCAACCTGACGATTCTCTAAAAGACCCACCTCAATCATCCGGTGGTAGTCTTTGAGCGTCCATTTGGCCGTTGTGATAGTCATGGCGTTTCTTAAGTAGTTCAACCTAAATAAAAACAAGATTCTAAAAGTCTGCGCCGCCCGCTGCGCGGGCGGCGCAGACTTTTAAGATTTGATATTTAATTACGCCCATCTATTTAAGAGCAAACCGGGATTACAGTAAATCAGGATCAATCCCTTGCGATCGCAGATAGATAGCCATCCGTTCTGCCCGCTGGCGTTCTTGTTCAACCTGTTGACGGGCTTGGTCTACTTGCTCTACTTGCTCTACTGCCCAAAGCAGCATCGAGCCGCTTTCGTCCCACCAGCGCAGCCAGTAGCCGTTGCGTGCTTCTTTTGTACCTTGCCAAGTGCCCAAAAACAAACCCAGCGCAGCGATCCAGTAGCGATTGTCGGCGTTGGGCGTTGCCAATTCGTATTTTCTGGCTTGCAGGTGATACACCTCCAGATTGCCAAGAGCCGGATCAAAAATGGCATAGGTAGGCACTTGGAGAATGTGCTCGTAGAAAAACCATTTACCCGGTGGGTAGGTCGGTTTGACGGAGTATTCTCCACCCTCGGTTTCTGACAAAAACTCCATGACAACACTGGGAATGTCACCATCCAGATTTGGGGTATAGCTGCGGCGATCGCTTGTTCCTGACGATAGCGGCATAACCGTAGGCACATAAACCCAGTCCGGCGCTTTAATGACCAGTTTGCCATTGAGAGTAGCGCAAATGCCAAAGTTGGATGCCATTAGCATCTGAGGTTGAATGTACCCAGTCAGTTCTAGTGCTTCGCGCAGCGCCTCGGCAATCAGTGGTTGTCCGGTGTTATCAACGGGTTCATCATCCAGCGGTACAGTATCGGGCAATCGCTCCCAGGTAATCGTGAGGGCGGCTGGTTGGGTAGATTTATCCGGTGTTGTCACCATAGACGGTGCTCCCAGTGACTAGAGCGGGGCTGGATCATTACTGCTCATTGTAGCGATCGCGGCAAGACATTTTGTCGAGCCACCTATCGCTTGGGTATAGCCGTCGCCACAAACGTTAGGACGCAGGTTAGCACGTCAGCCAACAAGGGGCTTAAGCCCCTTGTCCTAAGATGACTGGCTGAAGCTACAGAACTCATTTGACATCTTTCCAGTGATCGCGAATATTCTGTAGGGGCGAAGCATTTGCATCAATATTCTGGCAACGCAGCGTCAATTCGAGTGCAAATGCTTCGCCCCTACTGCCCAAAAATCGCCCTAAATCTCAATTCTAATTAGATGTCAAATGGGT